>NZ_AP027368.1:4041046-4351896 GCF_030296015.1 Ferrimonas sp. YFM
CGGGTTTTTGGCCAGCAGATTCAGGGCATCGGCGTCCATCACCAGAGGACGCTCGGAGTTCAGGGCCACCCGCCACATGTGGTAGGCCCAGTCACCGCTGCCCAGGCCAGGACCACAGAGTACGACCTGTCCCCAGCTGACCCTCTGGTACACCTCCATATCGGCGATGTCGCTGCCCCAGAGCATCAGCTCGGGCCGTCCAGCCTGAATCAGCGGCAGGTTTTCATAGCGGCTGATGATGCTCACCAGGCCAGCGCCACTGCGCAGGGCCGCTTCCGAGGCCAGACGCACCGCGCCGGGCATGCCGTGGTTACCGCCAATCACCGCGATGCGCCCGTGATCCCCTTTGTGGGAATCAGGCTTCCTGGGCCCCAGGTAGTGCAGGTAGTCGGCGAACCCCACCTTGGAGGCGTCACAACGCACCTGAGACGCCATGGCGTCGCCAATGGCCAGAGGGGCCAGCACGATATCACCGCAGCACCCCACTGCCATCCCGGTCAGCAGGCCCTGCTTCACTCCTACGAACGTCAGGGTGACATCCGCCTGAACCACCGCCTCTGCCACATAACCGTTGTCGCCATTGAGGCCGGAGGGCAGATCCAGAGCCAACACCTTGGCACCGCTGTCATTGATGGCGGTGATCATCTCCAGAAACTCCGGACGCAGATCCCCTTCAAAACCCGTACCCAGCAGGCCGTCGACAATATGACTGGCCCCTGCCAGGCGACAGGCTTCTGCGACTTCGAATCGGCCGCCGGCATCCATGAACTGCTGCTGGGCAATCTTGGCGTCCCCCTTGAGCAGGCGCTCAGGTTGAATCTGCAGGACGCGAACCGTCAGGCCCTCAGCCAGAGCATTTCGAGCCAGAACATAGGCATCACCGGCATTGTTGCCCCGGCCACAGACCACGGTCAGTTCGGAGGCTTCTGGCCAGCGCTCACGAAACAGTTGCCAAGCCCGCAGCCCCGCCTCCTCCATCAGAGACCACATCAGCACCCCGTGCTGCTTGGCCAGAAGGGGCTCCCATTTCCTTACCGTTGCACCGGAAAACAGGGTTGAGGGTAGTGCCGCCGTTGCCTTACGCATTACTGAATCTTGCCTCCATCAGGGGAAAAAAAACGGTCAGGAAGCCCTGACCGTTTCTTATGTCATTGGTTAGCCGGAATCATCACTACTGTGATCTGTATCCGCTCAAGGTTAATGATAGGTACCCCAACATCCCTCGAGCTTCCAGTCTAATCGAACCCGGCTTTGATCGGTGTCAAATATCGTCCATGCGCAGCGTGTTGTGGACGAATCTCTGCTGACGAATCCGCTCGGCAGCCAGCACCGCTTCCAGGGCGGATTGAGTCTCCATATGCTCGGATTGCTCCAGGGCCAGATGCAGCAGACCCAGCACCTTGTTATCCAGATCCAGAGCCAGATTCATCACCGTATGCTCATCGGCACCGCCCTCGAGCACCACGCCGTTGCACTCCTCGATGATGTCATCGTAATCCAGACGCTTAAACCAGGTATCCAGCACGCCATCAGACGCTTCCTCGATATACTGATCCATCTTCTCGGCCACCTCGAGCTGGTGGGTCCGTAAGTACTCCAGCAGCAGCTTAACCCGGGATGAGTCGGCCTGATGGTCCAGGCGGTCATACAGCTTGCTCATCGCCACCCGGCACTGTGACACGTATTCGAGCAGCTCTCGCATCTGTTTAAAGCGCATAGGATCTCTCCACAAATTCAAGCGTTTGATCTTAGGTATAGCCTCATTATGGTGACTTTGTACAAAAGATATTTTGAACGCCATCACCCTTTAGTGATCTGGGATCACACACAGTATTCTGGAGGCTGTGACCCTGGTCCTATCTACAGACAAAGCAATCCCCTGAAAACAGGTTAACTTCATTCAAAGGAGGGGGGCGCTCTGCCGGTCGACAGCCCTGAACCCCAAACGCCAAAAAGCCGTCCGAAAGCATGGCTTTTTCTAATTTGCAGCGCCGCACGAGGTTCCCCGTGGTTTAGCAGAGAGTGTGACCTCAACCCTTCAAGGTTGCGCTCTGCCAGCTGACGGCTCTATAACCCAGACGCAAAAAAGCCATCCCGAGGGATGGCTTTTCTAATTTGCAGCGCCGCACGAGGTTCCCCGTGGTTTAGCAGAGAGTGTGACCTCAACCCTTCAAGGTTGCGCTCTACCAGCTGACAGTCCTGAACCCCAGACGCAAAAAAGCCATCCCGAAGGATGGCTTTTTCTAATTTGGAGCGGCACACGAGGTTCGAACTCGTGACCTCAACCTTGGCAAGGTTGCGCTCTACCAGCTGAGCTAGTGCCGCTTAATTCTGTGGACTCTGCCGAGTGTCTCACGGGCGAAAAGAAGGTTGCGCTACTTTCTACCCTGCACTGAGCTAGTGCCGCTTCGTTTTAAGCTTTAAAAATTGGAGCGGCACACGAGGTTCGAACTCGTGACCTCAACCTTGGCAAGGTTGCGCTCTACCAGCTGAGCTAGTGCCGCTTCGTTTTAAGCTTTGAAAATTGGAGCGGCACACGAGGTTCGAACTCGTGACCTCAACCTTGGCAAGGTTGCGCTCTACCAGCTGAGCTAGTGCCGCTTCGTTTAAGCTTTGAAAATTGGAGCGGCACACGAGGTTCGAACTCGTGACCTCAACCTTGGCAAGGTTGCGCTCTACCAGCTGAGCTAGTGCCGCTTCGTTTTAAGCTTTGAAAATTGGAGCGGCACACGAGGTTCGAACTCGTGACCTCAACCTTGGCAAGGTTGCGCTCTACCAGCTGAGCTAGTGCCGCTTCGTTTTAAGCTTTGAAAATTGGAGCGGCACACGAGGTTCGAACTCGTGACCTCAACCTTGGCAAGGTTGCGCTCTACCAGCTGAGCTAGTGCCGCATAATTTTCTTTTGCGCTTTTCCCGAGTTGTCTCAGGAAGCGAGGGCGCATTATAAGCGAAATTAGAGCCTCTGCAACCCCCAGCCGCCAAATTTGGTTTAAGTGGTCAAATTTTAAAAACTTCGGACCTGTAGTAGGCCAATTCGGCAATGGATTCGCGGATATCATCCAGGGCCAGGTGAGTGCCCTGCTTCTTAAAACCACCAAGGATTTCAGGCTTCCAGCGACGGGTCAGCTCCTTCACCGTACTCACGTCCAGGTAGCGGTAGTGGAAGTAGCGCTCCAGGTCAGGCATGTAACGGTAAAGGAAGCGCCTGTCCTGACCCACGCTGTTCCCACAGATAGGCGAAGCTCCCTCAGGCACCCACTGTTTCAGAAACTCGATGGTTTGACGTTCCGCCTCAGCGGTGCTGATGGCACTCTCCTTCACTCTCTTAGTCAGGCCACTTTCACCGTGAGTACGGGTGCACCACTCATCCATCTTGGCCAGTTCGTCGTCACTCTGATGAATGGCCAGCATCGGCCCCTCCGCCAGCACATTGAGCTGGGCGTCGGTAACTATGGTGGCGATCTCGATGATGCAGTGCTGTTCCGGGTCCAGCCCAGTCATCTCAAGATCAATCCAGATCAGGTTGCTTGGGTCCGCTGCCATGGGTGATTTCCCTCAAATCCAGTATTTTTGATGCATTAAGTAGTATGATAACCCTTTTACTTCTCCCCCTGCCACGGTCCCTACAGAGGCCCGCGGCCTGAGACAGAGTTTATTCACGCGTGAGCAAAGGCAAAAAGAGACTGACCAAAGGACAGATTCGCCGAGTCAGAGCGAATCAGCAAAAGCGACTGAAACGCCAGGAGCCCGAATGGGACAGTGATCAACTGGGATCCCAGGAGTTGGGGCGAGTCATCAGCCGCTACGGCCAGCATGCCGACATCGAAGCCCCGGACGGCAGCGTCCACCGCTGCAACCTTCGACGCACCATCGACAGCCTGGTCACAGGTGATGAAGTGGAGTTTCGCCTGGGCAAAGAACACCTGCATGGGATCAGTGGTATCGTCGAAGCGGTTCACCCCAGACGCAGCGCCCTGACCCGACCCGATTACTACGATGGCGTAAAGGTAGTGGCCGCTAACATCGACCAGATCTTCATCGTCTCTTCGGTGCTGCCTGAGCTGTCCAGCCAGATCATCGACCGCTACCTGGTGGCGTCCGAAGACACCGGCATTCCGCCGGTTCTGGTGCTCAACAAGATCGACCTGCTGGACGATGAGGGCCGTGAGCTGGTGGATGAGATCCTGTCTCCCTACCGGGAGATCGGCTACCCCATCTTCCTGCTCAGCAGCCACACCGGCGAAGGGGTGGAGGAACTGCGTCAATGGCTGAAAGATAAAGTCAGCATCTTCGTCGGCCAGTCCGGTGTCGGCAAATCCTCCCTGATCAACGCGCTGATGCCAGACACCGAGCTGGATGTGGGGGCGGTCTCTGAGGTCTCTGGCCTGGGGCAGCACACCACCACCACCGCCAAGCTGATCCATTTCCCGGAGGGGGGCGATCTCATCGACTCCCCCGGGGTACGGGAGTTTGCCCTGTGGCATCTGGAGACCGAGCGGGTCACCTGGGGCTTCAAAGAGTTTCGGGAATGGATGGGCAGTTGCCGCTTCCGTGACTGCAAACACATGGATGATCCCGGCTGCGCCTTGCAAGAAGCCGTAGAACAGGGAAAAATCAGCCAACAACGTTTTGATAACTACCACAGAATTTTAGAAACCATGGCCACAGATCGACCCACTCGCCAGAGCAGCGATCCCATGGACAGGAAATAGAAAGGAAGAACCGTGTCTTTGGACAAACTTAAAGTGAACCTGCAGTACATCCTGCCCAAGCACGCCCTGTCGCGCCTGGTGGGCAGCTTTGCCGCCTCTCAGGCGGGCCCGCTGACCACAGCTTTCATCAAGTGGTTCATCAAGCAGTACAAGGTCAATATGGATGAGGCGCTGCACAGCGATCCCCGCTCCTATAAGACCTTCAATGACTTCTTTACCCGTCCCCTACGCCCTGGCGTCCGGCCCATCGCCGAAGGCGACGACCTGGTGATTCAGCCCGTGGACGGCAAGGTCAGTCAGTTGGGCCCCATCAAGGATGGTCGACTGTTCCAGGCCAAGGGGCATGAGTACAGCCTGCACACCCTGCTGGCCGGCACCAAAGAGGATGAAGCGAAATTCACCGACGGTGAATTTGCCACTGTGTACCTCTCCCCCACCGATTACCATCGCATCCACATGCCCATGGCCGGCACCCTGCGCAAGATGATCTATGTGCCCGGCGACCTGTTTTCGGTGAACCCGCTGACCACAGAGAATGTGCCTGGCCTGTTCGCCCGTAACGAACGTGTGGTCTGTATCTTCGATACTGACAAGGGACCCATGGCGATGATCCTGGTGGGCGCCACCATTGTGGCCAGCATTGAAACCGTCTGGGCAGGCACCATCACTCCGCCTACCGGCCCCTCTGTGTTCAGCTGGGACTACCCAGCCGAAGGCGAGAATGCCATCAGCCTGGAGAAAGGGGCTGAACTGGGCCGCTTCAAGCTTGGCAGCACCATCATTGCCCTGTTCGGCAAAGGGATGCTGGAGGAGTTTGACGACGACTTCCACGCCGGTGCCGCCACTCGCCTGGGCAAACCCATGGCCAAGCTGGACTGACACCAGCATAAGATTCAGGGAGAGGCCGGCGCGCCTCTCCCCTGAATCGCTTTCCCAATCACTAAAGGGCGAATCCATGAACTCTAAGGGTCAATCCGCCCTGATGTCACCGCTGCTGCAGCTGCATCTATCCATACTGCTGTTTGGCGGTACCGCCCTGTTCTCCGCCCTGATCCCCCTGCCCGCCACAGAGATCACCGCCTATCGAGCCGCCATCGCCTCCCTGGTGCTGGGCTCTCTGGTGCTCTACCGTCGCGGCCACCTGAAGCTGATGCGCTACCGCGACTACGGGGTGATCACTCTGCTGGGGATCATTGTCGGCCTGCACTGGGTCACCTACTTTGCGTCTATGCAGGCTTCCAGTGTCGCCATAGGCATGATCTCCTTCTTCACCTACCCGGTGATGACGGTGATTGCCGAACCCCTGTTCAACAAGCAGTTGCCCAAGGCCGCCGACCTGCTCAGCGCCATGGTGGTGCTGGCCGGCATCGCCCTGTTGGTACCCACCCCTTCGCTGTCAGACAACCTGACCCAGGGCGTGGCCCTTGGCATCATCTCTGCGGCCCTGTTTACCGCCCGCAACCTGATTCAGAAGCGCTGGTTCAGCGGCTATGACGGCCCCACCACCATGGCCTACCAGACCGGAGTCGCCGCCCTGATGTTGCTGCCGTTTTGCAGCCAGCCCCCCACCGACCTGGATGGCTCAGGTTTGGGACTACTGCTGTTGCTGGCCATCGTGTTCACCGCCCTTCCTCACGCCCTGATGTCCCAGTCTCTGAGGCACCTGGCGGCCAAGACCGTCAGCCTGGTGGGTTGCCTCCAGCCACTCTACGGCGTCAGCCTGGCGGCACTGGTCCTGGCGCAGTGGCCAGATGCCCGGACCCTGGCCGGAGGCGTGCTGGTGGTGTGTGCCGCCCTGTTCGAAACCCACCAGCAGAGCCGTGCCCAGGGGAAAAAGGGTCGTTAAAGCCCTTAATGGAGGAGACTGGAGCGCCGTTCCGTCGGCCACTTTGCTCCGAATGGGGAAAATTCGCATAAATGCACACACCGCCCTAGTGCTGAGACCCCAATCTCCGCTACCATTTGATGCAGCCCTAACTGCCTCAGATGACCCGAAAAATACCCATGTGGCGCACCCTCCTACTCTACCTCACCCTGTTCACTGCCCCGCTGGCGGTGTCCGGCCCCTTTTCACTTGAAAAACAACTCTCAGGCAATCAGGCCCAGACCGGGTCTCTGACCCCGGCTCAGTGGCAGCAAGCCACCGACTCCGAACGCCGCCGTGCCGATGAGTATCAGCAACAGCTGGCTGATTACCCTGTGCAGCAGCAACAGATCCTCTCCCAGCTGCAACAGTCCCCCACCGCCATGGTGGACGCCGGCCTGCCCCTGACTCAGCAACTCTCCCTGGCTCATAACATGCTGGGGGAGCTCAAGAGCAGTTTCGACAACTTGGGCGAGCGAGTGGACTGGCTCAGAGGCCGCCACGACGAGGTGTCCAAAGAGCTGGCGCTGGCCCAGGAGCAAAAACGCCTGTCAGAACAGGACAGCGGTGCCCTGCCGGAGCGGCAGGCCTATCTGGCTCAGTGGCTGCAGACCCTGTTTCTGGAAGAACAGGCGCGCCCCAAGGAACTGAAACTGACCCAGTTGCGACAGCAGCTGGTCAGCGCCCAGATCCTGGCCCAGGAGCAGTTGATCGAGCAGCTCAACCAACAAGCCAATGAGCAGCGCCGCCGCCAGAGCGAGCAGGCCCTGAGCGACTTGGCCGGACAGGAGTACCTCAGTGACCCGGCCCTGACCGCTCTGGCCAGGGAAAACGCCATGCTGGCCCAGCAGCTGACCTCGGTGAATCAGACCACCGAGTCCCTGGTCGGGCAACAACAGCAGCTGGAGCAGATGCACAGCAAACAGCAGCAGCGGCTCAGCCAGGTCAGGGATCAGTTTCAGTGGATGACCCCGGACGCCACCTTCGGCAGCAGCCTGCTGAAGCAGCTCAGACAGCTGGAGCGACGCCAGCAACTGCCCCTGCTTGACCAGGAGATCAGTCGCTCCCGGGTGCAGAAGTTCGACCTGGAGCAGCGCCAGGCAGAGCTTGAATATCGCCTGAGCCGCACTGACGGAGACGACCCCAGAGTGCCCCTGTGGCAGAATCAGCAGACCCTGCTCACTCAGACCCTGGACGCTCTGGAGCAGCAGGTGGTGGAACTGTCCCGCCTCAACCAGCTTCATCATCAGGTCACCCAGTTGGATGAGCGGCTGCTGCAACTCATCGGCGAACGGTTATTCTGGCTGCCCAACGCCCAGCCCCTGGACCCCAATTGGTTCACCCAGGTGGTGGGCAGCATCACCTGGCTGGTCTCCACCGACCGCTGGCTGGAACTGCGCACCGCCATCCACCAGCACGCCCGCTGGTGGTCACTGTGGCTGGTGTTGGCGGTACTGGCGGTGGTGATGCAGGACCTGCTGCGCCAACCCTATGCCAGGCTTCGCGAGCATCAGGCCCGCTATGTGGGCAACGTAACCCACGATCGCTTCAACGACTCGTTCAAGGCGCTGCTGGCGGCCATCGCCTACTCCGCCATCATTCCTGCTCCCCTTCTGGCGGCAGCCTGGAAACTGCAGGCTCAGGTGCAGATGCCCTTTGTTCATGCCCTGGGCTCAGGGTTGATGGCCGGTGTGCTGCTGATCGCCCTCTACTGGATGGTGTTCCAGCTGAGCCGGGAAGATGGTCTGTTTATCGCGCATTTCCGCCGCCATCCACCGTTGATTCGACAGAACATCCAGTTCTTCCGCCGTCTGCTGTTCAGTGCCGCGCCTCTGCTGGTGCTGATCCGTTTCTGTCAGGAGTGCCAGGTTCCCCTGCTGAACGACAGCCTGGGGCGGGCCGCCTTCCTGGGGCTCTGTCTGCTGCTGGGACACGCTTACTGGCGATTCATCAAGCTGGTGGACCAGTACCATGTTCACCACACCCGCAGCCGCCCCAACCAGCACCTGCTGGAACGTCTGGTGTGGCTGGCACTGGTAATTCTTCCCCTGGTTGCCTTCGTGCTGACCCTGCAAGGCTACTACTACACCGCCTTCTCGGTGTTGACCCAGGTACAGCTCACCGTGCTGCTCGCCATCGGCTTTATGCTGGCTCACCTGATGGTCAAACGGTGGATGTTGATTCAGCGACGCCGCCTGGCCTTCGAGCGCGCCAAGGCAAAACGGGCCGAAGTGCTGGCCCAGAGGGAAAAGGAGCGCAGCGATCCCGGCGGTGAGCCCCTGGAGCCCCTGGAGGAACCCCAGATTGACCTGGACACCATCTCCACCCAGTCCCTGGGCCTGGTGCGCTCTCTGATGATCCTGGCCTTTATCCTGACCCTACTGGGGGTTTGGAGCCAGACTCACCCCGCCATGTTCAGCTCCCTGGATGGCATCGTCCTCTGGACGAGCAATGAAGTGGTCGCCGGCATCGAGCAGGTGGTGCCCATCACCCTCAAGTCTGTGCTGGCAGGAGGCCTGATCCTGGGGTTCACCCTGATGACCGCCCGCAACCTGCCCGGCATGCTGGAACTGGTGCTGTTGCAGCGGCTGGAGCTGACCCCGGGCACCGGCTTTGCCATCACCACGGTGAGCCGCTACCTGGTGGTACTGGTGGGCACCATCGCCGCCTTCTCCACTCTGGGCATGGCCTGGAGCAAACTGCAGTGGTTGGTGGCCGCCCTGTCGGTGGGCCTGGGTTTCGGCCTGCAGGAGATCTTCGCCAACTTCATCTCCGGCCTGATCATCCTGTTTGAGAAACCGATTCGCATCGGCGACACCGTCACCATCCGCGATCTCACCGGCAACGTCTCCAAGATCCAGACCCGGGCCACCACCATCGTAGACTGGGACTGCAAAGAGATCATCGTGCCCAATAAGGCGTTCATCACCGAACAGTTGATCAACTGGTCCCTGTCCGATGCCATCACCCGGGTCACCATCAAGGTGGGTGTTGCCCGCGACAGCGACCCCGCCCTGGTGGAAGCCCTGCTGCACCAGGCCGTCAAAGAGACACCTCACGCCCTGGCACAGCCTGAGCCTGAGATCTACTTCGCCGGATTCGGTACCCATACCCAGGATTACGAGATTCGGGTCTACACCGATGAGATGGGCAAACGCTGGCCTCTGCGTCATCGCCTGCACCAGTTGATCATCAAGAAGTTCCGAGAGTCCAAGGTGGAGATGGCGTATCCTCAGATGGAGATTCAGCTGAAAAACCGGGGCGAGCCGCCGGAAGGGGCCTCAGGCCTGATTCGATAATCCACAAACAAGGATGGGTTCATGTTAGTGATTGCGCATCGAGGAGCCAGCGGCCTGGCACCGGAGAATACCCTGGCCGCCATGGAGAAAGCCCTGGAACTGGGCGCCTGCGCCATCGAGCTGGATGTGCACAGGGTGGAGCAGGATCTGGTGGTGATCCACGATCGCTGGCTGCAAAGGCACACCGACGGCCATGGTCTGGTGCATCAGTCGACCCTGGCCCACCTGGCCAGCCTGGACGCCGGCAATGGGGAGCGGGTGCCCACCCTGTGGCAGGTACTCACCCTGGTGGCGGGCCGCTGCGACATCAACATAGAGCTGAAAGGGCGCGGAACCGGTGAACTGCTGGCCCCTGTGCTGGAGCGAGCCATCACCGAACTGGGCTACAAGGGCACTCAGTTTCTGGTCTCCTCCTTCAACCACCCGCAGCTGGCCAGAATGAAGGCCGCCCTGCCTTGGGTGAAGATAGGTGCCCTCACCACCAGTTGCCCCCTGAACTACGCCCAGTTTGCCGAAGAGATGGGGGCATTCTCCGTCCACATGGACGTCAATTTCGCCGAACCCGAATTCATCGCAGACGCCAAGGCCCGGGGTCTGAAGGTGTACGTGTACACCGTGGATGAAGCGGAAGACATGATAGAGCTGCAACATCAGGGCGTCGACGGCGTCTTCTCCAACCTGCCAGACAAGGCCAGGGGCATTCTCGGCAATGATCGCCGTGGCCCGGGAGAGGCCTGGCAATGACCACCCTGGCCCTGCTGACCTCGAACAATGAAGCCTATCAACACCTGATGGCTCAAACCTCTTTGCCAGGCCTTACCCTGGAGAACGACCCCGCCAACGCAGAGATCTGGCTGGCAGACCCGGACCAGGCGGCCAAGGCTCTGCAACACTGCCCTGCCCCCACCTGGCTGGCCAGCACCTTTGTCGGGGTCAATCCGCTGCTGTCCCCCGGCCTGCCCAGTGGCTACCCACTGACCCACATCAAGGGGATCTTCGGCCCCTTGATGGCGGAATACGTAGTGGGACACCTGCTGAGCCTGTACCGGGACCTGCCCCGGCTGAGGGTGCAGCAACAACAACAGGAGTGGAAGCCGTTCGGCTACACCAGCCTGCGCCACCAAACCATGCTGATTCTGGGTACGGGTGACATCGGCCAGGAGGTGGCCAGAGTCGCCACAGCCTTGGGCATGAATACCCTGGGCGTCAGCCGCAGTGGTGCCGCCGCCGCCCACTTTGACCAGGTCTATCCGGTCTCCCGGCTCCATCAGGCACTAGGCCAGGCTCAGGTGGTGGTGGGTGTGCTGCCGGATACACCGGACACCCGGGGCTTAATTGACGAATCAGCCCTGACGCAGCTGCCTGCGGGCGCCATCTTGATCAACGTTGGCCGGGGAACCCTGATCAAGGATGACGCCTTGCTCAACGCCCTGGGCAGCGGGAGAGTGAGTCATGCGGTGCTGGATGTGTTCCAACAGGAACCTCTGCCACGGGCACACCCCTTCTGGCACCATCCCAGAGTGACCCTGACGCCTCACGTGGCCGCCACCAGTTTTCCTGAGCAGGTATGGCAGCAATTCACCGACAACCTTTCCCGCTTTCAACGGGGGGCTCCCCTGGCCCACCTTTTTGACTGGAGCAAAGGCTACTGATCCCTGAGCGAGAGCAGCCCCTCCACCCGCTGCTCCAGCTCCAGGGAGTCCACTTCCAGAGTCATGGTGACCTTGATGGCAACGGTGTCCGATAACTTGTCGGCCTGTTCCAGAATGCTGTGCTCCAGGGTCTGGTGTGACTTGATTCCCACTTCTTTGAGAAACCGTCTAATTGACTGATTTAGCAATTCTTTATCCACACTCATTTTCAGCACCTCTCACTATAAAAGATCGACTTCACATATTTTTATAACAACAAAACCTAACTATTGCCGATTTAACAGCCAAAAGTAATTGGACATGATAATCGTTCGCATTTATTATGAGCCCAGTTCAACAGAAGGGTTGTCACCATGTACGTTTGCATTTGCCACGCCGTCACCGAAAAACAGGTCCGCCAAGCGGTGGACGACGGCGCTACCGACGTGAAATCACTCAAGCAGAAGCTGGGTGTGGGTAGTGAATGCGGCCGCTGCATTCAGGCAACCCTGGAAGTGATTCAGGCTCAGACAGACGCCCAGCCACGCTACTACGAAGTCGCCTGACACTGACCCATCCCCCCTCTCCAGCCCTTTTTGACAGGGGCTGGAGCGCTTCTATGCTTAATCGTTGTCCCCACAAAAAGAGCACAACGATGAAATCTGATCCGAAAGTCATTACCCACCTGAATAAGGTGCTGTTCAACGAACTCATCGCCATCAATCAGTATTTCCTTCATGCCCGTATGTACAAGGACTGGGGCCTGAAGCGGATCGCCGACAAGGAATACGATGAGTCCATCGACGAGATGAAGCACGCCGACAAGCTGATCGAACGGATCCTGTTCCTGGAGGGGCTGCCCAATCTGCAGAGCCTGGGGAAGCTGCGCATCGGTGAGAACACCAAGGAGATGCTGGAGTGCGACCTTGCCCTGGAGATGGACGCCATCGGAGATCTGAAGGAAGCGATCGCCTACTGCAAATCGGTGCGCGATTATGTCAGCGGCGAACTGCTGGACGACATCCTCGAGGATGAAGAGGAGCATGTGGACTGGTTGGAGACCCAGCTGGAACTGATCGACAAGGTGGGCATCCAGAACTATCTGCAAACCCAAACCATCGACGAATAACAGGCTTCGTAAAAAAAGAGAGAGCGGCCATCGACCGCTCTTCTGTCTCTAGGCGCTGTGCTGCGCTTGGGGCAGTTCGCCGCCTCGCGCCAGGGTGAGCCTCACCAGGGCACACACCACAGCCAGGGTGCAGACTATGGTGGCTCCTGAGGGCAGATCCCAGGTGGCCGATGCCCACAGTCCCAGCAGGTAACCGGTCAGGCCGGCACCATACCCCAAAACCAGAGCCTTGGTGCCCTTCAGCCGGTTCACCGCCAGCGCCGGCAGGATCAGGCTGGAGAACACCAGGTAGACTCCCACCAACTGCACAGAGAAGGTGATCATAAGGGCAAACAACGGGTAGAAAGCGCGGCCACTGAGCAGCGCCGGACGCCACAGCAACAACCCCAGCACCAGGGCGGTGCACAGGCCAGGCAGCTTGAGCGCGGGCCAGTCGGTCCAGAGGATCTGCCCGGAGAGCAGCTGCTTCAGCAGTTCGCCGCCATGGGGGTCCTTGGCCAGCAACAACATGGCCGCCACCGCCGACAGCACATAGAGGCAGCCAATCATCGCCTCAAGCTCCGCCTTGGCGTGCTTCTCCAGCAGGGCAATCAGGCCTGCGCCAACCAGAGCGAACAGCAGTGGCATCCACAGACCAGAGCCGGCCAGGTGCGCCAGCTCATGATGAGTGGATGCGAATACCGCCCCCAATGCGGCGATCTGTGCGATCGCCAGATCGATAAAGATGATCCCCCGGGCCAGCACCTGCCGCCCCATCACCACGTGGCTGGCCAGCACCAGGGTGCCCGCCGCCAGTGCAGGCAACAGAATACTGAACATGGTGAGATCAAACATCGTTGCTCTCCAGAGTCTCCAGCAGCAGCCTGATGTTGGTGTCATACAGCTGGAACAGATCGTCTGCCTCCTCGACACCAGGGCCGAAAGGCAGCTGCAGCACGGGGATCTTGGCTCTCTGTCCCAGCCACTGGGCACCGCGGCCATCCTGATAGCCGGTGTAGATCACCGCCATGATGGGGGTGGACTCGGTGAGCTTCAGCAGCTGTGCCAGGTGACCTGTGGTGGGCGGCAGCCCCGGCTTTGGTTCAAGGTCTCCCGCCTGTTCCATGCCCAGCCAGTCAAACAGATACTGGAAGCTGGTGTGGTAGGCGATCACCTTCTTGCCCTTCAGAGGCGCTGCAGCGGCTTCCCAACGAGTGGTCGCCTGGGACCAGCGCTGGCTGAAGTCCGCCAGGTTAGCCTGGTAGTCACTCTGATGTTCCGGGTCTAGCTCCACCAGCTTGGCGGTCACCGCTTCGGCGACGGACAGCATCCGCTGTGGGGAGAAGTGGAAGTGAGGGTTACCGCCGGCATGCACATCGCCCATGGAGCGGTCGACTTTATCCAGCTTGCCCAGGGTGTCCACATACTCGGCAGCATAGAGCATGCCCGGCTGTCCATCACGAACCTTGCGGTTGTTGGCCTTCATCTGCAGCATCGGCAGCCAGCCCACCTCCAGTTCGGCGCCAGCACAGATCGCCAGATCCGCACGTCGCAGTTTGGAGATCAAACTGGGCCTGGCCTGCACGTGGTGAGGATCCTGCAGAGCGGTGGTGGCACTGGAGACATTGGCCTCCGGCGCCAGCTCCTTGGCCAGAGCGGCGTACTCCGGCTCACAGGTAAAGATATTGAGCGCCCAGGCTTGGGGCGCTGCAAGCAGCGCCGCCAGCACGGGCAGGGTCCATTTAGAACTGGTGCGCACCGTGAGCTCCTAATGCCATAACGAATTGCAGAGTCAGGATCTGGTCGTCCTTGGAGCCAAACAGCTCATCATCCTGATGGGTGTACTGCAAGCGAACGGTAGAGAAGTGGCTGTTGTGCCAGGCGACCATCACCTCGGTCTCCTTCAGTTTGCCCTCTTCGAAGTGCAGGTGGTGCTCGCCATCATGCTCCTCTTCGTGGCCCATGGAAGCGGTCAGCTCGCCATAGCGCACACCGGCAGACCAGTTGGGATTGAACTGATACACACCAGACACATACCAGCCCTTGTAGTCGGCAGGCAGATTCTCTTCGCCACCGGCCTCCTCGAAGGGCTTGTCCATCAGCATATATTCTGCGGACAGAGTCAGGAAGTTGTTCTTGTAGTTACCGTTGGGCGCCCATTTATAGACGGCATCCAGGCTGTAGAGATCACGGCCGGTCAGAGACGCACTGTGGCTGTGGCCGGCGTGGGCGTCACCCTCATCGGCGTGCTCCTCGTGCTCCTCCTCTTCATGCTCTTCATGGTGGCCCTGACCGTTTTCGTTGCGCAGCCAGGAGAAACCCAGCTGCCAGCTGTGGTCAGTGCCCCAGTCGCCACCCAGCTTGGTGTACAGGTGATAAACGCCCACACTTTCCAGTTCAGACTCTTCGATGCCTTCCGCTTGCAGGCTGTCACCGGAGAAACCTTCGGCACCCAGTACCCAGTAGGTCTCGGTGGGGGCTACCCAGTTCAGACGCAGACCGTCATCGAAATAGTGACCGCCCAAGAAGGCGCGGTAGATGGCAGGACGCTCTACGAAGGAGTCGGAGTGAGGGTGCTGGCTGTTCAGGTAACCCAGGTCAGACAGGAAACGACCGCCGCGGATGGAGAGGCCACCAGGCAGACCCATAGTCTGGATGAAAGCTTCCTCCAGCTCCACCTCGGTGTCACCGTCGTGGGTTTCCAGCACTGTGGTCAGCTTGCCGTAGAACTGATCGTCGATGGCGCCACTGATGGCCAGTTCGGTTTCACCCAGGCCAAGACCGTCTTCACGGCTACCCAGGGCGCGATCGCCATCCTGGTAGTAACCGTCCAGTACGACGCTGATGGCAGGGTTGTTGGCCGCAAACACGGAAGCAGAAGCGCAGGCCAGAACCAGGCCCGCGGTAACAGCATTCAGTTTCATTGTTCTTTGTTCCTAAAAATCGCATAGGGTCACGCCCACCACGGGACATGACGGAAAAAATAAAAATATATTTTTGGATATAACGACTTAGGACAAAGGAGGGCCGCGAATGACGCAGCGCCGCTGTGGCCCAACCTGAGGCTTGCACGTATCTACAGGAATGGGTTGCGGATGAACCGACGGCAGAAGCGCCTTGGGCAGAGAGGGAGTCAGGGCCTTGGCCTGATGATCCCCGTGGAAGCACCAGGCACACTGAACCAGATCCTGGTGAACATCGAAGTGATAAACAGCATGAGCCGGGGCCGCCAGTGACAGGACCAGCACCCAGAGCACCATCAACTTTGTCAGAAGGGTCCTGAAGCTCATGCAATTTTGAATTTGACTTAATTGAGGCCATGTTAGCCGCTAACGATGACACCCACAAGTCAGTAACAGGGGGGCAACTGCAATCGAAAGCGTAAGAAAAAATGTTCTTGGGTCAGCTCACGCCCTGGAAACGGGGAAGGCGGTCACCGCATCGATGTGATTCTCCCCAAGGGCCAGCATGATCAGGCGGTCCACTCCCAACGCCACCCCGGCACAGTCCGGCAGTCCCGCAGCCAATGCCCGAATCAGCCGGTGGTCGATGGGGCGCTCGGGCAATCCCGCCAGCGTCCGCTTGCTATTGTCCAGCTCAAAACGGCGCAACTGCTCGTCGGCGTCACTGAGTTCGTGGAAACCGTTGGCCAGCTCTATGCCTTTAAAGTAAACCTCAAAGCGCTCCGCCACTCTCTTGTCAGAGGGGCTGATGCGGGCCAATGCCGCCTGACTGGCAGGGAAGTCAAACACGAAGCAGGGACGCTCTTGGCCAATCACCGGCTCCACCACCATGGAGAACAGCAGCTGCAACAAGGTATCGACGTCTTCCTCTATATCGGCGATGTCACCCAGGCCATGCTCCCGGCAGCAGAACTTGAGGGCCTCCAGGTCCGCCGCCAGGGGATCCAACCCGGTCACCTGGACAAACGCCTGCTGGTAGGTCAGTCGCTCCGGTTCGGCGCAGTTCAGCACCACCTGCAGCAGCTGCGCCATCTCATCCATCAGCTGATGATGGTCGAAGCCGGGGCGGTACCACTCCAGCATGGTGAACTCCGGGTTGTGGTGCCTTCCCGCCTCCTCGTTCCTGAAGCTCTTGCACAGCTGATAGATGGCGCCGCTGCCGGCGCACAGCAGCCGCTTCATGTGAAACTCGGGAGAGGTCATCAGGTAGAGGGGCACCCCATCGGCGGCACCAGGCCCCACAAAGCGGGTGTCGAAGCTGTGCAGGTGCAGATCGGTCGTGGCCGCCCTGGAGAGAGCCGGGGTATCCACCTCCATCACGTCGCGCTGGGCAAAGAACTGGCGGATGCTGGCCATCAACCGGGCTCGCTGCCTGAGGTTTGCCAGGGGGGCCGTAGGTTGCCAATCTTGGCTTAAAGTCGCCATGGGAGTCTCCATAAACAAAAACAGTGGGCCATGGCCCACTGTTTATCTCACAAGCGTCTGCCGTGATTACTTGGTGCGAACACGCTCAACGTATTCACCGGTACGGGTATCCACTTTCACCATCTCACCGATCTGGATGAACAGAGGTACACGCACCACGGCGCCAGTGGACAGGGTGGCAGGCTTGCCGCCGGTGCCCTGGGTGTCGCCCTTCAGGCCGGGATCGGTCTCGGTCACTTCCAGAGTCACGAAGTTGGGCGGAGTCACCACGATGGGGTTGTCGTTCCATACGGTGATGGTGCAGACATCCTGCTCCACCAGCCACTTCTCGGCGTCACCCACAGCCTTGGCGTCGGCCGCGATCTGCTCAAAGGTGTCGTTGTTCATGAAGTGCCAGAACTCACCGTCGTTGTACAGGTAAGCCAGGTCATGATCCATTACATCCGCCGCTTCCACGGATTCGCCGGACTTAAAGGTTTTCTCCAGCACCTTGCCGGTAAGCAATTTGCGGATTTTTACGCGGTTAAAGGCCTGGCCTTTGCCAGGCTTTACAAACTCGTTCTCAATGATGTTGCACGGCTCGCCATCCAGCATTATCTTTAGGCCGGAGCGAAATTCGTTCGTTGAGTAAGAAGCCATTATTTTCTCTTCCAACAGGTCGTTTTGACGTCTAACGGTAAATGATAACCCGAAATTCCCTGAATTTGCACGACTGCTGGCAACAGGAGTTGGCGCAAGCCTATACAGATCCCAAACTGCTCCTCGAAGCCCTGGATCTTGACCCAGAAAGCTTCGCCGAAGAGATAGCGGCTCGCACCCTGTTTCCCATGCGGGTTCCCCGCCCCTTCGTGGCCGCCATGGAGAAGGGCAACCCCAGAGATCCGCTGCTGCTGCAGGTGCTCCCCGCAGCCAGAGAGTTTGACCAGATAGCCGGATACGGTCCTGATCCTCTGGAGGAGCAGGAGGCGGCGGTACCCGGCATACTGCACAAATACCGAAGTCGCGCCCTGCTGATGCTCAAGGGGGGCTGTGCGGTGAACTGCCGTTACTGTTTCCGGCGTCATTTCCCCTATGGGGAGAACCAGCTGAGCGGGTCGGCGATGGATCAGGCGCTGGACTACCTGGCATCGGACAGCCGACTCAATGAAGTGATCCTGTCCGGGGGCGATCCCCTGATGGCCAAAGATGTGCATCTGCAGAGGCTGGTGGAACGCCTGGAGGCCTTGCCGCACCTGAGCCGACTGCGGATTCACTCCAGATTGCCGGTAGTGCTGCCCGCCAGGCTGACCTCGGAGCTGGGGCAACTGCTCGCCAGCACCCGTCTCAAGACGGTACTGGTGCTGCACATCAATCATCCCAATGAGATCACCCCAGAGTTAAGGGAAGGGCTGAGCAGCCTCAGTCGGTCCGGGGTGACCCTGCTGAACCAGTCGGTCCTGCTCAAGGGAGTGAACGATTGCGCCGATGTCCTGAGTCAGCTCAGCGAGGCACTGTTCGATGCCGGGGTCCTGCCCTACTACCTGCACCTGCTCGATAAGGTTCAGGGCGCCGCCCACTTCGATCTGCCTGAATCCAGGGCCTGGGCGTTGATGGCACAGCTGCTCGAAATCCTGCCAGGCTTCCTGGTGCCGCGGCTGGTGAGAGAGGTCGGAGGGCGCAACAGCAAGACCCCGGTGGATCTGCACTTGGCCTGAGGGGTACAATCCCGCCAGATTTGGAAGGAGAACCAACTATGTCACTGCTTTGGGTCACCGACATCTGGGGCCAGCACGCCAGCCTGAAGGGCCAGATAGAGAGCCTCAGCCAACACGCCGGGGAGTGTCAGCTGCTTGACCCCTATGCGGGTCAGCCATTTGCGTTCAACGATCAGCAGCAGGCCTACGATTACTTCCTGTGCCGCTGCAGCAAGCCCGGCTATGCGGACAAGCTGGAAGCCTGGCTGGACGCTCACCAGGAACCGGTCACCCTGCTGGGCTTTTCCGCCGGGGCCAACGCCATCGCCACTCTGCTGAGCCGCCGCAGCTTCCCCCAGGTTCAAAAAGCGATCCTGGTCTACGGCAGTGAACTGCCCCAGTTGGACGGGTCTCTGCCAGTGGAAACCCACCTGCTGTTGTGTCAGGAGGATGCAGGCGCCGACAAACTGGCTCAGGCCCAGTGGCCCGCCAGCATTCACCTGACCGAGGCACCCCACGGCTTTATCAATCCCAGGGCACCGGCCTACGACGCCGGCCAGGCCGACAAAGCCTGGGACTGGATCCAGCAAAGACTCTGATCTGGTTGTCAGTTGGCAGGGCAGCGGCTCTGCCAGCAGTCGGTCACCTTGAGTCCCTGCTCCCTGAGCAGGGCCACCACACTCTCTTCGCCCACCAGGTGACCGGCACCGACCACCACGAACACTGGCCCCTTTGTGTCCCCCAACCAGGAGATCAGAGTGTCTCTCATCCCCTGATTGCGCTTGACCATCAACGCCTCCCAGGCTTCAGGCTCTTCGGCGATATCTTCGAAAGTCAGCTTCGCCAGCAGGTCGTGATCACCGCTGCGCCAGGCATTCAGCAGCGGCCCGACGTCCATAGGCTCCATTGCCCCCTCCAGCATCGCCTGCTGAGTGGCATCGGACAGGCCATCGAACACCCGCATCTGCAACAGCATCCCCTCCAGCTCCCACAGAGGTTTCTGACCCCGGCGCTCACTGAAGTAGGCCTCAACCCCCTGGGCAGACTGATACCCCGCGCGAGCCATCTCCGCCATCAGCAGCTGTGAGCTCAGGATCCAGGGAGCCAGATTGGGGTCGCACAACATGCCCCGCTCGCCGCAGTAGGTCGCCAGCTTGCGGGAGAGGCTGTCTGGGAGGGGGGATTTGGCGTAGAGAAAGGGCTGAATCTGTTGGGCAATCTTCGGGTCCTGGGTGTCCGCTTCCAGAGCCAGTACGACAGACGTGCTGAAGGCCTGCTCTATCTGCTCGGCAAAGGGGTAAAAGTCCTTCTGCCCCACATGAACCGACCCCAGCAACCAGGCTTGCCCCTCGGCGCCCTGTACATGGAAGAAGGGAGGCTTGTCATCTGGGGCCGCGTAAGCCAGTGTGGTAAACAGCAGCAGGGATAACAACAGTCGCATGATCTCTCCAAAACTAGGGGCTAAAACGGCTTTTCTTCATCAGATGAAACCGGATAATAGGGCGCTGGGACGTGACGACCCTTGCCGACGGCCAGAGCCAGATTAACGGCAACAGGATGTCACGGCCCAATCGATACTAACTTTTCACAGCAAGGATTTGGAGTCTATGTCCTACAACCAGGTGATCGCCCAGTTTAAAGCAACCTTTCAGCAAGCCTACCGCCAAGTGGTTGATGCCGATGCCATGCTGGAGCAGTTGCGTCAGGAGGGGCATGGGAAATTTGAGTCCGTTTTTCCAGAAGGCCAGGGATTTACCACCAAGGCCAACCGCTTTATGCCCTACCTGGAAGAGGTGGTCGGTGAATTCGACCAGTTTGAGGCAGCCCCCAGCACCGAGAAATTGCCCCCACTGGTGCAGAAACTGGAACTGCTGCTCTCTACCCTGACCCAGTTTCGCGAGTCGATGAAGAGCGCAGGTAAGTAAGCGCTCACAACAAACCTAGAGCCGGTTAAATAAGGGACCAGGCGAACCCGTCCGGGTCGACCCAACGGTCGCCGCTCTCCCAGCGTACGCCCCATTGAGCCAGTTCCGACTTCAGCTCTTTGGGGAGCGCGCCCGACACCCCAAGTCCATCAAACCCCCTCTCCGGCCCATTGTGGTATCGGAAGCCAGGCAATGACTCTGTTCCCTGGATATGCTGCAACTCCAGCAGGGTATAGGAGCGCTGCCAAAGCCACTCCCTGTTGGCCACAGCCTCCAATCCCGGCTCCGGCAGGGCGCTGTCGTCGTAGCCAAGGAAATAGAGGGTCATGTTACGCTCGGGCACAGGCTGCCGGGACAGCAGCCGCATCCCCATGGCCTGCTGATAGAAAGCCAAAGAGAGTCCGGGGTCCTTCACCCGAACCGTCGACAGCAGCATCGAGGGCGCAAAACTGGCAAACTCACGCTCCCCCTGAGGCTCAGCTGCCACACCAAAGGTTCTCTGAACCAGCTCTATGCAGTAACCGTCCGGGTCGGTGAAGTGACACAGGGTCGCAACCTGAGGCACCTCGAATGGCTCCCCGGTGGCCACCCCCATGCGTCGCAGTGCCCACATCGCCCCCGGCACCGAGTCCACCGCCAGTGAAAACTTCCAGTAACCCTCGGCAGGGTTGGGCTGCACTGCCACCGCCAGAGGAGCCATCTCCTCGATCAGCACCAGCGACGCTTGCCCAGGGCCATAACTCAGAGTGGCACACTGCCGGCCGTTGATTGACTCCAGAGAGACCAGGGCCATGGCGAGTTGATTCTGATAAAACGCCAGACTGCGGGACAGGTTTGAGACCCTGAGCCGATGCTCCTCAATCTTCATCTGCAACATCCTCTGTATCCACCCCTCTCTTTATACAACAAAAAAGCCGGAGTCATCGGACTCCGGCCTTTGAGATACTCAGTGTGTCTAGCGTCGAGCTGCCAGGGGCTGAGGCAGATCCCGCTTGGCCCAGTTCTTGATCATGGTCGTTTCATAGCGCAATGAATCACTGGAGTAGCTCGCCCTGGTGGATCCACGCTCGAAGTTGAGATCCTTAATTTTCACCGTGTCGCCATCCAACTGATTGCCACTGGCATCCTGCAGGCTCCAGCTGAACTCAATCATTGGGGGATAGACGCTCTTAACGATACGGATGTCATTGGCCGCCGCGCCGAAAGAGGGGCGAACGTCCCCGGCCAGGTCTAAGTTGGTCACTGTTATCACCAACTTCTCACCATCATTGAGCAGCGGCTTCAGAGATTTCTGAAACTCCTTACCCAAAGTGGCAAAGACATGGTTTTCAAACCTGTCCTGACGCCCTGAACTGGCACGAACATCTCGGTAATCGTCAGGACTTTGCCATACCACGGTCACCGGACCGTCTTGTGTTGGCCACTCCTGCGCATCGGACTGCGCCGTTGCCCATGGGCTCATCACCAATAACATCAGCCAGGCAAAAGCTCTCATAGTGCTCCCCTCGTTCGGAATCAAACTGGTTCATTCATTGGTTTAGAGGGGTGTGAGTAAAAATAATTCAATGAGAACATCTAAATATTCGTGATTCAGATCACAAAGATTATCTAATGCACCATTTTTAGCATAGCTTTAATGCCCTGACGTATCCGACTTAACCTCTAAGGAGAGCGTCGGGCCAATGCCAAAGCTCTTAATACTGAGCCTTGGGCAGCAGACAGGACGCCGCTCGGCAGAGCGGCTCCCTATACGACGCAATGGCCGACTCAGGCCAATCCGCGCTCGACGGCGACAGCCAGTGACTGGCTCTTGCGGCCAAGCAAGCGCTCCAGGTCGCCGCCGTCATCGAACAGCCAGCCATTGGCGGCGTGAGCCTCGGCATCGGCCAGGGCAGCGGCAAAGCCTTCTGGCAGACCCGCGCCCACCAGCACGCCGGTGAACTCTGACTGGGACATGGGAGCAAACTCCACCTTTTTGCCACTCTGCCTGGCCAGCTCCTCAGCGAACTCCGCCAGGGTAAAGGCCTGGCTGCCCGCCAGTTCGTACACCTTGCCCGCCTGATTCTCTTCCGAGGTCAGCACCACCGCCGCCGCCTCGGCGTAATCTTCCCGAGCCGCCGTAGCCAGACGACCTTCTGCGGCCGCACCGGCCACGGCGCCCATCTCCACCAACCCTGGTGCCTGAGCACTGTAGTTCTCCGTGTACCAGCCGTTACGCAGCATCACCGCCGCAATCCCGGACTCTGCAATCATCTGTTCGGTGACCTTGTGTTCACCGGCCAGGGCCAGTGGCGAGCGGTCGGCCTTGAGAATACTGGTGTAAGCCAGCAGTTTCACCCCAGCCTCCCTGGCCGCCTCGATCACTGCCTTGTGCTGAGGCACGCGCTGGCCCACCTCGCTGCCGGAGATCAGCAGCAGTTTGTCTGCGC
Source organism: Ferrimonas sp. YFM (assembly GCF_030296015.1). Lineage (NCBI taxonomy): Bacteria > Pseudomonadati > Pseudomonadota > Gammaproteobacteria > Alteromonadales > Ferrimonadaceae > Ferrimonas > Ferrimonas sp. YFM. Next base: position 4,064,076 of record NZ_AP027368.1, read on the forward strand.
CTGCCAGGGCAGGTGCCAGAGTCTCTGGACGGTTGTAGTCCGCTTGGCGCACCTCGATGCCCTGCTCTTTCAGATCCTCTGCCTTCTCTGGGGTACGGACCAGGGCGATAAGCTGCCCGGCCGGCACACGCTTCAACAGGGATTGAATCACGAGGCAGCCCAATTGGCCGTTGGCTCCGGTGATGGCGATCATAGGATTCTCCTTGGAAATTTAAGTCTGTCATATCGATGTGTCAGCCAGTATCGGCAATAATGATTGTCACCACTAGACGACCCTTCCCGAATGGAGCGCACCGATTTTGAGTACAATCAATTTCTCCCAATTGAAGCCGCTGGCGATCTTCTCCCTGGTGGTGGAGAGCGGCAGCTTCGCCGCCGCCGCCCGCAAGCTCAACACCAGTCGCTCACGGGTCAGCGAGCAAGTCTCCGGGCTGGAGGAAGCCTTGGGCATTCGTCTGATCCAGCGCTCGACCCGGCAACTGGCGGTAACCCCGGAAGGGGATCGCATCTATCAGCTGGCCCGGACCCTGCCGGAAGTATTAAACGACGTGGAAGCCATAGGTCAGCCCGCCGTCCCCAGTGGCCGGGTGGCCCTGACCGTCACCCACGATGTGGGCATCAAACACCTGGCACCGGTGCTGGAGGGGTTTTGCCAACGCTATCCGCAGATCCAGCTGGACCTGGTGGTCAGCGACCAGCCCCTGGACTTGATTGGCGAGCAGATCGACCTGGGGATTCGTATCGGCTTTCCCAAAGACGACTCCCTGGTGGCCAGGGTGCTGCACCAAGAAGCGTTTTCCCTCTACGCCAGTCCAGCCTATCTGACGCAGCATGGCACCCCAGCCAGTGCCACCGACCTGGAACAGCACAGGTGGATCACCCTGTTCCAATCCGGCTCGGATGGAGCACAGCACCTGATACACCAGGACAACAGCCTCACCATTCGCCCGACAAACTTCTTCCGCACCAGCTCTCCACTGATGATGCAGCAGATGATCTGCGACGGTCTGGGCATGGGCTGTCTGCTGCCGGTAACCGTCAAGCAGGAGTTGGCCGATGGCAGGCTGGTTCAGGTGATGCCGGAGATAGGCAGTGAACGGCTGGTTTTCACCCTGCTCTACCCCTCCCGACGGCAGATCCCCCAGCGGGTGCGCTGCCTGATTGATTATCTGCTGGAGGCGAAGTTGTTCGGCTAGAGCCAGGCCGGGTCGGTTGTCAGCGCATCCTCACGGCGCTATGTTGCAGACAAGGGCCAGTGACGACCCCTGCGCATCGCTCATAGGCAGAGCGATCGCTGTCCTTTAGGGAGAACCCCATACCATGAGCACCTCAAGCCACTATCAGAAGCTGGTCAGCATGTACGCTGCCGCCCCGATCAATGCCCTCTATCGACCCACCATGGAGGTCGCCGAGGGCAGTGCAACCATAGAGATCGAGCTGTCCGAGCAGTACCACCACTCCGCCGGCGGAGTGCACGGCTCTGTCTATTTCAAGATGCTGGACGACGCCGCATTCTTCGCCGCCAACTCCCTGGAGCCGGAGTTCTTCGTGCTGACCACCTCCTTCACCACCTATCTGACCCGGCCGGTGGCCAATGGCAAGATGCGAGCGGTGGGCAAGGTGGTCAACCGCAACAAAACCCAGTTTATTGCCGAGTCCGTGGTCTACGACAGCGAAGGCAGGGAGTTAGGCCGGGGCAACGGCATCTTTGTCAGGGGCAAATTCCCTCTGGCGGAAGCCAGGGGGTATGCCGAAGGTTAACTCGCCAAAGCCAAGCACAAAAAAACGGACGCCTTGGCGTCCGTTTTTTCATGGAGGTCGGTAGACCGGCAGATTACATCATGCCGCCCATGCCACCCATACCGCCCATGCCACCCATGTCAGGGGCTGCGGCAGCTTCATCCTTAGGCAGGTCGGTCACCATGGCTTCGGTGGTGATCATCAGACCCGCCACGGAAGCGGCGAACTGCAGGGCAGAACGGGTTACCTTGGTGGGATCCAGGATACCCATCTCAACCATGTCACCGTAGGTGTCGTTACCGGCGTTGTAACCGTAGTTACCTTCGCCGCCCTTGACGTTGTTGGCCACAACGGAGGACTCTTCACCGGCGTTGTAGGCGATCTGGCGCAGAGGGGATTCCATGGCACGCAGGGCCAGACGGATACCGACGTTCTGCTCTTCGTTGTCGCCAGTCAGCTCGGTGATCTTGGCAGCAACGCGAACCAGGGCAGTACCGCCACCGGCAACCACGCCCTCTTCTACGGCGGCGCGAGTGGCGTGCAGAGCATCTTCCACGCGAGCCTTCTTCTCTTTCATCTCAACTTCGGTGGCTGCGCCAACCTTGATTACGGCAACACCGCCGGCCAGCTTGGCCATGCGCTCCTGCAGCTTCTCTTTGTCGTAGTCGGAGGTGGACTCTTCGATCTGCTGCTTGATTTGAGCAACGCGACCCTGAATCTGGTCCTCGGCGCCTACGCCGTCGATGATGGTGGTGTTGTCCTTGGAGATCACAACGCGCTTGGCGCTGCCCAGATCTTCCAGGGTGGCCTTCTCCAGCTCCAGACCGATCTCTTCGGAGATCACGGTACCGCCGGTCAGGATGGCGATATCCTGCAGCATCGCCTTACGACGGTCACCGAAACCAGGGGCCTTAACGGCAGCCACTTTCACGATGCCACGCATGTTGTTCACTACCAGAGTCGCCAGGGCTTCGCCCTCAACGTCTTCGGCGATGATCAGCAGAGGCTTACCAGCCTTGGTCAGGCCTTCCAGGATGGGCAGAAGCTCACGGATGTTGGAGATCTTCTTGTCCACCAGCAGGATGAAGGGGGAGTCCAGCTCAACGGTACCGGCTTCGGCGTTGTTGATGAAGTAGGGAGACAGGTAGCCACGGTCGAACTGCATGCCTTCAACCACGTCCAGCTCGTTCTCCAGGGCCTGGCCCTCTTCCACGGTGATTACGCCTTCCTGACCCACTTTCTCCATGGCGGTGGCGATGATCTCACCGATGGCGGTGTCGGAGTTGGCGGAGATGGTGCCTACCTGAGCGATGGACTTGGAGTCCTTACACTCAACGGCCAGATCTTTCAGCTGCTCAACGGCGGCGGCTACGGCCTTGTCGATGCCGCGCTTCAGATCCATGGGGTTCATGCCGGCGGCAACCGCTTTCAGGCCTTCGTTGACGATGGACTGAGCCAGTACGGTGGCGGTGGTGGTGCCGTCACCGGCAGCGTCGTTGGCCTTGGAAGCCACTTCCTTCACCATCTGGGCGCCCATGTTCTCGAACTTGTCTTCCAGTTCGATCTCCTTGGCCACGGACACACCATCTTTGGTGATGGTAGGGGCACCGAAGGACTTGTCCAGAACCACGTTGCGGCCCTTAGGACCCAGAGTCACCTTAACGGCGTCAGCCAGAACATTTACACCAGCCAGCATTTTTACGCGGGCGTCGTTACCAAACTTTACGTCTTTAGCAGCCATGTTGCGCTTTCCCTTTGAAATTCAGAATCTACAGAGTGACTTATTCTACGATGGCCAGGATGTCGGCCTCAGACATGATCAGGACCTCTTCACCGTCCACTTTCTCAGTCTTAACGCCATAGCCTTCGTTGAAGATAACAACGTCGCCTACTTTCACGTCCAGAGGCTTCACTTCACCGCTGTCCAGGATGCGACCATTACCCACGGCCATAACTTCGCCACGGGTGGACTTTTCCGCTGCACTGCCGGTCAGTACGATGCCGCCTGCGGACTTGGACTCAACCTCGGTACGCTTAACGATTACCCGGTCATGCAATGGACGAATCTTCATCTCTGATGTCTCCTAAAAGGTTCCGTCTAAAACCAAATCTTCAATAATATGTGCGGCCTGCGCCGCCAGATGATTTTCAATATGGGGCCGATGGTTCAAAACACAAGGGCGAGGGCAAAATTTTTTTGCTCAGCCCCCGGTAAAAAAGATGCCACAGAGGCCCGGATTTTACCTCTGCCTCTTTGCGCTGGCCCCCGGGCCACTGGTACCATGCCCTCCCGACGACTCCGTCCCCAACCTAGATGTGACTTACCGGATGTATGATAAGCACGGCCTTTTGACCGCTCCCATAGGCAGAGTTCTGCTGCGTATGAGCCTACCCAACCTCCTGGGTGTACTGAGCCTGCTGTTCTACCATCTGACCGACACCTTCTTCATCAGTCGCCTGGGCACCGAGCCCCTGGCGGCCATCTCCATGACCTTCCCGGTCACCCTGGTGGTCTCCTCCATCGCCCTGGGCATGGGCGCAGGCATGAGCGCCCATATGGGCCGGCTGCTGGGTCAGGGGGATCTGCCCCAGGCCAGGAGCTTCCTGACCCACGGTTTGTTGCTGGCAATGTTGATCGTGGTGGTGATCGCCCTGGCGGGTGCCCTGACCATCCGGCCGCTGTTTGCCCTGATGGGGGCCGAACCGGCGATGCTGGAGATGATCTGCGACTACATGCTGGTGTGGTATCTGGGCATCGGCCTGCTGGTGCTGCCCATGGTGGGCAACCAGGCGCTGCGCGCCACCGGCAACACCCGCACCCCGGCGATTGTCACTGCCGTGGCCGCCCTGGTGAACGCGGTGCTCGATCCATTGTTTATCTTCGGCATCGGCCCCTTCCCGCGGATGGAGATGCAGGGCGCCGCCATCGCCACCGTGCTCTCCTGGCTGATCACCTTTGTCGTGGCCGCCTGGATGCTGGGATGGCGCTACCGCCTGATTGCCGCCCCCTGCCAACGCTTATTGGAGCACTGGCGGCGGTTGCTGCACATCGCCCGCCCCGCTGCAATCTCCAACCTGCTGAACCCCCTGGCCAACGGCCTGATCCTGGCGATTCTGGCCCGAATCGACACCCAGGCGGTGGCCGCCTTCGGTGCAGGCACCCGAATCGAAGCCCTGATGCTGGTGGGGGTGACCGCCCTGTGCGGCTCGCTGATGCCCTTTATCGCCCAGAACCTGGGCGCCGGTCAGTACCTGCGCGCCAAGGAAGCCCTGATGGGCAGTATCCGTTTCGTGATTGTGCTGCAACTGGGCTTATACCTGCTGATCTGGCCCTGGCTGGGCGAGATTGCGGCGATATTCAGTCAGGATCTGACGGTTCAGGGGTACCTCATCTGGTACCTGCAGGTGCTGCCTCTGGCCTATGGCCCCCTGGGCGTGGTGATCCTGTTTGTCCTGGCCCTCAACGCCTATCACAGGCCGATGACCGCCCTCTCCCTGAATGCGGTGAGGCTGTTTCTGATGCTGATCCCCATGACCATGGTGGGCGCCTGGGCGTTCGGGGTGAAAGGGGCCTTTATCGGTGTCGCCATGGCCAACCTGATGATGGGTGCCGCCTGTTATCACCTGGCCACCCGGGTGTGCGAACCCGACTCCCTCACCGAGGCGCACAGCTCGCCTCTGGACTGAACGTCAGGCATAGAAAAGCCGCCCCGAGGGGCGGCTCTGTCACATCGGATTCAAACGCTAACTCGAACCCTGGTGAACCCGGACAGTTGACCACAGAGGCGCAAGGCACTCAAGAACTTCAGTCATCCTTTCTCTCATACTCGCCTTCGATGGTGGTGTTACCACCGCGATCCCGGTTGTCCTGACGCTCGAAAGGGCGCTGTTCACCGAACGGGGACTGCTGGTCGCCAAAGGGGGATTGCTGCTCATCGAAGGGGCGCTGTTGGTGGAACTGGGTGTGGAAGCCAAACCCCTGCTGCTGAGTGGCGATATGCACCTGGGCACGGCTCATCAGCCAGGTGGCCAGCTTGCGGCGGGTAAAGGGAGTCAGCACCAACAGGCCAAAGAGGTCGGTAACAAAACCCGGGGTCACCAGCAGTACGCCGGCCACCGCCAGCAACATGGCTTCCATGATCTGAGTTCCGGGCATCTCGCCCCGGGCCATGCGGTTACGCACCTCCATCATGGTGCTCAGCCCCTGGCTACGAACCAGGGAGGCCCCCAGGGCCGCGGTCAGCAGCACCAGCCCTATGGTGGGCCAGGCGCCCAGAGTGGTGCCGACCTGCACCAGGACGGAGATCTCGATGATCGGCATCACCGCGAAGAGTAAAAAGAGATAGAAAACCACACCTGCCTCACAAATTCTGTCTGGTTAAGAAACTCAAATGGGGGTGACCCGGTCTATTTTCAAGTCAGCCTTCATGGGCTGTTACATTTATCGATGCAGCACCGGGATGGATCCAGTAAAGTAGCGGTCTCAATCGATACAGGCGGGTGTTGCCCGCAAGGGTTCGCCGACGAGCGATTCGCCCCCCTACGGACATGATTGGAACAACACACAGACAATGATGAAAAGACTTTTTGCCCTGGCCCTGATGCTCACCTTGAGCAGCACAGCCTTCGCCCAGTTCTCCTTTCTTAATCAGGAGCCTGAAGTTCTCCCGGTAGACCAGGCGTACCTGTTTAACTTCTATCAGCAGGACAACAAGCTGGAGCTGACCTGGGAGATGCCCGAGCAGGGATACTACCTCTACCAGGAGCGTTTCACGGTCAAGATCGAGGGCAACGCCAAGGTTGGCGACTTTGTCTACCCCGAAGCCACCTCTCACTTCGACGATTTTTTTGGTGAGCAGCCGGTCTACTTCGACCGGGTGACCCTGGCACTGCCCATTCTGGAAGCCGCAGACAACACCGAACTGACCATCACCTACCAGGGGTGTCTGGACAAGGTGCTGTGCTATCCGCCCACCCGCCAGAAGGTGCTGCTCTCCGCGGTGGCTGCCAACGACGGTTTGATTGCCACCCCGGCAGCGCCTGCCGCCACCCTGGGCACTGCGGCTACGGAGCAAGACAGCCTGGCGGCCCTGCTCTCCGGCGGCCATCTGGGCCTGGTGATTCTGACCTTCTTCGGCCTGGGGATTCTGCTGGCCTTCACCCCCTGTGTGTTCCCCATGTACCCCATTCTCACCGGCATCATCGCTGGCCAGGGGGAGAAACTCTCCACCGGACGGGCCTTCGCCCTCTCCATGACCTATGTGCAGGGGATGGCGATCACCTACTCCGCCCTAGGCCTGGTGGTGGCGTCTGCCGGCCTGAAATATCAGGCCGCCCTGCAGCATCCCGCCATTCTGATCGGCCTGGCCATCCTGTTTGTGGTGCTCTCCCTGTCCATGTTTGGGGTATACAACCTGCAACTGCCTGACTCCTGGCAGAACAAGCTGAACCAGGCGTCCAACTCCCAGAAAGGGGGCTCCTTCACCGGCGTACTAGTGATGGGCCTGATCTCCGGTCTGGTGGCCTCCCCCTGCACCACCGCCCCTCTGTCCGGCGCCCTCATCTACGTGGCCCAAAGTGGTGATCTGATGCTCGGTGGCCTGGCCCTGTACGCCCTGTCCATGGGTATGGGCGCCCCACTGCTGCTGCTGGGCACCTCTGGTGGCAAACTGCTGCCCAGGGCCGGGGCCTGGATGGAGATCATCAAACACGTCTTCGGCTTCCTGCTGATCGCGGTGTCCATCGTGATGCTGACCCGCATCTGGAGCGGTCTGGTGGCAGACCTGATGTGGAGCCTGTGGGGCCTGGCCCTGGTGCTCTACCTGCTGAAAGAGAACCGCAATACCCGTCAGGGCATAGGTCAAAGCGCCCGTTACCTGGTACTGGGTGCCCTGATGATGGGCTCTCTCGGCTATGGTGGCTTCAGCGTGGGCTACGCCCTCTACAGCGACAAGATCGCCGAGGCCGGCGGCGCCCATCACGAGGTGGAGTTTATCCGGGTGAAGAGTCTGACGGATGTGGAGCGGGAAGTGGCCAAGGCCGCGGCCGCCGGCAAGCCGGTAATGCTGGATCTCTATGCGGACTGGTGTGTGGCCTGTAAGGAGTTCGAGGTTAAGACCTTCCCCAAACCTGAAGTGATGAAGCGCACCGATCAGATGGTGCTGCTGCAGGCAGACATGACCGCCAACGACGACCTGGATATCGAGATCCAGGAGCACTATCAGGTGCTGGGCCTGCCCACCATCCTGTTCTTCGATCGTCAGGGCAATGAGCTGAGCCGTCAGCGGGTCACCGGCTTTATGAACGCCACCCGCTTCGCCTCACACCTGGACGGGGTACTGTAACCATTACCCCAACCACACCAGCGCCTGGGCCAACAACCCGGCGCTGGTGATCAGCGCCAACCCCATCCAAAGATAGCTCCATCTCAGTTTCAGCATCACGCCCTCCCTCTGTGGATAATCAGATTACCGCCACCGCCCCAAGGCGGCCGCGTACAGCGTTCTCTGATAGTTCTGACCAAGCCGTTCGTTAAAAGTGTCGTAAGAGTTTGTAAAGGTCTTGATAACGACCACTTGAATGGCGGTCTCTGCGAAGCCCGGCAAAAGGGGCCAGTACGCAAAAAGCCCCACATTCCGATGCGGGGCTTTCTCTGACGACCGGTGTGAATATCTGGTTTCGGTCAGGCCAGATTCTCCGGCTGAATAATGAGTGACAGGATAAATCTCAAGGTACGGGTGCAATCCGGTGCCCGGAGCAGCTCCTGGGTGTCCTGCTCCAGCAAGGGCAATATCTCCAGCCAACGCTGACCCACCCAGCAGGCGTCCTCCAGTTGGCACTCCCCGTAGAGCTCGCCCAGTTCAGGGCGGACCTCAAACAGGCGCTCCAGGGCTTCGCCGAGCAGTTCAAACCTCGCGGGCATCGGCAGTGAGGGCCAGTTGTTCATCACCAGGCCCTGGCCCATCCATACCCCGTCGGCTTCGGCCCAGGCCTCAGACACCTTGAACCGGCGACAGCCTTCGACGATCAGGCTGAGGCAACCGTCTTCCAGCTGGTGAAAATCGATGATATTAACGACGGCCGCGATGGGGTAACAGGGCAGTTCATCGTCCTCCCGCTGGACGCAAACCACCAGAGGCAACTGATTGTGATAATGCTCGGCCACCACCCGGTGTTGACCAGGGGTCACCATGCGAAGCTCTTTGCGCCCCTGCGGCAGCACCGGGCTGTCGATGGGCAGCAGGGCGACGGTCATTCTGTGCATACACCCTCCCAGCCGGAGTTGTCACCCGTCTCAACTGAGGTTTGCATATGCTGCGATCACCTCTGAATCTGCGGGCTTTCCACTAGTTTAGACCCAGATTCAGCGGTGGGGGTTCATTTGTTGATCAGGCAGCCAGGGGGGCGGCTTGAGCCCTGCGCTGCTCCAGCCGCTTCCACACCTTGTCGTGGAAATAGAAGGCAACGGTGTTCACCAGAGGCTCAATCACCGCCACGGCGCCGCCGATGGCCCAGCTGCCGGTTAACAGATACACCAGAACGAAGGCGATGGAAAAATGCATGATGGCAAAGGTCAGAGTCTTCAACATTGGGGTATCTCCGTATTGGATTTGATTTAATGATAATAGTTATCATTTACAACAAAAGCCAATAATTGCGAATGCCCTAATCGATCGCCTCAATATCCAGGGGATGCTCCCCCCTCACCATCGCCTCAAACGCCTGAGCCAACTGCTCTCCGGCCTCGGCCACCTGATGCCAGCGCTGCTGTCGCTCATCGGTAGGCAGGGCCTTAAAATCATTACGATCCGGAATCTTTGCTCCCGGCAGGCTGGCGATGAACTCCTCGGAGGGCACCAGCATCACGACTTTGTCGAAGTTGTCACCGGCCCGGCGGCCCTTGAGTGATTTGTCGAACCAGCCCGGCAGCGCATAGGGGTGAAAGTGGGGATAAAGCACCAGCCCGCCTCGCCTGAGTACCGGCAGGTCCAGGTGGTAATCGGTGAGGCCACCGTCCATGTAGCGACCGGCGGAGGCGCCCTGGATATCCACTTCCCCGGGTGACAGCAGAGGGATGCTGCCGGTGGCCAGCAGCACAGCCTCCATATTCTCCTCGGTCAGCGCACCGTGGTGGGTCACCAGCTCCCCAGGATCGTAAAACCCCTGATGCTCGGCAGAAAACAGCCAGCGCTCCCACTGATGCTGAATCAGGGGGCGACTGACCAGATTGAGCCCCGCCGTTAACGCCAGGCTGACCCCCTGCAGCAGAGGTCGGCGGGTACGCTGCCCTTTCCAACGACAGGCAATTAGGTTCAGCACCCGGTTGGGCTGCTGCAGCAGGGCCCCATAGCCCTGCTCCCCGGCCAGGGCACGCATGATGGTAACGCAGTTATTTCTCACCACCTCTTCGGTGGGGCGAGTCTCATACACCTGGCCTATGTAGGCATGCTGCAGGCGCCGGTGAGCCTGATCCGCATCGGGGTGGCACAGGGCCGCGCAACGCCAGCCGCCGGAGGAGGTCCCCAGCAGCTGCATCTTCTGATCCCTTGGGATCCAACGTGTCATCAGGGCCCGGTCCAGGCCGGCCATGGGCAACCATTTCGGGCCTCCGGATGCCGCGATAAATCGATCGAACAGTGCAGTTTCCCAACCATGTTCAGAGAGTTGCCGCCGGGCTTCGGCCCCGGCCAGTATGCGAAGTGGAGTCAATATGAGGATCCTGTTAGCCCTGTGGTGGGCGCGACTGTGCCCAGCTCATTGGGGATAGAAAATATCAGAAGTTGTTAAAATTTAGAACAATGTGGCCTTTTACCCTGCTGAGCTTCCGGCCAGCACCAGACTCTCAGATACCGAGACGATTCTGCCCTGTATCAGGGGCCAAAGTCAGCAGCTTTCACCTCCCGCACCGCCTTGGAGCCGAACAAAGTCGGGCAGGAGTTCACTTTCTGGTAACAAAATGGTAAAACGTGATCCATGTCGCAGTTCGGGCCCACACAACAATCACAAGGCCCGGTTCCGGTCTGGCAGGACAGCCACCGGAGCGCGACACGGGGCGCCCCGGCTGTCACGGGGCACCACTCGCGCAGTAATGAAGGAAGGAGTATCTGTATGCGCTTACGCTCTCTGGCCACCCTGGCCGCCACTCTGCTACTGACCGCCACCGCATCCGCCAGCACACTGCAACTGCCCAAGGGCTTCTACGCCACCAATGTGAACGGCCAACAGGTGTCCGCCTTTGACTCCAGCCTGGATCTGGGACAGGGCAAGCAGGTCGTCACCCTGAGATACGCCAACCCCCATAGGATTCATCCTGAGCACCATGAAATGGTGGTCTCTGGCCCCATCTACGTGGTCTTTGACGCCGACGGCAACACCGACTATCAGCTCAGTGCCGATCTGCCCATGGCTCTGAACCAGGCGAAATCCTACGCCCGCAACCCCAAGTTCGACCTGACATCCGATGGCCTGGTCATCGCCCATCAGGCCTACCTGGGCCAGGGTGCCATTGCCCGGCTGCTGACCGATTGATGCCACAGGGCGGCCCAACCGGGCCGCCTCGCCTCACTCAAAGCTGAATCTCACAGGGTGGGGCTGATATACTCTCTGTTTTCCCTGCGGTAGTTCGCCATGCTGACCCTGTCCAATCGTCTCACCATTCCCGCCTCCGAACTGGAGTTCCAGGCGATCCGCGCCTCGGGCCCGGGGGGACAGAACGTCAACAAGGTCTCCACGGCCATCCAGCTGATCTTCGACTATCGCCGCTCCCCTACCCTCCCCGACCACTATAAAGAGGGGCTGGACAGGCTCTCCCACCCCAACATCACCCCCGGGGGCAAAATTCTCATCAAGGCGCAGCAATTTCGCAGCCAGGAGATGAATCGCCAGGACGCCCTGGACCGCTTACAGGCCCTGCTGAAGAAAGCCGCCTTTCGTCCCAAGACCCGTCACGCCACCAAACCCACCAAGGCCAGCGTCCGTCGCCGACTGGACGGCAAAAGCCGCCAGAGTCAGCGCAAGCAGATGAGGCGCTCACCTCCGAAAGAGTAAACCAGCGCGGCGTTTGGCCTTTTTGCGGATTATCGGTCAATTCTCCTTCAACCTGGAGGTCCCGCCGTCGCTATTAACACTGTGGGCAACACACGTGATTAGACCAGTAAAATGCTGCCATTTTCGTTGATGTAGTTATAATGGCTGTCACTGGAATTCAAGGGTGTGAAACTGTGGCGAATTTTGGTGTCTAACGATTTACACTGAATATGCACACACGTTCGCAGAGGATAGGCGCAAAATGTCGAAGCAAAAGCGAATCTTGCTGGTCAATGGTCCCAACCTGAACATGCTGGGACGGCGCGAACCAGGCCATTACGGCTCGATGACCCTGGATGAGATCGTTACTGGTCTGACCAAAGTCGCCGAAGATCATCAGGTTAGCCTTAGCCATATCCAGAGCAACTCCGAAGCTGAACTGATCGATGCCATCCACGCCAGTGACGTGGATTTCATCATCATCAATCCCGCCGCTTTTACCCACACCAGTGTGGCCTTGCGGGACGCCATTCTGTCGGTTTCCACCCCCTTTATTGAAGTACATCTGTCAAATGTCCACGCCCGGGAGCCTTTCAGGCACCACTCCTATTTTTCCGATGTAGCGGTAGGAGTTGTTTGCGGTCTGGGCGCGGACGGATACCAATTTGCACTGCAAAGTGCGGTTAATTACTTGAATCGTGCGGACGAGTACGAGCGCAGCTGAATAAGAGAACCACTATGGATATTCGCAAAATCAAGAAACTGATCGAACTGGTACAGGAATCTGGCATCGCCGAGCTGGAGATCGCCGAAGGGGAAGAGTCCGTACGCATCAGCCGCACCGGCAACGCGCCTGTGGCCGCTTCCTACACTGTCGCTGAGGCCCCAATGGTCGCAGCCCCTGCACCTGTGGCTGCCGCTGCAGCACCTGCGGCCGCCCCTGCTGCCGAAGCGGCTCCTGCCATCTCCGGTCACGCAGTGAAGTCTCCCATGGTAGGCACCTTCTACCGTTCCCCAAGCCCGGCGGCCAAGCCCTTCGTTGAAGTGGGCGACACCGTGGCTGTGGGTGACACCCTGTGCATCATCGAAGCGATGAAGATGATGAACCAGATCGAAGCCGACAAGGCCGGTGTGGTTAAGCAGATCCTGGTGGAAAACGGCGATTCCATTGAGTTCGACGAGCCGCTGTTCATCATCGAGTAAGGAAGTCACTATGCTGGACAAAGTGGTCATTGCGAACCGCGGAGAGATCGCCCTGCGAATTCTGCGCGCCTGTCGCGAACTGGGTATCAAAACGGTGGCGGTACACTCCACCGCTGACCGGGACCTGAAGCACGTGCTGCTGGCCGATGAGACCATCTGCATCGGCAAGGCCCCGGCCACCGAAAGCTACCTGAACATTCCTGCCCTCATCTCCGCAGCCGAGGTGAGCGACGCCGTCGCCATCCACCCAGGTTACGGCTTCCTGGCTGAGAACGCCGACTTCGCCGAACAGGTGGAGAAGAGCGGCTACATCTTTATCGGTCCCTCCCCCGAGGTGATCCGTCTGATGGGCGACAAGGTGTCCGCCATTACCGCCATGAAGAAGGCGGGCGTACCCTGTGTACCCGGCTCCGACGGTCCTCTGGGCGACGACCCCAAGGTCAACACCCAGATTGCCAAGCGCATCGGTTACCCGGTGATCATCAAGGCGTCCGGTGGTGGCGGTGGTCGCGGCATGCGCGTGGTGCGCTCCGAGTCCGAACTGCTGAAATCCATCGAACTGACCCAGGCAGAAGCCGGTGCCGCCTTTGGTAACCCCATGGTGTACATGGAGAAGTTCCTGGAGAACCCTCGTCACATCGAGGTTCAGGTTCTGGCAGACGGTCAGGGCAACGCCATTCACCTGGCCGAGCGTGACTGCTCCATGCAGCGTCGTCACCAGAAAGTGGTTGAGGAAGCTCCGGCGCCCGGCATCACCGAAGAGATGCGTAAGTTCATCGGTGAGCGCTGTGCCCGCGCCTGTATCGACATCAACTACCGTGGTGCCGGTACCTTCGAGTTCCTGTATGAGAACGGCGAGTTCTACTTCATCGAGATGAACACCCGTATCCAGGTTGAGCACCCGGTCACCGAGATGGTCACCGGCGTGGATCTCATCAAGGAGCAGCTGCGCATCGCCGCCGGCCAGCCCCTCTCCATCACCCAGGAGCAGGTGCAGGTACGTGGCCACGCCATCGAGTGCCGCATCAACGCCGAGGATCCGGATACCTTCATCCCCTCCCCCGGCAATATCGATCGCTTCCACCCACCCGGTGGCATGGGGATCCGTTGGGACTCCCACATCTATGCCGGTTACAAGGTTCCGCCTCACTACGATTCCATGATCGGCAAGCTGATCACCTTCGGTGAGAACCGGGACATCGCCATCGCCCGCATGAAGAACGCCCTGCGCGAGCTGGTGGTTGGCGGCATCAAGACCAACGTTCCTCTGCAGCAGAGGATCATGGCTGATGAGAACTTCCAGCACGGTGGCACCAACATCCACTACCTGGAGAAGAAGCTGGACGCCTCCTCCAAATAAGTGGCCACGGCTCAATGAAAAAGAGGACCTCAGGGTCCTCTTTTTTGTGCCTGGGCGGCGAGTTAGATCTTAAACTGGCCCACCAGCTGCCGCAGCTGCTGGCCGGAGAGGCCAAGTCGCTCTGAGACCCGGGCCGACTGTTCACTGGTGTGCACCAGCTCGCCGACGATGTCGCGAATGGCCACCATGTTGCGGTTGATCTCCTCGGTTACCGAGCTCTGCTGGGTGGCTGCGGTGGCGATCTGACTGGTCATGTCGTTGATCTCATTGACCGCACCGGATACCGCATTGAGACTGGTGGTGATCTCCGATGAGGAGCCCACGGTTCTCTCGCAGTTTTGCTGGCTGTTGCTCATGGTGTCCACCGCCTTGGAGACCGACTGATGCAGCTCATCCAGCATCTCTTTGATCTCCAGGGTGCTGGTCTGGGTGCGGCTGGCCAGCTGACGTACCTCATCCGCCACCACGGCGAAGCCCCGCCCCTGGTCTCCGGCTCTTGCCGCCTCGATGGCCGCATTCAGTGCCAGCAGATTGGTCTGATCGGCGATGTCGCCGATGACTCCCAGTACGCTGTGGATCTTGGTGGACTGCTCGTTGAGGCGGTCGATGTGCTGAGACGCCAGGTCCACCTCATCCACCAGGGCGTTGATGGAAGACACCGAGTGTCCCACCTTGTCCTGGGCCGTGCCGGCATCATCGGCGGCGGCCTGAGTGGCACCGGCCATCTGATTGGCGTTGCCTGCAATCTCCGCCGCCGCCATGCTCATCTCGGTCACCGCGGTGACCACCTGCTCGGTTTCATCGTCGTGGACCGACAACTGACGGCTGATGGTGGCGGTCTGGTCGTTGATGCTGTCTACGGCCATCCCCACCTGCTCCGTGGCCTCGGCCACCTCACTCATGGTCTGCTGCAGCTTGGAGGTGAAACGGTTGAACGCCTCACCCAATTGGGCAATCTCATCCTGCCCCTTCACATCCAGGCGCTTGGTCAGATCACCCTCTCCCTGAGCAATCTCCTGCAAGCTGAGCAACATGGCGTTCACCGGCGCCACGGTGCGCCGGGACACATACAGGATGGCGAGCACCGCCAGCACCAGAATCCCCAGGGCCAGCACCGAGGTGGTCAGGGTCTCTTTGTCGGACATCGCCTGGGCGTCGCCTCTGAAGGCGGCCACTGCCGAGTCAATTTCATCCACGTAGACCCCAGTGCCCAGCAGCCAGCCATATTCATTCAGAGGTTCAACATAGCTGATCTTCTCCACCAGCCCGGTGGCACCCGGTTTCTGATAAAAGTAGGACGCGGTGCCGCCTCCGGCCTTGGCCGCCTTCACCAGCTCCGCAATGAAGGGGGTACCATTGGGATCCTTCAGGTGCAGCTGATTCTGCCCCTTGGTCTGAGGCTTGAGACCATGAAACTGCACCGTGCCTTCCAGGTTGTAGACAAAGAAGTAGCCCCCGTCACCGAAAGTCACCTTGCTCAGGGTCTCCTCCACCACCTGAAGAGGCGATCTGTCCGGCTGGGCCTGAATCTGGTTGCGCACCGACGCCAGGGCAATGGTCACCGCATCTTTCACCTGCTTCATCTTCTGGGCGCGCAGATCCTGGGTAAAGGTGTCTACCTGTTGATCCAGCGTCTGATTTTTAAAATAGATGGAGCCGGAAAACACCACCACCAGGGTCAACACCAAAGGCACCAGGGCAAGCATCAGCATCTTGCCCATCAATCCAAGTCGACTCATTCAACCTCTCCTGACTCGAAAAATGAGAATCCCACAACAGCAATCCCGAACTGCGGCCACCATGTGACCGGCATCACCTTGCTAGTTATCACGAACAGGATTCACTTCTCAATTGGGATTTCGGCTGAGGACGGTGTATCGGCGCACTTTCGATGATGAGTCGAGGCTGGGTAGCTAACGGAATGAGGGCTAGCCGGGCACAGAAACGAAACTTTTTCGTTTTTTATCAGACCATTACGTTGCCCAGAGCGTTAGTTGTGGCTAATTTATTGATTACTAATACAAATTCGCCTTAGTGGACGATTGCACCGGGAATAAATGACACCTTAGTCGCAATCAGGGGACAGGCCGCCGCACGGCAGCCTGCCTCCCACAGAGGTTAGGCTGACGCCGGCGCCAGAGACTCCGTCTCCTCAACCTCGCCTTCGGAGTGGGCGATCACCGTGGTCGCCACCAGATCTCCGGAGACGTTCACCACGGTGCGGGCCATGTCCAGCACCCGGTCGATACCGGCCACCAGAGCCACCCCCTCAAGGGGCAGCCCCACGGAGGTGAGCACCAGGGTCAGCATCACCAGGCCGGCACCGGGGACCCCGGCGGTGCCTATGGAGGCCAGCGTCGCCGTAGCGATGATGGTGAGGTACTGCACCAGAGTCAGGTCCACACCGAACAGCTGCGCCACAAACAGGGCACACACCCCCTGGTACAAGGCCGTGCCGTCCATGTTGATGGTGGTTCCCAGAGGCAGCACAAAGCTGGAGATGCTCTTGTTGATTCCCAGTTTACGGGCGCATTTCATCGAGGCTGGCAGGGTACCGGCGGAGCTGGACATGGTATAGGCCACCGCCATCGCCTCGGAGATCGCCCGGAAGAAGCGCATGGGGTTCACCTTGGCCACTATGGCCAGCAGCAGGCTGTAAAATCCGAAGATGTGCAGCAGGCAACCCAGATACACCGCCAGGATCACCTTGAGCAGAGGCAGTAACACGTCGATGCCATACTTGCCGGACACCCAGGCCATCAGGGCAAACACACCGTATGGCGCCAGGGCCATCACCATGTCGGTCAGCTTGTACATCGCCTCCGCCAGGGATTCGAACAGCTGGACCGCCGGCCTGCCTCGCTCGCCGATGAGCACCAGGGCGATCCCCAATGCCACCGCGAAGACGATCACCTGCAGAATCTTGCCTTTGGCCAGGGCCTCTATGGGGTTGGTGGGCACCATGTTGACCAGGGTCTGCACCAGGCTGGGGGCTTCACTGACCTGAGTGGTTCGCGCCACCTCCTGGGTAATCTCCACGCCGGCGCCGGGTTGAAACAGGTTGCCCAGCAACAAGCCGATGGAGATGGCAATGGCGGTGGTGCCCAGATAGAAGAGGAAGGATTTCAATCCCACCCGGCCCATCTTCTGAGTGTCCTGCATGGAGGTCACCCCGACGATAAGGGAACAGAACACCAGGGGCACGATCAGCATCTTGATGGTGTTGACGAAGAGGGAACCGATGAACTTGAGGTGCACGGCACTCTCCCCGAGGGAGATGCCGGTCAGTATCCCCGCCAGCATGCCAGCCAGGATCTGTGCCCATAACGGCAGGGCACGCCACTTGCCCCAGCAAATCGCCAGGGGATTGGATTTAGTAGACATAGGAGACCTATGGAGTAGTTGGGTAACAGAGAGGGTTTTGCAGAGAGAAATTGTACCCTGTGGTCCCCCAGCCCCAGCGCAGATTCTCCTTCAAAGGTGATCCCAGACGCAGAGAAAAAACGACCAATGATCCGGATCAGCCCTTGATACACCTGGGGAAAACAAACTCCTTACCCCTTCACATCCATTCCCATACGGCGGAGTCACAACCCCCTCATTTTCTTCAACTCAGTTTGTTGCACAGCCGCATTCAACCCGCTAGACTCGCCGCGAAATATTCAGTTATTTCAATAATTTCAAATAAGAAACGCCGCGCTAAACCATGGAAAAGGAAGCGTTTTGGACCGAAAGGAGTCGGTAACATTGGAGCAACCTCTGCTCTGACCTTTCCTCCAGACCTTCCCAGATTAGCCGCCGTCTTGATTTTTCTATATCCAGAGATGACGAAATGAACACCATCAGATTACTGCTTACTATGCTGGCCCTGGCCACCCTGACCGGCTGTGTCAGCCCCATGTCCCTGGAGGAGCAATCCCCCTCCCCGGAATACCAATCTAAGAACAAGGTCCTTATCTCCGTTCACGACCAGCGTGGTCGCGTATCCGAGGGCAAACCGGAAACCTTCATCGGCGTTGCCCATGGCACCTTCGGCATCCCATTCGACTGGCATGTGAACCCTGTGCTGGCAACCGAAAAGGGCGACAGCAAGCGCACCCTGGCCCAGTTCCTGGAACACCGCCTGGTGAACGGCCTGCAGAAGAAGGGTTGGGATGTCGAGGGACTGAACGTCAAGCAGGAGTTTAACGGCGAAAACGCCAAGACCGTGCTCACAGAGAAGCAGGCAGGCAAGCTGCTGGTGCTGAACCTGAATGAGTGGTACTTCAGCGTCAACCTGAACTGGGTGTCCGCTTTCAACTTCGATACCGACACCCTGGTCCAAGTCTATGAGCTGAAACAGGGGAAACTGCTTGAGAAGAAGATTGGCGGCCGGGATGTCGTGGAGGAGAAGTCAGATGAATCTCCCCAAAACAACATCCTCCGCGCCTATCGCGATCAGTTGATTGAGATCTTGAGCGATCCTGAAGTGCAGCAGTCTCTCAGCAACATCTGATCTCCGCCTGTCGGCGCCCATGGCCCCGACAGGTGACACTCCAGGGCCACTCATGGACGCCAGATGCTGCTGGCCCTGGTGCTTCTCTCCCGCAAGCTCTGATGATACGCGGTGGAGTAGCCCATCAGCGACAGACCCTCACCCAGGCCACACTGACAGCAACTGCCGGATGTGCACTCAAGATACGCCCAGACAAAACTCCAGGCTCCGGCCGTCAACAGAGTCAGAGTCAGGTGCAGGCTGTGGTCTACATAAGCCCATTCATGACGGGTCTGAGTGTGACACCAGCCACAGAAGCTCTTATACACAGTCCGCCTCCCCGAAGAATGTTGCCAGGGTATAAAGTTTAGCCGCTTATTCCCTTGGCAAAGAATTGGCGAAAGTGGCATCATTGACCGACTTTTTTTTGACAGGCTTCAAGCAGCCGATGCATCCATCATCCTGTGAAATTCCGGCCACGCTGTCGTCGGCGCCCCTGATCTCGGCGCTGGCACAACTGAGCGCGCCAGACACAGACGAGGATGCCGCGTTTTCCGCCCTGCATCAGTGGCTGGATGATCACCTGCACGCCCCCCACTTCCTGGTGCTCGAAGAGCACTCCCTGCGCTACCGTGGCAGTCCCCTGAGTGAAACCCAACTGCTGTCGGATCAGGGACTGATCGAGCATCTGTTCAAGGGCAACAGCACCCTGGTTCTGAACCAGGCGGAACTGGTGGCACGCCAGCTCAACAAGCAGGTGCAGCTGCTGCCCCCTAAGCCCTATGCCTGGATGGGATGTCCCTGGCGGGATCAGGATGGCCGTCGGGGTGCCCTTATTGTCTTCACCACGGACAAGCACAGATACGACGACGACGCCAAACTGCTGCTGCAACAGGTCGCCGACCTGATGCGCCAGGCGCTGCAGGGGCGTCAGGCCAAGAATCAGTTGAAACAGCTGGCGCAAAGGCAGGAGCGGGTGGAGCATCAGCTTCAACAGCAGGAGAAGTTGCTGTCGGTGCAGCACCGAGTGACCCAGCTCAGCCGTCAGCTGCTGCCTCTCAACGAGCTGTGCAGTCAGTTTCACCAGTTGATGGGACAACTGCTCCCCTGTGAGAACTTCTACGTTTCCCTGCTCAAGCGGGAGACCGATGAGCTGGAATTCCCCTATATGGTGGACCAGTTTCAGAAGAACCAGACCAAGACCCGTCCCCTGGCTCGGGGCCTGACCGAGTATCTGATCGAGAAAGGCGCTCCCCTGCTGCTCAACGCCGCCCAGCGACGCTACCTGGCGGAAACCGGCGCCGCCGAAGAGCAGGGGCAGGTGGCCAAATCCTGGATGGGCGCGCCACTGGTGATCGACGACGAGGTGATCGGCGCCGTGGTGGTTCAGGATTACCAGCTCGAAAATCTCTACGGAGATGAGGAGATGCAGATGCTCTCCTATCTGGCCGCCCACATCGCCAACATCATCATCATCCAGCAGGCCCACCGCAGCCTGTCCGAAACCCAGCAGGCGCTGGAAGGCGCCGTGGATGAACGCACCCGGGCCCTGCAGCACGAGATTGCCGAGCGCCGCCGTATCGAGAGTCAGTTGCGTCATGACAACCTCCATGACCACCTGACCGGCCTGCCCAATCGCGCTCTGCTGTTGGAGCGCCTGGACCAGCTGTATGCCCAGCGCAAACGCAACCCCGATTTCAATTACGCCCTCATCTATCTGGATCTGGACAGGTTCAAGATGGTCAACGACAGCCTGGGCCACCTCACCGGTGACAGCCTGTTGATGCAGGTGTCCGCCCGGCTCAAGCGCTGCCTGCGCGGCAGTGATACCGTGGCCCGCCTCGGAGGCGACGAATTTGCCGTGTTGCTGGACAGCCTCCATGAGGCCCAGGATGCGATGATCACCGCCAAGCGGATCCACAAGATGCTGTCCCAGCCCTTCCTCATCAACAACGAGGAGATCTACAGCGGCGGCAGCATCGGCATCGCCTATTGCGATGACGCCTACAGCAACCCCCAGGAGATCCTGCGGGATGCGGACGTGGCCATGTACCAGTCCAAGGCCAAAGGAGGCCGCCAGCCCGTGGTCTTTTCCGCCACCATGCGCGAGGCGGCGCAGAAGCGACTGCGGCTGGAAACCGAGCTGGCCCGCGCCATCGAACAGGACCAGTTTGAGATCCACTATCAGCCGGTGTGGCGCCTGGACAATGAGCACTTGGTGGGCTTCGAAGCCCTGGTGCGCTGGCAGCACCCGAAACGGGGACTGTTGCTGCCGGGCAAATTCATCGAAGTGATGGAGGAGACCCGGCAGATCCTGGAGCTGGATCGCCTGGTGCTGCAGAAGGCCTGTCACCAGTTTGCCCAGTGGCATGAGAAGTACCCGCGAATGACCAGCCTGAGCGTCAGCGTCAACCTGAGCTCGGAGTGGTTCTCCCGCCAAAACAGCCTGGATGTGATCAACTCCATCCTGCGGGAGTCTGGCCTCAGTCCGGAAGCGCTGCGGCTGGAGATCACCGAGCGATCGCTGCTGGGCCAGCACGAGCAGGCCTCTGTGGTGCTGAAGCAGATCCGCCGGTTGGGGGTCCGCCTGGCCATGGACGACTTCGGTACCGGCTACTCCTCACTCAACTACCTGCATCGGCTGCCCCTGGATATCGTCAAGATCGATCGCAGCTTCACCTCCCAGGTGCACACGGAACAACGGGCAAGAGATGTGGTTCTTGCCATAGTCCATTTGGCTAACGCTTTGAATATGAAAGTGAATGCCGAGGGGATCGACGATATTCGCCAGATTGAAGTGCTCAGAGAGATGGGCTGTCACTTCGGTCAGGGTTTTCAGCTGGGTCGTCCGATACCCGCAGAGGATGTTCCTAACTATATAGCGGGAAAAAACACCAAGCACTGACATAGGCAATTTACAATGGGGTGTGTTTTCTCAAGGAGTGAGAGATGCGTTCACAAAGTTTGTTGTCTTTAATCTGGCTGCTTCCACTTCTGGTGCTGGTGCTGTTCTGGGAGCCGGCCCCTGGAAAAAGCCCGGAACGGGTCTCTTCCCAGCCTGCCGATCTTCGCGAGGAACCGGTACTACCCGGCAGTCCGTTGAATCACTCTCTGGCCCTTCAGGCCGCCGATCCCTCAGAGCTGATGCATCAGTATCAGAAGATGGGACCGATGTTCATCGTCGACGGCTGGATTTACCTGGCGGACGACCGAAACCCCAAACAGATTCGCTTTCGCCGCCTGCACCCTGAGTTTCCGGTCAGCCGGGACGACCCGGAGCATCTGGCCCAGTGGCGCTACTTCTATCATGCTAACGAGTGGGGGGAGTGGGGGCAGCCTCGCTGGCTCAGAGACTCAGTGCCCGCTCCCATGGATCAGGCGTTCGCCCACCACCCCATCTGCCGACAATACCGCTGCATGGTGGAACTGAACATCAGCTCAACCGGTGCCACGGCCTGGCAGCAGCAACTGATGCGACACCTGAGCAGCGGCGTCAGCGCCGAGATGCGGGGCGGGGCCAATCATCCGCTGCTGGTGCTGACCCTCAACTCCAGGCATTAAAAAGCCGGCACAGGACCGGCTCTTAAGTCGACGCTACAACTCAATCAGCAGACATTCAACACCTTGATCGCCAACCCACCCTGGGAGGTTTCCCGATACTTGGGGTGCATATCCTTGCCGGTTTCATACATGGTGGCGATCACCTTATCCAGAGACACACAGGGATCGGAGTTACGCCTCAGCGCCATGCGGGTGGCGTTCACCGCCTTCACCGCGGCGATGGCGTTGCGCTCGATGCAGGGCACCTGCACCTGACCCGCCACGGGATCGCAGGTCAGGCCCAGGTTGTGCTCCATGGCGATCTCCGCCGCCACGCACACCTGGGAGGGGCTGGCCCCCATCAGCTCCGCCAGTCCGGCGGCGGCCATGGAACAGGCAACGCCCACCTCACCCTGACAGCCTACTTCCGCACCGGAGATGGAGGCGTTCATCTGGTACAGGGTGCCTATGGCTCCCGCCGCCAGGTAGAACTTGGTGTACTGGGGCGCCTCCACCTTCTCGATAAACCGATCGTAGTAGGCCAGCACCGCCGGGATGATCCCCGCGGCGCCGTTGGTGGGCGCCGTCACCACCCTGCCACCGGCGGCGTTCTCCTCTGACGCCGCCAGGGCAAACATATTGACCCAGTCGATGATGCTCATGGGATCCGTGGTATTGCGCTCATTGGCGATCAGCTGCCGATGCAGCGCCGCGGCACGACGTGGCACCTTCAGCGGGCCAGCCAGCAGGCCTTCGGTCTTACAACCCCGGTCGATGGCCTCCCGCATCACATTCCACACCTGGCCGAAGCCCGCACCGATGGCGGCTTCATCGTGGTAGGCCTTCTCGTTCTCCATCATTAGTGCAGAGATGCTCATGCCTGTGCTGCGGCACTGGGCCAGCAGCTCGTCGGCGTCGGCGAAGGAGAAGGGCACCGGCTTGAGGTTGGCACTGGGGCGGCCAAAGTTCTCTTCATCGACAATGAAGCCGCCGCCGGTGGAGTAGTAGGTCTTAGACAGCAACAGCTGGTCGCCGGCAAAGGCGTGCAGCCTCATGCCATTCTCATGAAGGTCCAGCGCATGCTGGTGGAAGGTCACCGCATCCCTGGGGAAGGCCACGGGGTGCTGATCTCTGCCCAGGGGCAGGGTTTCACTGCGCTCCACCTCGGCGATGAAAGCGGGAATGGCGTCGATGTCCACGGTCTCCGGGCTGTTGCCCGCCAGGCCCATGATGATGGCGATGTCCGTGTGGTGCCCCTTACCCGTAAGTGACAAGGAGCCATAGATATCCACGGCGACCCGGGTCACCGCGGCCAGTTGCTGGGCACCGGCCAGATCATCGGCAAACTGCATGGCCGCCTTCATGGGTCCCACGGTATGGGAGCTGGAGGGGCCGACGCCGATCTTAAAGATATCGAACACACTGAACATGGGGAGAACCTCGATGTTGAAAAAAAGCCGGAGTCCGACGACTCCGGCTTCAGAGTCATGAATGCGGGTTTAGAACAGGCCTTTGACGATGGCACTGATGGCGATGATGCCCATCACCGTGATGAACACGTTGGACAGCTTGCCGCTGTAGCGCTGCATCGCCGGTACCTTGTTGATGGCGTACATCGGCATCAGGAACAGGATGGCCGCGATGAAGGGGGCGCCCAGGGACTCAATCATGCCCAGCACCGAGGGGTTGATGATGGCCACACCCCAAACACTGAAGAAGAAGAAGGCCACCAGGGCACGGTCGAAGCCCTTGTCACCCATGGCGGTTACCATCTTGGGCGCACTCTTTTTGGCAATGCCCGCCAGCCCCTCTTTGGCGCCCAGGTAGTGGCCGAAGAAGGAGGAGAAGATCGCCAGGAAGGCCACCAGGGGACCCACAACGGAGATAACCGGAGAGTCATACTGGTTTGCCAGGTAGCTCAATACCGGCAGGTTCTGCGCCTTGGCCTCGGCCAGCTGGGCAGGTGACAGGGCCAGCACACAACTGAACACAAAGAACATCACAAAGCCCAGCAGCATCATGGAGGCACGCTTGAGGATGATGTCGGACTTGGCCACCGCATCATCACCATGGGCTTCACGCTGAGCCAGGGCCATGGAGGAGATCGCCGGGCTGTGGTTGAAGGAGAAGATCAGCATGGGGATGGTCAGGTACACCACCAGCATCAGGTCGCCAACGGCGGGGATGTTGTCGACACTCATGGCCGCCATGGACCAGTCGGGGATCAGGTAGACAGACATCGCCAGCAGGATGAACACCAGGGGGTACACCAGCAGCTCGGTCGCACGCAGCATCAGGCGGCGACCCAGGATCATCACACCCATCATCATCGCCACCAGCACACCGGAGAGGATCCAGCGTGGCGGGGAGATCATACCCAGCTGGTTGACGATGAAGCTGTCCACTGTGGTGGTAATGGCGTTGCCATAGATCAGCACGATGGGGTAGATGGCAAAGAAGTAGAGGATGGTGATCAGCAGGCCGGCCCCTTTACCGAAGTGCTCCTCAACCACATCGGTGATGTCGGCGTCATTGCGCTTGGAGGAGAGCACAAACCGGGCCAGGGCACGGTGAGACAGATAGGTCATGGGCCCCACCAGCAGGGCGATCAGGATCAGGGGCCAAAACCCTTCCAGACCGGCGCGAATCGGCAGGAACA
The DNA here is from genome assembly GCF_030296015.1 of Ferrimonas sp. YFM. Taxonomy (NCBI): domain Bacteria; kingdom Pseudomonadati; phylum Pseudomonadota; class Gammaproteobacteria; order Alteromonadales; family Ferrimonadaceae; genus Ferrimonas; species Ferrimonas sp. YFM. Next base: position 4,089,078 of record NZ_AP027368.1, read on the forward strand.
GAACACCGGCGCCCACGGCGGTGCCGAACATGGAGAGGGACCAGGTCAGGTCCTGCTTGGTATAGGTTACGGCCTTGCCGGCGGTGCCGGTGGCAGTTGCAGCGGTTGAAGCCTGCATAATTATTCACCTTAAAGAGTTCGAGTTAGCGAGGGCAAATATAGAGATTTATTTCAGTTTTGATGGGATCAAGATCCCAAATCAGATTTCGCCACGTGAGCCAACTCACAACATCGATCTATTGCATCCTGGCATGAACAGCCTTAATGCGAAGGTGAAAACCTTGTGAAATATCGTTCAATATCGGTTATTACTGGGTAATCCGCGTAAACTCCCCACTCAGACCCGGTGAATATGGCGAAAAAAAACGGGTCTTATTGACCCGTTTTCAAAAAACCATTTGTAGTTTAATTACAGCAAATCACGCCGGGTTAACTGGTCAATAACGTCTTTATCGCAATGACAAACAGCAGGACGGCGAAACTTTTCTGCATAATTCTTGGGTCCAGCTTGTGAGCCAGGTGCGCCCCAAAGCGGGAAAAGATGGAGCTGGTGAGGATGATCCCCACAAAGGCAGGCAGGTAGACGTAGCCCAGGCTCATCTCCGGCAGCCCGGGCTGATTCCAGCCACTGATGGCGTAACTCAGGGCGCCGGTGAGGGCGATGGGGAAACCCAGGGCGGAAGAGATCCCCACCGCCTTACGCATCTCCAGCCCAAATCGGGACAACAGGGGCACACTGATGGTGCCGCCGCCAATGCCGAAGATGGCAGAGAAGAAACCGATGCCGGCACCGGAAACACTCAGTCCAACCGGGCCGGGGAAGGGCTGCAACCCCTTGGGTTTGAGGCCGAACCACATCTTCATCGCCACTGCCAGGATAAAGGCGGTGAAGCAGTAGGAGAGTATGGTGGCGTCCAGCAGGTGGGCCACATAGCCCCCCAGGTAGGCCGCCAGGACAATGCCGGGCACCATGGTAAACACCACCTTCCAATCCACCCCGCCCCGACGGTGGTGGGCCATCATGGAGTTGATGGAGGTGACGATGATGGTGGCCAGCGAGGTCCCCAGCGCCATGTGGATGGCGATGGCATTATCGAAATTGAGCACCTTGAAGGTCGTCAGCAACACCGGCACGATCACCAAACCACCGCCGATGCCAAACAGACCGGAGAGTACGCCCGCAAAGGCGCCGAGGAGCAGATACAACAGGTAGATCATAATTAGTTGAAGTTGCTGATTAGATTGACGACCATTGTGTCATATTCCCCTACGCAACCACACCGACTGATGACAAAAACAACAGAAAAAACTTTGCTGGTGGCTTCCCGCAATCCGGTAAAGGTCAATGCCGCCCAACGGGCCCTGGAGCGCGCCTTCCCCCAAGTACATTGGCAGGTCAAGGGCGTCAGCGTCCCCTCCGGCGTAGACGAGCAGCCCATGGGAGACACCGAGACCCGGGTCGGCACCATCAACCGGCTGGAGGCGATCCTCAGGGAGCAAGCCGACTTCTATGTGGCCTTCGAGGGGGGCTATGATCGCATCCATGGGCAGGGTTTCACCTTTGCCTACATCGCCGCCAGTGATGGCACTCAGACCCAGATTGGCCGCAGCGGCCTGTTGCCCCTGCCGGAACTGGTCAGCCGCCGTCTGGAGCAGGGCGAAGAGCTGGGTCCGCTGATGGACGAATTGTTCAACGACCACAACATCCGTCAGAAGGGGGGCGCCATGGGGATCCTCACCAACAACCTGGTGGACAGGACCAGCATCTACTCAGACACCCTGTGCATGCTGCTGGCCCCTTTCCTGCACCCGGAGCTCTACGCTCAATAACGTGGGCTGTTCTAGACCAGGTTCAGCACCCACCCCATCAGGGTGAAGCCGGTCAGCAACAGGGCAAACAGCAGCGCCAGCAAGCGCCACTGCATCACCTGTTTGAGCATCACGAACTCGGGGAAGCTGGCGGCGACGGTGCTCATACAGAACGCCAGGGTGGTGCCCAGGGGCACCCCCTGCAACAGCAGACTCTCCATCACCGGAATCACCCCGGTCGCGTTGGCGTACAGAGGGATGCCCAAGCCCACCGCCGTCGGCACCGACCACCACTGGCCGTCCCCCAGGTGCGCCTGCAGCCAGCCTGCGGGAACAAAGCCATGGAGCGCGGCCCCCAGACCCACACCGACGATCACCCACTTCCACACCCGGCCGAAGATCTCCAGGGTCTCCTCACGGGCAAACTGGTGGCGCTGGGTCAGGCTCAGCGATGGCGCTTCATCGTCCTCCCCCTGAGGCTGGGCCTGCTGGCCCATGGCGTGAGCACGGGCAGCCAGGGGCTGCAGCCAGCGCTCCGCGCCGATGGCGTCCAGCAATGCCCCTCCAGCCATGCCGATGGTCATCCCCACTACCACGTAGATCAGGGTCAGCTCCCAGCCCAGCAGGCTGAGCAGCAGCAACAGGGCCACCTCGTTAATCAGGGGCGAGGTGATCAGAAACGCCATGGTGATCCCCACGGGGATGCCTGCCGAGGTAAAGCCAAGAAACACCGGGATGCTCGAACAGGAGCAGAAGGGGGTGATGGCACCAAAACCGGAGCCAAGCAGATAGCCTGTGGTTCGGCTCTTACCACTGAGGTAGTGGCGCACCCTGTCCACATCCAGAGAGGCGCGGACCAGGGCGATGGCGTAGATCATCACCACCAGCAGCACCAGAATCTTGCTGGTGTCCTCCACGAAGAAATGCAGCGCCTGTGCCAGTCTGCTCTGCGGATCCAACTCCAGCCATTGATACACTATCAGGCTGGCCAGATCACCGAACAACTCAAACATGGGATCAGCCTTAACCCTGGTTTAACAAGGCATCCAACTCAGCCTGCCCGGGCAGCGAGCCGCTGTGCTTCACTTCACCGTCGATCACTATGGCCGGAGTGCGCATCACCCCGTAATCCAGGATCTTCTCCATATCGGTGACGTGCTCCAGCTCAAATGCCAACTCCAGCTCCTGAGCTCGAGTTTTCACCAAGTCTGCCAGGGTGTTGCACTTCTTGCAGCCACTTCCAAGAATCTCAATCTTCATCATTGCCTCTTCTGTCTTTTGGATAATATGGATATCCATATATTGGCAATGATACTGTTCCAGGATTAATGTCGCTTCAAGTAAAAACAGGATTCAGGGGCAACTAATTGGCGGGGAGTTGATCCGGATCAGATACTGGAACTCAGGCCTGACGGGCCCTGAACCAAAAAAAGAGGCGCACCAGGCGCCTCTCTCCATGACCTCTTTAGAGGAGGATTATTTCTGATACTGCAAACGTACGTCCGACAGGGTCTCGGCGGCAATCGCCTCTTCAGTAAACAGCAAGGGCCTCAGGGCGGTGTTGTCCGAGTAGTACTTGGTCTGGTCCGCCCAATGGGGCGACTGGGCGTTATAGGCCTCTGAGTAGGTCAGCAAGCCACGCCCCTCGGGACCCTGATCGCCAAAGCCCACCACCATCATCCAGCTGGAGCCGTAATCGATGTGGTAACCCTCGGTGGTCAGTTCGGATCGGGTCGCCTGGCCGGTGACCGCATCCACTGCCGGGGTGTAGGCGTGCTGGGGCAGCATGGTGTCGTCGCCCGGGCTGTTGGTGTAGGCAAAGACGTTGAAACCGCCCTCAAAGTTGTTGGCACCGGACCAGGGGAACCGCACCCCGGAAGGCTGACCATTGGGCAGTGACTTCTCCACAAACTGCATCTGCCCCAGGGGCGCTTCCAGATCGAAGCCGTTCTGGGTCAGGGTGGCACTGGCTGCGGCCAGGGCCACCAGCGCGGAGCCATCGGCCGCCAGGGTGTTGGGCGTGTTGATGGGATCCGTGTAGACGAAAGGCACATCCAGGTGACTGTCGCTGTCGAAGCGATAGCCAAACTCGCGCAGCAGGGCACCGGCAATGCTGTCCTGATTTTGTGCCCCATTCCACTTAGCCAGGGCCGCACAGGCCGCAGACACATCGACACTCAGGCTGTCATTGACCACCACAGGGTTACTCCCCTGGGCTTCACACTGGAGCAGCAACTGGGGCAGCACCAGCTCGGCCAGGTAGGCCCGGTTGGAGAGCAGTGCCGCTTCCACCTCGGCCGGATTGAATTTGCCATCCTCACCGCGGGCGTCGCTCATCAGGGTCAGTGCCATGCGGGTACGCAGTGACTGCTCGACCCGGCGCTGACCGTACAGGGGGGAGACGTTTTCGATGGGTTCCGCCGGGTTGGTGATCCAGTAGGAGTTGTTGGAGTTCTGCACGAAGTCCTGACGAGTGAGCTTGGGGGCACGCTCGTAAGGCACCGCACCGTCATAGGCAAAGCGCGCCTCATTACCGGGCATGATGGTGAACCCCGCCTGCTCACGGGCGGCACGCAGCTCAGGGCTCAGCCTCAGGGCGTTTTCCGCCTCGCTGCTGATGTTGGGCACGGTGGAGTCGTCGATGTAGAAGGCGTTGCCCTGGGCATCGGCGTACATGGTGTTGTTGAAGATCACCCCGTCGAAGCTCTTGAACGCCTGCTGGAACTCCTCCAGGTTGCTGGCGAAGTTCATGGCAGACCAGTGCTCCAGCACATCCACGTTGTTCATGTTGGCGTCCTGAACAAAGAACGCCTGAGTGTCATCCCAGGGGAAGGGCGCCAGTGCCGGTGGCGCTTCCACCATGGGCCCCTTGGCTGTGAGGTACACCTCCTTCTCCAGGGGAATGGTCACCCCGCCGCCAATGTTCACCTCAACGGTCAGTGTCTTGGGGGTGATGGCCATCTCCTCACCTTCAAACAGATAGGTGAGGCGATCCCCCTCCTTCAGGCTGAGGTTGTACATGATGAAGTGTTCGGCGGTAGAGAAGGTGTGGGTCCAGGCCAGATTCTGGTTAAAGCCGATGTTCACCGCTCCGGGCATGCCCACCAGGGAGCCCCCCATCACATTGAGGTGGCCGGGAATGGTCAGGTGCGACTGCCAGAAACGCAGTTGCCCCGTGTGCGGGAAGTGGGGGTTGCCCAGCACGATTCCCTTGCCGTTTTCGGTCACTTCGCTGCCCAGGCCCCAGCCGTTGGAGCCCATCTCCCTGGGGTTCACTTCCGGGGTGATCAAGGTCGCCGAGCGAGCCATCGCCTTGGTGCGAATATCCGCCAGCATCATCTGCCCCTGTATAGGCAGGGAGGCGGTGGCCGCGGGCCGTGGCAGGTACTCGTCGCCGTCACCTGGGTTGGCGAAGAAGATGAGATCGAGGAAGTTGGCCGCCCCGGGCAGCAGGGCGATGGAGAACAGATAGGTCAGCATATCCACGTCGGTGATGGGTTTCACCCAGGGCTGACCGGCGCAAGGCAGGTTCGGGGTGGTCACCGCCCCGGACGCCAGATCCGCCAGATAGAGGTTATAGCCTGCGGCGAAACCGGAGAGCATGGCGCGGGAACGATCCGGCAGGGTACCAATAAGCTCGGCGGCAGACTGACGCACCCCCAGAGCCTTGTAACCGAAGTCATTCACCAGGTTCTGGTTGTCCTCCTCTACGGGAAGGCCGGTGGCGAAGTCGATGCTCTTGTGAGGGCCAAAGTACTTGGAGCGCTCACTGTTGGCCTTGATGATGCCGTCGGCCAGCAAACAGAGATGATCCTGCGCCTGGGCATAGCCGGAACCGAAGGCCAGACTCTCAATACTGTCGGCCTCGATATGGGGGACACCGAAAGTGGTGCGGCGAATGCGCACATCCAGCAGACCATCTTCGGCAAACACCTGCACTTGCGGGGCGGGTTCAGGGGGCGGAGTGGTTGAGTCGCGATTGTCGTCGTTGCTGCAGCCTGACAGCATCAGTCCGGTCGCCGTGGCTACGGCGATCCACAGAGGTGATTTTATCATTATCATCTTCCTTGTTGGGTGCTCACCTCCCCAGTGAGCCAATCCCCATTTAAACAGCTCAGACCAGATAGATCCACAGAGTTTTAACCCCATTAACAGTAAATTAACCAATGATGTCGGAGGCCTGGCTCCCTGCTTCAGGCAAAACTGGTATCCTTCCTGTGATCACTTGCAACCGGGGCAGGGATTGGTCATTCTCTGCCGCCGAATTACCTTGATGGAACCTCGATGAGCGCACCACTGCAGCAACTGCGACACCAGTTTCCGGCCCTGAACCAGCCGGATCTGGTCTACCTGGACAACGCCGCCACCACTCAGAAACCTGAGCGGGTGCTCTCGGCGATGAACCGTTTCTACCGGGAGCAGAACGCCAACGTCCATCGCGGCGCCCATCGCCTTTCAGACCTGGCCACCCGGGCATTCGAGGGCGCCAGAGACCGGGTGCAAACCTTCATCAATGCGCCGGCGCGGGAGGAGGTGATCTTCACCCGTGGCACCACGGAGTCGATGAACCTGCTGGCCCGGAGTCTGGGCAGCCACCTGCTGCAGCCCGGCGACGAGATCCTCATCGACACCTGGGCTCACCACGCCTGCATCGTCCCCTGGCAACAGATGGCGATGCGCACCGGCGCCAAACTGATTCCCATCCCCCTGACTCCGGAGGGCGACCTGGACCTGGACGCCTATCGGGCTCTGCTGGGACCCAAAACCAAAGTGGTCAGCCTCACCCAGGTTTCCAATGCCCTGGGCAAGGTGGCACCTCTTGAGGTGATGCTGCCCGCCGCCAGGGCTGCCGGCGCCATCACCATAGTGGACGGGGCTCAGGCGGTGGCCCACCTGGAGATCGACGTACAGGCGCTGGGCTGTGATTTCTACGCCTTCTCCGGCCACAAATGCTATGGCCCCACAGGCATAGGCGTCTTGTGGGGACGTCAGTCGCTGCTGGAACAGATGCCCCCCTATCAATATGGCGGCGAGATGATCCAGCAGGTCAGCTTCGAGGGCAGCCAGTTCAACCGTCTGCCCTACAAGTTTGAAGCGGGCACGCCCGCCATCGCCGAAGCCATTGGATTAGGTGAAGCCCTGGCCTTTATTGACGGATTGGACAGGAAAGCGCTGCAGGCCCATGAAGCCGAACTGATGGAGAGAGTAAAAGCGGGGATTGCCGCCCTGCCAGGCGTGGAAGCGATCGCCGGCACCGGAGTGAATCTGGGTGCCCTCTCCTTCAGAGTCGAAGGCGAACACCACCAGGATATCGGCATCCTGCTGGACCAGGCGGGCATCGCGGTGCGCTGCGGCCACCACTGCTGCCAGCCGCTGATGCAGGCGCTGGGACTCAAAGGCAGTTGCCGGGTCTCCTTCGCCGCCTATAACAGCCTCGAAGAGGCGGACGCCTTCCTGGCCGCCCTCAAAGAGATCACGGAGTTTCTCGATGATTAAACCTGGCATTCAAGAGTTTCTGGACTCCCCTCTGGGCAAGGGTCTGACTCGCGAGCAGTTACACGGGGAGCTGATGGCCCAGTCCCACTGGCAGGGGCGATATCGGATCATCATGAAACTGGGCAGCCGCATGCCAGATTTGGCGCCACAGTGGCAAAGGGAAGAGGCAGAGGTGGCCGGCTGCGAAAGCAAGGCCTGGCTCTACCATCACAGGGATGAAACGGGTTGCCACCATTTCCTGGCCGGCAGTGAGTCGCGCATCATCAAAGGGTTGCTGGTGCTGATTCTCAGCGCCTGCAATCACGGCGATGATGAGGCCATTCATGGCCTGGATCTGGACGACTGGTTTGGTGACTTGGGATTATCGGCCCATCTGAGCCCATCCAGGGCCAATGGTCTGGCGGCACTGGTGGAGGCGATTCGGGCCCAGGCCGCGCCGCGCTAACGGCGTTGGCCGAACTGAGCCTCCAGGGTCAGCATCAACTCCAGGTTGGTGTCAAAGCCGTACTTTCTCGGCCAGGTGACCTGGGGTTCCACTTCATAGAACAGCCAGCTTCGAAGAAAACTCTGGCGAAAGGTCAGGCCCAGGCGTCGAATTTCACTCTGGGTCTGGGCATCGTCGGTGGCTCCTGATACGGCGGCAAACACCGACAGGGCGGTCCGTTCATTGAGCCACTCTACCCGGCTGAGTTTGCTGCTCCACTCCAGTCCGTCACTCTCCTCACCATAGAAAAGCCGGTTCCTCCACAGCAGGGCGTGACCGTCATAGTGTCGTTCCAGGTTAACGCCAGTGGTTTCGCTCCACCCCTCTCCCGACTGCAGCCTCAGCTCCTGGGTTGCCTTGATCAGGGTGCGCTCATCCAGGTTGTCGTAATAGCGGGCCCGGCCCCGGACAAAGGGCTGAATGCCCGAATCCACACTGGCGCCAAGGTCCACCGACAGATCCCAGCGTTTGCGATCCAGGGGGATCCAGCGCAGCGCCGCTCGGGTGGTGCCCTCACCTGTGCCGGTGAAGGGGTCACCCAGCTCCTCATCCTCTTCGTCGGACTCCAGCAACAGTTTGAGCCGGCGTTCGGTCTGGGGAAGATAATAGGCGGCGGACAGGCGCAAACCCAGCTGGTCACTCTCCCGTTCAATGAACTCCTGCTGAACTCTCAGCCTGAAGTGACTGGTCGCCTGGTCTGCGTCGTCTGTGGGGCCAAAGAAGTGATCAAACCACAGGGCGGAACGGCGAGCCGAGCCGGAGAGCAGTTCGTGGGCCTTGTCATACCAGGGATGCTCAGGGGTCACCGGCTCAGACTGCGCCTTCACCGAAACACTCAGGCTCATCAGCAGGCCAATCAGCCAAAGCTGTCTGGACAACACGTCACTGCCCTCCTTTGGCATTGAACTAAAGCATTGAAATATTATGCCTCTTTGTCGGCCTTTGCCGCCAGTTTTAGCAGCACTCTGCTGGCCGCCACAAAGCCAAAGGTGCCGGTGACCGGGGTCACGGCACCAAAACCACTGGCGCAATCCATCGCCTTGGGCCCCTCTGCGGCCGACTTGGCCAGGCAGACCTGACCATCGGCTCCGGGGTATTTGAGCTGCTCATCGGAGAAGACGCACTCCACCTGAAAGCGGCGCTTGGGGTTCTTACTGAAGTTATACTCCCGGCGCAGCAGGTTGCGCACCTTGGCCGCCAGGGGATCCTGATAGGTCTTGGCCAGGTCTGCCACCTGAACCCGGCTGGGATCCAGCTGGCCACCGGCGCCGCCCACGGTGACAATGCGGACCTTGCGCCGCTTACAATGGGCGATCAACGCCGCCTTGGCCTTGACGCTGTCGATGCAGTCCACCAGGTAGTCCAGGCTGTCGTCGATAAGCTCAAACAGATTGTCACTGTCGACAAACTCTTCCACCTCATCCACCTGGCAGTCCGGGTTAATGGCCCGGATTCGCTGAGCCATCACCGCCACCTTGGAGAGACCCACGGTCTCCTTCAGGGCATGGCATTGCCGATTGGTGTTGGTAATACAGATGTCATCGAGGTCGATTAGAGTGATTCGCGCGATACCGCTGCGGGCAAGGGCCTCGGCCACCCAGGTGCCCACCCCTCCGATGCCCACCACGGCAACATGGGATCGGGAGAATCGCTCCAGTGCCGCTGGACCATAGAGACGGCCAATGCCGCCAAAGCGTTGTAGATAGTCGTCGTTCATCTCTGCATTCCTGACAAAATCCGGCGCAGTATAGCAGGGGAGAGGGATATACAGGGAAACCCAAGGAGGTTTACGTAGGGTGAACTTTTTACGTTAACCATATAACCTTGGTGAATCAATGGATTAATCACAGCTTTATTGACCTTCCGCAACATTTACAATTATCTCACGCCAAAACGTGCGCCACTTCAAAAAATGCCCGATCGGGCGGTTGCATGTCACAGACTTCCTGCCAGAATCGAGTTCGCAAAATGACTAAAAAGCCTGATTAAATCTTGATACATAGGGAAATATGTTGCTTATGTGTTAACCAAACATCAGGCATTCATTGATCGTCAGGAGTAAATTGATCATGTTAAAACGGACACCCGCCCTCTCTGCTGCTGCACTGCTGGTTGCTGCCTCTTTCGGCGCCCAAGCAGAAATGCCCACCTTCTACGGTGACCTGAACATCTCTTTGACCGATTCCGACACCGGTTACACCGTTCAAGGTACCAGCGGTGATACCGGCACTGTTCTGGAAAACAACTCTTCCAACATCGGTATGAAAGGCGCCCACGATATCAACGGCGCTCTGAAACTGGTGTACAAGGTAGAGGTTGGTGTTAACGGCACCGACAACGACGCCGATACTTTCTCTTCCCGTAACACCTACATCGGCCTGGCCGGTGGTTTCGGTGAAGTGGTATTCGGTCGTAACGACACCGCATTCAAGGGCTCCGAAGGTGGCGTTGATGCCTTCGGTAACCTGAACGCCGACATCGTAATGATCCTGCCTGGTCAGGATCGTGTAGCTGACGGCATCACCTATGTTCTGCCTAAGGTAGACATGCTGACCGGTAAGTTCACCTACATCCTGGAAGACGACAACGACGGCGCCACCAGCGACGACGGCGACAACTACGCTCTGTTCCTGGGTTACGGTGACAAAGGCCTGAAGAAAGCCAACTTCTACGTTGGCGGCGGCTATGTTGACGGCATCAAAGGTCTGACCGCTTGGCGTCTGACTGGTCAGGTAAAAGTTGCTGACCTGGCTCTGGGTGCCATCTACCAGTCCTCCGAGAAGACCGCCGACTCCTCCGTTGAGTCCGACGGCTACATCGTTTCCGCCAAGTACCCTCTGGGCAACTTCATGCTGAAGGCTCAGTACGGCTACGAAGATGGCGCTCTGGGTACCTTCGGTAAGAAGGCCCAGGGTGACACCGCTGGCACCGTTGAAGATGTAACCAACTACACCATCGGTGGCGACTACACCCTGAGCAAGTCTGCTTACCTGTACGGCCACTACGCCAAGTACGAAGCCTCCATCAAGGACGCTGCCGACATCGAAGATGATGTAGTAACCGTAGGTCTGCGCTACCGCTTCTAATCTTTGGCCCAGCCAAAGAGGAAACGGTCGCCACAATCGGCTCAGGCTGATTGGGTAACCTGCCAGAGGCCACCGCAAGGTGGCCTTTCTTATGCCTGACTTTCCCCGGCCCCATCACGCCCGCTGCCCCCAGCCAACACTGTCTATCCCTGCTTTCTGATGATCATTGTGGTCAACGCCTGACACAGACTCGGCGGCATGACTGCCTGCGCCAGGCCCGGCAACCGGACACAAAAAAGCCGGCGTTTCCGCCGGCTAAGGGTTGGGTCTAACTCTCTGCCAAGATGGACCCTTTGCGGGGTCAGGATCCCCGCCTCTCTGCTACCTAGTTACAGGGCGTAACGGATGGAGAACTGACCGTACATGGAGTCTTTGTCTTCGTGGTCGATGGAGTAGTTACCTACTTCCAGACCCATGGACAGCTCCTTGGTGAAGTTCTTGAATACGTTTACGCCCCACTGGCTGGTTTCGTTACCGGAAACGTCGCCTTCGATGTGGCCATAGATCAGAGTAGAACGAACAGTCTCGTTCCAGAAGTGACGGTAGGCGATGTTGTAGGAAGTAGTATCTTCTACCTCTTCACCCACCAGGTCCTTAACAGCTGCGGTACCGACGTAACGGCCCAGCTCACCTTTGTGAATCTGGAAGCGCAGGTCATCTTTACCGAAGGTGTTGATGCGACCGGCTACGGAGAAGCCCAGGGCGTTCTCGGTTTCACCACCGGTGGTGTTCAGCTGACGGGCCAGACCGGCAACGGACACGTTACCCCAGTCACCCTTAAAGGTGTACTTGGCGATAACGTCAGGCAGCTTGTCATTGGCGGTGTCACCACCGAAGCTCTCGGGGTTCTCAATGGCCAGTTGCAGGCCACCGTTGGTGTAACGGATCTGACCCTGACGGATAAAGGAGATACCCATCATGGTGCTACCAAAGTCAGCGGTCTCACCAATAGCGCTGGTGTTCATGAAGGTAGACCAGGTCTGACCGGCAGTGATGTTCTTGTACTTCACGAACGCGTGACGCAGACGTGGGTTCAGGGAGTTGGAGATAATCTGGTTACCGCCACCACCGAAGAAATCCATCTCGATGAAACCAACCAGGTCACCGTGGATGTACTTGGTGTTAAAACGGGTTTCGTTGGCGAAGATGCGGAACTGAGATGCGCTCTCCTCCAGAGGGGTGCCTGCACCGGTCCACTGGTCTTTATAGGCTACGTCACCATCTACGTAACGGACATCAGCCTTGATGTAACCGCCGAAGACCAGCTTATCGTTATCGTTCAGTTGGATCTCGTATGCAGCTAACGCCGGGGTTGCCATGGCAGCCAGGGAGGTTACTAAGGCAATCTTTTTAATTTTAGAAACGAACATCTCAGTTTCATCCTATTTTATAGGTTATGAATCAACATCACTCTCTTATTTGAAATGTTGTGTCGTGGACTGAGATCATTTGTCGCCAACGCATAAGATGGAAAAACTAACCTGACACAACCACAGATAAGCGCCAATCAACAAACACCAGTCCAAACATTTCGCCCCACGAAGTTAACAAAACGGTAATCTGAATTTCCTTACCCAAGCGCAGCCAGTGCGACCCATGTCGCATAATGGCGATTATTGTCGAACAAAACCTACATCGGACCAGAGGCAAGAAAGATAAAGATCACACCAAAGGACAGGTTTTCGATCCGGTTAACGAATTTGGATATTTTTTCAGGCTGGCGCAGCCTTTAAGGCCATTTTGCAATTTCGGCGTGATCCAGAGTGAATTAAGAGATAAAGCCAGTTGCCAATTAACTAACGCTAAACTTATCAAGCAGAAACAATGAACCAGAGCCAATAAAATACAACAAGTTGAATGCAGCAAACTTAAAAGGCAACCCAAAGGATGCTTAATTAATTATTGCCTTTTGATTATGGAATCATTGAAGGGATACCTATTCCAAATTAGGTAGAGATCCAGTTCACAAAAGCTATTTATGGAGAAAGTCAGGCGGGTCTATTTGTAATTTTATTAGAAATTTTACCCGAAAAAAGCGGCAGAGATCCGACTGCAGAGTGAATGAGCCTCAATTTATTGAATGATATTTTCTTTGTTTGTAATTTTTGGACTCGGCAACCCGGAAAAGGGGTGCACAATATTTGTGCAGTTCTTAAGCTGTGCAGGTAGGCTCCTTGACCCGACCAGCATGTGAAATAGTCATATGCAACTCTTTATTTCCTTGGGGAATATCAACCATGGAATCATCTAGGGACGGTGAGGAGAGAAAGCGGGCAGCCATGGCTGCCCGGCGGACGCTGAGAGGAACTGAGCCCGACGGCAATATCGCGCTAACTGGAACGCAGACGCCCCTCTACTGATTCTTCTCACAAGGGAAGTACAGGCTGGCCTGCTTCGCCGCAAACTCCTCTGCTTTGGCTTCGCAGTACCCCGCCTCATTTTGGGCACGCCACAACACCTTGCTGTCACTGCCTTTCAGATAATGCACCTCACAGGGCAGGGGCGCTCCCTGGGGATAGATGACCTGGATACGGCGCTCCATCTCTCCATTGCGGCAGATATACTCATCACCCTGCTCCACCCCGGCCAAAGCGGGTTCAGAAGCAAGGGCGGTCACCAGGACGAACAGTGCACTCATAGGAAGATCCTCTCTGAGGGTTAGGGGGTAGCCCGCGTTCTCGAGCCATCTGAAATTGGCTGAATTTTAGCACAGCATCGGCAAGTTAATGCCGAAAAAACAACGCGCTGCATTTGCAGCGCGTTGTCATCAATCCAGATTAACCGGCTCCATCAGGCCGGTGTCGGGGTCATCTTGACCTTGAGTGTGGTCAGCAAGGCCCGGCTCATCAGCAACGCCAGCAAGACGCCGCTGCCATACACCAGCCAGTTGGGCAGCATCCTGTGCTCCTCACCCACCAGAGGCGTCACCTGGAAGCCGTAGCTGGCCACCAGGAAGTTCACCAGGTAGCCAAACACCATGGCAGTGCCTATGACGCCCCCAAGGTAACCCCACAGGGCACGCTTACCCAGCTCGTTACGCACTACCCCCAGGGTGGCGATGTTGGTCGCCGGACCCGCCATCATAAACACCAGCACCGCACCGGGAGACACGCCCGCCAACAGCAGGCCCGCCGCGATGGGCGTCGAGGCGGTGGCACAAATGTACATGGGTACAGACACCAGCACCATCAGGGACATGGCCAGGATGCCGTCCCCCCACTGAGACAGGTACTGGGGCGGTACAAAGGTGTTCACCAGGGCCGCGAAGAACAGGCCGATGAGCAGCCACACTGTGGTGTCCTTCACCAGATCAGTGCTGGCATAGCGGATCCCCTGGACGATTCGACTGAATACCCCATCACTGGTTTTCGGGGCCGCCTTGGAAGCACAGCAGCCAGCGTCACTCTTCACCTCCTTCTCAGAGGAGCAACAGCTGGATACCGGCTCGGGTGCAACCTCCTTCTTGGAGGAGCAACAACTGGATACCGGCTCGGGTGCAGCCTCCTTCTTGGAGGAGCAACAGCTGGATACCGGCTCGGGTGCAGCCTCCTTCTTAGAGGAGCAACAACCAGGCTTTGACTCGACCTTCAGCTGAGACTGGCCTGCCGACGCCATCAGAGACCCCTGATTCATCGGGGTCATCTTGACCGGCGCCTTCTCCGTCTTGGGCTCTTCGTCGTCCCCACCCACCAGCAGGCCGGCCACCACCGCAGAGGTCACTGCCGCAATGGGGCGCACCACCGCCATAAAGGGGCCCAGCAGGACATAGGAGACCGACACCGAATCCACACCGGTTTCCGGGGTAGACACCAGGAAGGAGGTGGTGGCGCTCTTGGAGGCGCCGGAGCGACGCAGCCCCACCGCCGCCGGTATCACTCCGCAGGAACACAGGGGCAGGGGCGCACCAAACAGGGCGGCCTTCAGGGTGGTCTTGAAGCCGTGGCCCCCAAGCTGCTTATTCATCCACGCCATGGGGACAAACATCTTAAGCATCCCCGCCAGGAACAGGCCCAGCATCAGCCAGGGTGCAGAGTCCAGGAAGAGGTCCAGGAAATTCTCAATCAACAACATCTACTTCGTCTCCAGGGTGTCCAGGATGGAGCAGTGAATGGCACTCTCCGGCCCGCCACAGCATGCGTCCGCCAGCTCCTGCAGGGAGTCTCTCAGGCGGGTCATCTCATCAATCTTTCGCTGCAACTCGGCCGCCTTGGCCTCTACCATCCCTTTCACATCGGCGCAGGCCCAGTCCGAACGACTGGCCTCGATGTTGAGCAGCTCCCGAATCTCCGTCAGGCTGAACCCCATCGCTTTAGCCCTCAAGATAAACTTGAGGTGGCGGGCATCCTCTTCGGTATACAGCCTGTAACCCTTATCCGACCGGGACGAGGGGCTGAACAAGCCGTTCTTTTCATAAAACCTCAGGGTGTCGGCGGTGACCTTACAGGCCGTCGCCAGCTCGCCGATGCGGTACATGACAGACTCCGGATTCTTGACTTGAGTGGAGTATAAACCTTGGAGTTAAGTCTAAGGTCAAACCTTTTTTATAAGGAAACGCACTTTTCTTATAGGTGAACGAAAGTCGTGGATTGGGCCTGATTTCAGGACCAATTTGACGTACAATGCGCGCGACTCCATTAAGGTTGTACAGACCCCCAAAGAGGGTATTTCGCCAACACCTTACGCCTAGGTGTTAGCGAAATATCTTCCCATAATAAGAGTCGCCCTCAGGGTGACCCACTAACCCTACATGAAAGGATCTGTACCCTATGGAATCTGCACGTCCCATTCGACGCGCCCTGCTGAGTGTGTCTGACAAGACTGGTGTGGTTGAGTTCGCCCAGGCCCTGAGTCAGCGCGGTGTAGAGCTTCTCTCCACCGGCGGCACCGCACGCCTGCTGGCCGAAGCCGGCCTGGCCGTCACCGAGGTGTCCGACTACACCGGCTTCCCTGAAATGATGGACGGCCGGGTCAAAACCCTGCACCCCAAGGTACACGGTGGCATCCTCGGTCGCCGCGAGAAAGATGACGCGGTGATGGACAGCCACGGCATCAAGCCCATCGATATGGTGGTGGTGAACCTCTACCCCTTCGCCCAGACCGTAGCCCGTCCCGACTGCACCCTGGAAGACGCCATCGAAAACATCGACATTGGCGGCCCGACCATGGTGCGCTCCGCCGCCAAGAACCACAAAGACGTCACCATAGTGGTCAATGCCCACGACTACGACAGAGTGATCGCCGAGATGGACCAGGGTGAGGGCTCACTCACCTACCAGACCCGATTCGACCTGGCCATCGCAGCCTTCGAACACACCGCCGGCTATGATGGCATGATCGCCAACTACTTCGGCACCATGGTGCCCAGCCACGGTGACAACAAGGAGGGTGACGACGAGTCCGTCTTCCCCCGCACCTTCAACCAGCAATTCATCAAGAAGCAGGATATGCGCTACGGCGAAAACAGCCACCAGCGCGCCGCCTTCTATGTAGAGAAGCAGCTGCAGGAAGCCTCGGTGGCCTCCGCCACCCAGATTCAGGGCAAGGCGCTCTCCTACAACAACATCGCCGACACCGATGCCGCCCTGGAGTGCGTCAAAGAGTTCGACGCCCCCGCCTGTGTGATCGTCAAGCACGCCAACCCCTGTGGTGTGGCCCTGGGGGACAATCTCCTCGACGCCTACGACCGCGCCTTTAAGACCGACCCCACCTCCGCGTTTGGCGGCATCATCGCCTTCAACCAGGAGCTGGATGGCAACACTGCCCAGGCGATCATCGACCGTCAGTTCGTTGAGGTGATCATCGCCCCCACCGTCTCCGACGAAGCCAAGGCCGTGGTGTCCGCCAAGCAGAACGTGCGTCTGCTGGAGTGCGGCCAGTGGCAAAGCAAGACCACAGAGTTCGACACCAAGCGGGTCAACGGAGGTCTGCTGGTCCAAGACAGGGATCAGGGCATGGTCGGCCTGGAGGAGATCAAGGTGGTCTCCAAGCGTCAGCCCACCGAGGCGGAGCTCAAGGACCTGATGTTCTGCTGGAAGGTGGCCAAGTACGTGAAATCCAACGCCATCGTCTACGCCAAAGAGGGGATGACCGTGGGCGTGGGCGCCGGCCAGATGAGCCGCGTCTACTCCGCCAAGATCGCCGGCATCAAGGCCGCCGATGAGGGTCTGACCGTACCCGGCTCCGTGATGGCGTCTGACGCCTTCTTCCCCTTCCGTGACGGCATCGACGCCGCCGCCGAAGCGGGGATCAGCTGCGTGATTCAGCCTGGTGGCTCCATGAGAGACCAGGAAGTGATCGACGCCGCGGACGAACACGATATGGTTATGGTGTTCACCGGGATGCGCCACTTTAAGCATTAACCCGCTTGCTGAACGGGCGATAGGCGGCGTCAGGCCAGAGGCTCGAACTCCTCATTTGCAAAAGCAAACTCCGGGTTCTCGCTCTGGCCAATCCTTGCCTCTCATCCCGTTCAGCTGCGCTCTGGGGAGTGTACTTCTCGCTTCGCTCCCTTGAGCCAATAGCAATCAGATTCAGGAACAGAGTGATGAAAGTATTAGTTATTGGTAGCGGTGGTCGCGAGCACGCCCTGGCGTGGAAGGCGGCGCAGAACCCTGCTGTGGAGACGGTGTTTGTGGCGCCGGGCAACGCCGGCACCGCCACCGAGCCCAAGCTGGAGAATGTCGACGTCTCCGGCAACCAGGCCCTGGTGGCCTTCGCCAAGGAGCAGCAGATTGCCCTGACCATCGTCGGCCCGGAAGCGCCTCTGGTGGATGGCGTAGTGGAC
This sequence comes from Ferrimonas sp. YFM, assembly GCF_030296015.1. Classification (NCBI taxonomy): domain Bacteria; kingdom Pseudomonadati; phylum Pseudomonadota; class Gammaproteobacteria; order Alteromonadales; family Ferrimonadaceae; genus Ferrimonas; species Ferrimonas sp. YFM. The sequence continues at coordinate 4,106,737 of NZ_AP027368.1, forward strand.
GCCTTCGAAGCCGAAAGACTGACCATCTTCGGCCCCAGCGCCGCCGCAGCCCAGTTGGAAGGCTCCAAGGCGTTCACCAAGGATTTCCTGGCCCGACACGCCATTCCCACCGCCGAATACCAGAACTTCACCGAAGTGGCGCCGGCCTTGGCCTACCTGCAGGAGAAGGGCGCCCCCATAGTGGTCAAGGCTGACGGCCTGGCCGCCGGCAAAGGCGTAATTGTTGCCATGACCCTGACCGAGGCCGAGGACGCGGTCAAAGACATGCTGGCAGGCAATGCCTTCGGCGATGCCGGCCATCGGGTGGTGATCGAGGAGTTCCTCGAGGGTGAGGAGGCTTCCTTCATCGTCATGGTGGATGGGGACAACATCCTGCCCATGGCCACCAGCCAGGACCACAAGCGCGTCGGCGACGGCGATACCGGCCCCAACACCGGTGGCATGGGTGCCTACTCCCCTGCCCCCGTGGTCACCCAGGCGATCCACGATCGCATCATGGCCGAAGTGATTCGTCCCACGGTAGAGGGCATGAAGGCAGAGGGTCACCCCTACAAGGGCTTCCTCTATGCCGGCCTGATGATCGACGCCGAGGGGACACCCAAGGTGATCGAATACAACTGCCGCTTCGGCGATCCGGAAACCCAACCCATCATGCTGCGGATGCAGTCTGATCTGGTGGAGCTGTGCCTGGCCGCCTGTGGCGGCGAACTGGCTGGCAAGAGTGCCGAGTTTGATCCCCGCGCTGCGGTAGGTGTGGTCCTGGCCTCTGGCGGCTATCCGGCCAGCTACACCAAGGGCTTTGCCATCAGCGGTCTGCGTACCGACTATGCCGAGGGTGAGAAGGTGTTCCAGGCCGGCACCAAGGAGCAGGATGGCGCCATCGTCAACACCGGCGGCCGGGTCCTGTGTGCCACCGCCCTGGGGCACACGGTCACCGAAGCGCAGCAGCGTGCCTACGTGCTGGCGGACGAAATCCGCTGGGAAGGGGCGTTCTGCCGACGGGACATCGCCTACCGGGCCATCGCCCGGGAACAGCAGCAATAACTCCCAGATTGTCAGCAGGCAGGTCGCTCACCCGAGTGACTCTGGTAGAAACGAAAAGGCCGCGTATGCGGCCTTTTTCATGATGCTTTGGCGTGCTTTTTTCTGGCTCGCTTCTTACGACTGCGATTGGAGATGGGAGTGACCTCCCGATGCTTTCGTTTTCGGGGTACCAACAGAAACGCGACTGCCGCCGTTGCCAGTGCCAATAGCAGCACCACAGTAATGGCCGACTCCATCATCCTCTCCTTGAACCAGTGATCACCTCTTCAGCATGCGCTCATTTCCTCGCCCGGTCCATGGCGTACCTCACAAACAGGGTATCGCAGGCTTACTTCATGCCCCGTTCCAACTCCGCCATATCCGCCAGCCAGGCACTGAAATCGGCGTCCATCTCGCTGCCCCACTGTCGCACCAGGGCCTGATACCTGGGGTAATCACCGCGCCGGGTCAGGGTCAGCATCTGCTCCACCCTCTCCCTCTGATGCTCCATCATGTAGCGCACCGCCAGATAGCCCCAACCGTATACCCGTTCGCTGCCGCCATTGAGGGTATAGCTGGTGTCAAACAACTCACTCAAGGCAAACTTCGGCTCCAGAGCCAGCGAGGTGGCCCTTGGGTTGTCCCTGCCCTTGGCCACGTACTCCGCCACCCCCTCTGACCACCACACCAGGTGGGGCAAAGGAGGCGATGGCTGAGGACAGTACTCAGGCGCGCTGTGATCGTCGTGCAGGCCCAGACAGAAATCCCCATAGAGATTGAAGCGACCGTCCAGATAGTGGACATACTCATGGGCCAGATTCCAAATCTCGCCCCGCTTTTCATAGGCGACAAACTCCGCCTGGTTCCCCGGCCTGTCCGGGTGACCCTCCAGATACATGCCACCGTTGTCACTGGGCACATTGAAGTGGGCGGTCACATGGGCCACATAGCTGTCCCTGTCCCCATAGATATTGGCCCGCATCGCTCCATTGTGATCCTGGGGCACAGGTTTACCTTGGGTGCCAAACATCTTATGGAACTGATTCTCCTGGCTACCCAGCATGTCGCAGGCTTGCCTCTGCTGCTCCGGCGTCAAAGACTCGGATCTTAGGATCAGGGTGTCACTGCATCTGTGCACCTGAGACAGCACCTGCTCCACCGGGGGAACCGCTGGCCCCTGTGAGGCCCAGGACGAGGCACTCAGCATCAGCAGACCAAGAGAAAACGAGCGGGAAATCATAGAGACTCCAGGATTGCATACAATATTCGTGATTTTGCCTACCCGAGGGGGCTAAGGCAAGTCCGCCAAAAACAGTTCTACTTTTTAGAAAGAACTGCTCACGATTTTGCGATATTAATTCTCATTTGTGAAATTAAAATGTGTTGCATCACTCACTTTCAGGAGACCTGTGATGATACGCAACAACTTCCAAGGCTACGGCTGGGTCACCATCGCTCTGCACTGGCTCTCCGCCCTGGCGGTGTTTGGCCTGTTTGGCCTGGGCCTCTATATGGTGGATCTGAGCTACTACGATCCCTGGTACCGTCAAGGCCCCTACATCCACAAGAGCCTGGGCCTGCTGCTGCTCGGTGCCACCCTGCTGCGCCTGGTCTGGCGATTCGTCAACCCGGTGCCCAAAGCCCCCGAGGGGCAGGGACGCATGACCCAGATGGCCGCCAAAGCCGGCCACGGCGCCATCTACCTGCTGCTGATTGCCCTGCTGGTCTCCGGCTACCTGATCTCCACCGCCGATGGCCGGGCCATCGACGTCTTCGACTGGTTCAGTGTCCCCGCTCTGGTGACCGGCCTGAATCAGCAGGAGGAGATCGCCGGCACCATCCATGAATACGCCGCATGGAGCCTGATTATCCTGGCACTGGGCCACGGCCTGGCTGCCCTGAAACACCAATTCATCGACCGTGATAACACCCTGGGCCGCATGATCGCACCATCGAACTGAGCCCCGACCAACTAGAGAGAGTACTGACTATGAAAATGATCAACGCTGCCCTGCTGGGCTCCGCCCTGGCTTTCAGCTCCCTGGCTATGGCCGACGACTACGCCATCGACACCAAGGGCGCCCACGCCTCCATCAACTTCAAGATCAACCACCTGGGCTACAGCTGGGTGATTGGCCGCTTCGACAGCTTCAAGGGCAGCTTCAACTACGACGAGGGTGCACCGGGCGCCTTCCGGGTAAGCATCGATACCGCCAGCGTCAACTCAAACCACGCCGAGCGCGACAAGCACATCCGCGGCGAGGACTTCCTGGAGGTGAAGCGCTTCCCCGAAGCCAAGTTTGTCAGCACCTCCTATGACGCCAAGGATGCCGAATCCGGTGTGCTGCACGGTGATTTCACCCTGCGTGGCGTCACCAAGCCCATCTCCATCGAGGTGCAAAAGATCGGTGAAGGTCAGGATCCCTGGGGCGGCTACCGCGTCGGCTTCGAGGGCAGCACCACCATCAAGATGAAGGACTATGGCATCCCCATGGATCTGGGCCCTCAGTCCGCCGAAGTGCAGCTGGACCTGCATGTCGAGGGCATCAAGCTGTAAAGCTCCCTTTTCCTTGGAGCAAACATCATCATCTCTTGGGCCGGCCCGCCAACAGGCTGGCCCTTTTTTTCTCTGTCCGCCCCAATTGGTTTATACTCGCTGCAGTTTTGGCGCCCATATCCCTGCGGTATGCCACCCCTCTTTCGGACAAAGATTTTCACCATGGTAAGAATAGGTCACTACAACCGCCTCTCCGTCGTTCGCCTCAGCGATTACGGCGTGTTCCTCGACGGCGGCAAGTTCGGTCACATCCTCCTTCCCCGCAAGTTCGTTCCCAAGGACACAGAGATCGGCACGGAGATCGAGGTGTTCCTCTACTTCGATTCCGAGGATCAGCTGATCGCCACCACCCAGAAGGCCAAGGCCTGTCTGGGCGAGTTCGCCCTGATGCAGGTGGTGGACGTCAACAACGCCGGCGCCTTCCTGGACTGGGGACTGGATAAGGACCTGCTGGTGCCTTACAACCAGCAGAAGGTTCCCATGGAGAAGGGCCGCCACTATGTGGTGCACATCTACCAGGATCACCACACCGAGCGCCTGGCAGCGTCCACCAAGCTGGACCGCTTTGTCTCTGAGAAACCCGGCCGTTTCAAGCGGATGCAGAAGGTGGATCTGCTGCTGACCAACAAGACCGACCTGGGGTTTAAGGCGATCGTCAACGACAGCTACTGGGGCGTGCTCTATCACAACGAGATCTTCCGTGAGGTGCGAGTGGGTCAGCGCCTGACCGGCTACATCAAGTGGGTACGGGATGACGGCGGTGTCGACCTGACCCTGAATCCTCCTGCCGCCGAAGCGGTGGATCAGCTGGAGGCTCAGGTCCTGAAACACCTTGCAGACAACCAGGGCTTCAGCCACCTCGGCGACAAAGCGGATCCCGAGGCGATCAAACGGGTGTTCAAGGTGAGCAAGAAGGTGTACAAGCGCACCCTGGGCAGCCTGTTCAAGGCCGGTAAGATCAGCATTGATAGCGATGGCATCCGCCTGAAGGAGGAGAGCTAATGGCCCTGACCATCAGCTACACCTTCAAGGGCAAACAGAAGACCATCGGCTATGCCAACGACAAGTACCACGACGCCTTCGAGGCGGTGGCCGCCGCCGAAGGGATCGACACCAGCGACTACCTGACCATGGAGCAGGCGGTGCGTATGTCCACCCGGGATAAGAAGACCATCCGCAACTTTCGGGATAACTACATCCGTCAGAAAGGCTTTACCGACATAACTGTGGTAAGGGATTAAAAAAGGGGCTCGGATGAGCCCCTTGTCGATTCTAGAGTGTCAATTGGGCCCTGTGGGCCCACACCATGGTCTCTCCCCAGAGGGGCAGACTCCAGACGCCACTCTGGTCATCCTCATAGACCTGATGCAGGGTCATCTGCTTCTTGGAGAGTACCGCCTTCTGGATCTCCCGGTAGATCACCGCCCCCTCTTCGGACAGCTGCTCCGGCCGGCGGAAGTTTTGATCCTCCACCTGAATCAGGAACCGCTTCACCGGGCGCCCATCCACCTGAGTCTGCCGCACCCTGAAGGGGCCGGAGAACTCATAGCGCATGCTGATCTCCCGGTTCAGTGCATCGGTAAAGCAGGCGGCCACCAGCAGTTGTCCCTTGGTTTCAGACTGGTAGAGAATGGAGAAGCGGATGTCTCCTCGCACCACATTGTCACTGTCGCCATAGTAGTAGACGTCGGCACGATAGACATCCTCCAACAAACCATCGGTCGGCCCGTCGAACCGGTCCAGCAGGATCTTGTTGTAGGTCACCTGCTCCATTCTGAGCTTGGTGTCCCTGAGCCACTTGAGATCCAGCGATGGCTGCTCGCCATGGCGGCGCACCAGGTTCAGCGGTTGTTTGTCCCGGCAGATGCCATCGAAATCCGCACACAAGGCGATGGAATCAAAATCAGGACTCTGCTTCAGGTAGCTCTGCTGGGCTTTGACCTCGGGCAACATCTCATCCACCCGCTCCCAGTTGGCGACAAACCTCTGCGGCGACACCTTGGGCAGGGTTTCCTCCTCCTCGAACACCACATTGTGGGCCAGATTCGGGTGGGAACCCACCTTGAGCGGCTCGCTGGAGATGGCAGCCACCGATGGCTGACTTATCAGCCTCAGCCAGTCCAGGCCATGAGACAGGCCTCCGGAGAGGTGAAGGTAAGCCACCGCCGCCAATACCAACCCCAGCAAAGGCCAACGCCAGTTCACCCTGGGCGCAGATCGGGAGGGGGCTGCAGAAACCTCGCGAGGCGCAGGGGAGTCACAGCCCTCAATGGCCTCAGGCGCAGGCGCCACCGGGGCGTCCACATAACAGAGGCAATAGCCGTGCCTGGGGATGGTCTTTAGCTCGACGTCCGGATGTCCCTCCAGCTTTCGCCTCAGGGTGCTGATGCACTGAGTCAGTGATGACTGGGCCACGATTCGGCCCGGCCAACCCGCATCAGTGAGACGCTGCTTGTCGATCACCTCGCCGTGCTCGGCCACCAGCAGCTTCAGCATCTCCAGTTCGGCGAAGGAGAGTGGATGGGTCAAGTTCCCTTTGCTGTCGAGCAGCAGGCGACGCTCCTCGTCCACAGTCAAATACTTGGATACTTTCACATCAGTCCTCTCAACCCTGTTAGACGGCCTTGGTTCGGGATAAGGCTCAGCTTAATGGCCATGATAATCCCAAATTGAAGTGGGTTTTATTCTGCACCTTCAGCTTTGTGATCCCGCCCCTGACTCAAAAAAGGCCCGGGTGATGAAGCCCGGACCTTGTCTTACAGGGAAAAGTTGCACACGCGGGCGTCAGCCCTTAGTTAAGACCGTGAACAGACTTGAGGTTGTCCAGGCTGTGACACACGGCGCAGGACTCTTCGCCGGTGTACTCACCTTCGGTCACACCGAACTGGGCACCGTTCTGCTTCATGTGGGCCACCACCTCTTTGCGCACCTGGCGGCGGTCTTCACCGGCCTCGGGAGCACGCTTACCGTGACAGCTCAGGCACACGGCCGCAGTGGGGGAAACAAAGGCATCTGCCTTGGCATCCACGGCGTATCGCTTGTTGCCGCTGGTGTCCTTGCCATTGGCAGGATCCAGGCCGTCATAGGTGTCCATGTAGTCCAGATCCAGCGCCAGCGGCTTGCGGCCCACCAGGTACTTGGCATCGAAGCTGTCGCCTTCGTGGCACTTGACGCAGTTCGCCAGGTCGGCGGAGTACTCGACGTTACGTACCCAGCCTTCACCGCCCTGGTTGGCGCGGTTGTTGGCGTGCATGGAGTGGATCCAGACCTTGTGGTCAGGGTGACTCATGGTCAGCTGTTCCACGTAATCGGCGTCGCCCTGCTTGGTGTGGGAGTCGCGGATCACCTGGGTCGGCGGGTTGTTGGCGTTGTGGCAGGCCAGACACTCTTCACCGGCGTTGGAGGCTGTGGTCCAGTCGCGCTCACCCCGTGGACGCAGGTTCTTGATCATCACCTGCTCATCCAGCTGGCCATCACCGTCTTTGTCGATGGAACCGGACGCACAAGTGGTACCGAAGAACTCGGAGTCGGTCTTGGTCACCGGGTGGCAGCTGCGGCAGTTCAGGGTCATCTGAGCCATACCATCGCTGTCGCGCTCGGTCATGCCGTGGCAGGAACCACACTTCTCATTGGTCACCACCTGACGGCGAGGACGCTCGGAGAGCATGCCCTGGTCATCGAAGAAATGCAGCCAGTTGAAGCCTGCGGCACCCTGACCCCAGACACTGGAGGTTTCCTTACAGGACTCCAGGTTTTCACCCTTGGCATCCATACAGAACCAGATACGTGGAGACACCATGCCGTAGCTGTCGGTCAGGTCACCATCGAAGGTGTCGGTCAGATCAAACGGACCGATTTCGAAGGTGGTTTCACCGTTTTCGTAGTTGAGTACGATGGGGGTGTCTACGTAACCCGGGTAGAGCTCCTTGTTGGTGAATACGCGCAGGATCTTACCGCGCTCCATGCCCATGTCATGGCCACCCCAGTTGATGTAGAACTCGGAGTAGTAGAAGAAATCTGCCTTATCCAGCTGCAGATTCATGGACTGCCCATCCTGGTCACGGATGTCTACGGTCAGCTGCACGTAACCGGTCTGATCTGTATCCAGGCCGGCATCGATGTTGGCCTGGGCCTGAGGCGCCGCCACCATCTTGGCATCGGTCACCGTCAGGTGAACGTTTTCACGACGAGAGGTTTGTCCCTGGTAGGTGGACAGGTGGTTCATCTCGATCATCGCTTCGCTGTGGCACACGGCGCAGGCGCTGTTGTCTTCGCGAGGGCCACCCACGTGGTTGGCACCACTCTCGAAGTCTACATCGGCGTGGCAGGTAGAGCAGGACTCGATGGTGGGCACCTGCTTCCAGTTGGCAAAGTCGCTCGCCTCACCAGATTCGTTGTGGCAATTGTCACAACCACCCACGGGCGCGGAGATCACCCCAATGTGAACCTTGTGCGCCAGGTTGGTGAACAGAGCCTCTTCGCCCACCTTGTTGTCGGCGTGACAGGCCACACAGGTCTCCACCTCGGTGTACTTGCCACCGTGGAAGGCCAGGTCGTCGTGACAGGAGGCACAGTTCTCCTCGGTGACCACATTCTTGGAGTAGGAGGGAGTGTTGCCATCAGGACGGAAGTCGTGAATCAAGTTGGCGTAGGCCACTTCAGTGCTGCCGACCTCTTCACCACCGGTACGGATCACCAGGCGCAGACTCTTGTCGTCGGCAATGGTAAAGGCAGACTCGGCGGTTACATCCTTATCGAACTGATAGCTGTAGGTGCCATCCTTATTGTCCACAATGGTGCCGCATCCGGAGTACTTACTGGCGGGGCAGCCTTCTGAGGCCAACAGTTTCCAGGCGTTGGCGTCCCCATCCTGGCCCTGTTCCAGACCGGAGAGGAGAAAGCCGAACTTATCCAGGCCAACCACAGGCAGATCCTGCTCGTTGACCACACTGAAGTTCACCTGGGTGTGCTCACCCAGGGCAATGTTGGTCACAGTGACCTCGAGGGACTTGGCGGAGTCGGCCACCACCAGTCCGGGGTTGCCGGGTTGGCCGGGCTCGCCGGGCTGACCCGGGGCACCGTCTTTACCGTCGTCGCCGGAACAGCCGGTCAGGGCTGTGGCCAGCATGGCCGCCAGGGTGGCGACCTTAAAGTTGAGAGGTTTCATCATCATTTCCTTCAATCAGCGGTTTGATTGTTGCCCTTCTCAGGGGCAGTTGAACCTTAACCTCCCTGCTGCGGACACTCCGTGACCGAAGCGATTGCAAAACTGATGAAAAAACAAACTGTGAACCAGCCCCCGATGAAAAGGCTGTTTGCTGCCCCAAGGCAAGAAAAAGGAAAAAATATGGGCAATTTTTTGTTGCACAAAGGTAACCCGGGGCCGTTTTTGGGTGATTTGGGACACCTTTTGGGATCCCAAGGCTGCCATTACTGCCGATTACTTGCCAAAAAACGTGATTAGTCGCCAAAGGGGAGCCGCAGAAGGAGAAAAGATCTTCTCCTGCCGCCAATCAAGAGGGAAAAAACCGGGATGCAAAGAAGGTAAAGCTCTGTAAATTCGCTCAAATCTGGACCCAGACTGACCGATAAATGGGGAGTTCATTCACTAAAGGATTTCAGGATGCAGGTCGGCAACCACTCCAGTCTCGCCCAATATCAGGCCAACTCCGTCAACCAGGCACGCCAGGGTGAGGCGCCGGAGAAACCCAGCTCCACTGACGATGAGCGCCCACTGGGTGACGACCTCTCCACCTTTGCCCACGGCGCCCTGGGGATGGAGCACCCGGACAAGATTGAAGCGGTCGATGACCCCACCTATGAGGCCGGCCAGTATGCCAAGGCGGTGATCGCCATTGGCGGCATCCTGCTGGCCATCGCCTAGGACAGCTTGCCAACGCGCCCCAACGCCTTTTGCAGCCTGACAAGGCGTCATCCACTGCTCACTGGATTGTCACCTGCCTGTCATGACTCCCCCCTAACTTCTTGAGTGTTTTATCACCAGACCCTCAAGGAGAAGAGCATGTACATGGATATGATGAAGCAGTTTCAGGACCAGGCTCAGCAATTTACCGCCCCCTGGGCCGAAATGAACCAGCTGCTGGCCGACCACTACCAGCAACTGACCCGCCTGCAGCAGCAAACCGGCAAACACTACACCGACCTGAGCATCGAACAGGTTCAGGCCTGCGCCGATGTGAAAGATCTGCAGACTCTGACCGCACTGGCCGGCAAGCAGATGCAGCTGATGGGAGAGATCTCCTCCCGGATGATGCAGGACATGCAGTCTCTCAATGAACTGGGCCAAGAGTTTCGCACCTCCATGGACAAGCTGACCCGTTCTCAGTCCTGATTCCGACCTAGGAGAGACAACGATGAACCAGGAGTCCATGGAGTGGATTACCCAGTGGGGCCAGTGCCAACAGCAGCTGTGGCAGAAATGGTTGTCGCCCGCCTCCGGCCAGGAGGGGCTGTTCATGGGCCTGGGCCAGACCTGGCTTGAGTACTGGCAACAGGAGACCGACCAGCCAGAGCAGGCGATTAGCCGCCAGCTGACGTGGTGGCAGGAGCAGCTGCACCTGTTTGAACGTCTGATGCAGCAGCAGCCTGCGGTGATCGCCCCAGACAAAGGGGATCGCCGCTTCAAGGATCCCCAGTGGCACTCCGACCCCTGGTTCAGCTGCATCCTGCAATCCTACCTGCTGACCTGCCGCCACGTTCAACAGGGAATAGAGCAGCAATCCGGGCTGAATGACACCCAGAGAGAGCGGCTGCAGTTCTTGGCCAGGCAGATGCTCAGTGCCCTGTCGCCCAGCAACTGTCTGGCCACCAACCCTGAACTGATCAAGCTCACCGCAGACAGCGGTGGCCACAACCTGCTCGAGGGATTGCAGCGCCTCAGGGAGGACCTGACTCGCAGTGGCACCCAGTTGAAGGTCACCATGAATGACGACGCCGCCTTCGAGCTGGGCCGGGATCTGGCCACTACGCCGGGACGTGTGGTGTTTGAGAACCGTTTGCTGCAGCTGATTCAGTATCAACCCACCAGTGAAGAGGTGTATAAACGGCCGGTGCTGATGGTGCCCGCCTTCATCAACAAGTTCTACATCCTGGATCTGCAGCCCAAGAACTCCCTGGTCAACTACCTGGTCGGTCAGGGGCATACGGTGTTTATGATCTCCTGGGTCAACCCGGATCAGAGCCACAGCCAGTTGGATTTCGACGACTACGTAATCGACGGAGTGATGGCCGCCCTGGATGCCATCGATGCCGCCACCGGCGAGCGTGAGGTCAACGGCGTGGGCTACTGCATTGGCGGCACCCTGCTGGCCGCCACCATGGCCTATATGAGTGCCCGGCGGATGAAGCGGCGCATCCAGTCCGCCAGCCTGTTTACCACCCTGCTGGACTTCTCCCAACCTGGAGACATCGGCCACTTCCTCAATGAGGCCACCATAGATGCGGTGGCAACTCAGAACCAGCGACTGGGGCTGATGGATGGCCGCCAGTTGGCGGTGACCTTCTCCCTGCTGCGGGAGAATCAGCTCTATTGGAACTACTTCGTCGACGGCTACCTCAAGGGCAAGAGCCCCATGGCCTTCGATCTGCTTCACTGGAACTCAGACAGCACCAATGTTCCCGGCCCCTGCCACACCAGCCTGGTGCGCCGTCTCTACCAACACAATCAGTTGGTGACCAAAGGGCAGTTTAAGGTCAAAGGCACCGGCCTGGACCTGAAAAAAGTGACGGCTCCGGCCTTCGTGGTGGCGACCCGGGAGGACCACATCGCCCTGTGGCAGCCCTGCTACGACAGTGGTCAGGCCCTGGGGGGCAAGACCACCTTCGTCCTTGGCGAGTCCGGCCACGTCGCTGGGATCATCAACCCTCCAGGGGGTAAATATGGCCACCTCACCGGCGAAAGCGCAGGCTCTGCCGACGCCTGGCTGGAGGCCGCCAGCCGGCAGGAGAGCAGCTGGTGGCCCACCTGGCAGCAGTGGCTGGAGCAGCAAAATCCGGCCACCAAGGTGGCCGCCAGGGTGCCCGCCGAAGGCCTGGAAGCCGCGCCAGGCCGCTACGTCCGCCGCCGCCTGGACGGAATCGGCTAACAATTCGGACCCTCATTGGCGACCCCGCCTCCCGGCACCTATGCTTAGGGTTGTCCCACAAGGAGGCTCCCGATGAAGCAGCTACTGATTGCCCTGGCGCTGGTGCTAAGCGCCTCAGCCCTGGCGCTCGACAGCACCTCACCTCAGGTGAAACTGCTCTATGGTATCCATGATACCGACGGCAACCTGGTGCATGCTCAGGAGGTGCTGGTGACTTTGGTGAAGCCCTACTATCTGCGGCTGGACAGGGGCACTGGCGGACAATTGGAACTGGTGATCAGCGTGGATGAACTGGCAACCCGACTCAGCATGTTCTCCCCGGAGCTTGGGGAGTGCGAGTTTACCTTGGAGCGAGAGTATGACGCCGGCACCTGCCACACCCACAATGGCAGCAGCATCACCCTGATGATAGACAAGTACAACCGTTAGAGCGGCTCCCCCAAAACAACCACGCCGGGCATCTGCCCGGCGTTTGTTTTGAGTGACAAGGTTATTCTCTAACGTCCCTGACGCTGAGGCTTGGGACGACTCTGAGATTTGCCCCGGCCGGCTGAGGGCCCTTTACCTGCCGCACCCGGCCGGTTTCCTCCAGCCGCCGGCCCCTTACGCTGACCCTGGCCGGCCGGTTTGCCCTTGCCGCCGCCGCGGTTGTCGCGGGTTGCGCCACTGGCCGCCTTGCGGGGCTTGTCGAACTGCTTGAGGCCGGTGTGCTTGCTCAGGGCCGGCTTGCCCCGTCCTCCCTGGCCTTTGGGCCTGTGCCCTTCCGGCGGCACCAGACAGTTGGGGCCATGACCAATCAGCCTGGCCAGCCCCGCCTTCTTCAGACCTTCGCGCACCAACGGCCAGCCCTCGGGGTCGTGGTAACGGAGGATCGCCTTGTGAATGCGACGCTCCCGCCCGCCCTTGGCCACGGTCACCCGGTCCGACTTGTGACTCACCTTGCGCATGGAGTCCACTTCGGTGTGCCAGATGGCGGTGGCGTTGGCCAGGGGCGAAGGATAGAAGTTCTGCACCTGATCCAGCTTGAAGTTGTTCTCCTTCAGCCACAAAGCCAGGTTGGCCATATCCTTGATGCTGGTCCCCGGGTGAGCGGAGATGAAATAGGGGATCAGGTACTGCTTCTTGCCCGCCTCGGCCGAGTATTTGTCGAACAGCTCCTTGAAACGGTAGTAGCTGCCCATCCCAGGCTTGAGCATCTTGGACAACGGCCCCTCTTCGGTATGCTCCGGGGCGATCTTCAGGTAGCCCCCCACATGGTGGGTCACCAGCTCCTTCACATAGCGGGGATCCTCCACCGCCAGGTCATAGCGTACCCCGGATGCGATCAGCACCTTCTTGATCCCCTTCACCTTACGCGCCTTGCGATACAGCTCGATGGTCGGGGTATGGTCGGTGTCCATGTGGCCACAGATATCCGGGTAGATGCAGGAGAGGCGACGGCAGGTGGCCTCCGCCTTGGGGCTCTTGCAGCGCAGGTGGTACATGTTGGCGGTGGGACCACCGAGATCGGAGATCACCCCGGTAAAGCCCGGTACCTTCTCCTTGATCTCCTCAATCTCCCGAATCACCGACTCATGGCTGCGGCTCTGGATGATCCTGCCTTCGTGCTCGGTGATGGAGCAGAAGGAGCAGCCCCCGTAGCAACCGCGCATGATGTTGATGGAGGTCTTGATCATGTCGTAGGCAGGGATGGTCTGGTCCTGATACTTGGGATGAGGCACCCGCTGATAGGGCAGGCCAAACACCCAGTCCATCTCGTCGGTCTCCAGGGGGATCGCCGGTGGATTGAGCCAGATATGGCGGTCGCCGTGACGCTGCATCAGCGCACGGGCACAGCCTGGATTGGTCTCCTGATGGAACACCCGGGAACTGTGGGCATAGAGCACCTTGTCCACCCGCACCTGATCATAGGCCGGCAGCAGGATGTACTGCTTCTCCCAGGGCTTGGGTTTGGCAGGCTGCACCGTGACCGCCTTGGCGCCCTCCTCCTGTTGAGGAGAGGCCATATGACAGCCCATCTCATCGGCGCCGTAGGGGTTGGGGATGGGGTCAATCTTCCCCGGGGTGTCCAGGGTGGTGGAGTCCAGGCCACTCCAGCCCGGCAGGGCATCTTTGGTGAGGAAGCCGGTACCGCGGATGTCGCGCATCTCGGAGATGGGCTCCCCCGCCGCCAGTCGGTGGGCCACCTCGATGATGGGGCGCTCGGCGTTGCCGTAGATCAGCAGATCCGCCTTTGCATCGAACAGGATGGCGCGGCGCACCTTGTCCTGCCAGTAGTCATAGTGGGCGATGCGGCGCAAGCTGGCCTCGATGCTGCCGATGGTCACCGGCACATCCTTGTAGGCCTCTTTGCAGCGCTGGGTATACACCACCACCGCCCGGTCCGGACGCTTGCCGTGAACATTGCCCGGGGTGTAGGCATCATCATGACGCAGTCGACGATCCGCGGTGTAGTGGTTGATCATCGAATCCATGTTGCCCGCCCCTACGGCGAAGAACAGGTTGGGCTTGCCCAGGCGCATGAAGTCCTGTTTCGAGGTCCAGTCGGGCTGATCGATCACCCCGACCCGAAACCCCTGGGCTTCCAGCATGCGGCCGACGATGCCCATGCCGAAGGAGGGGTGATCCACATAGGCGTCGCCGGTGATGACGATGATGTCACAGCTGTCCCAGCCCAATGCCTCCATCTCCTTGCGGGTGGTGGGCATAAAGGGAGCCGGACCGTAACTCTCGGCCCAGTACTTGGGGTATTCAAACAGCTTGGTCTTTGCCTTGGGGATCATGGTGCACCTTTTCTCTTACCGGGCGCGGATTGTAGCAGAGTGACGGGGCGCTGGCGATGGCCAGTTTTTAACCACTTAAAGTGTAGGGGCTCCCCTCTCCATTGCCCTTGTCCATAGGTGCATGGATACTGGTCGGCTAGAAGAAATCAAGGAAGTGCTCTATGAATCAATCTGTTAGCCAAGGAGTGGCAAATTTCGAGTTTAAGCTGCCGCTCTACTATGTGGTAGGACTGACGTTGATCTGCAGCTTCGCCAGCGGACTCACCTATATTTTCGTACTCTGGCTACTGCCCGACAACGTACCTCAGCACACTGGAGTCGCTGCCGGCCTGGCGATGCAGCTGACCTTTCTGGCCGGGATGCTGCGGAGTTACCAGAAGTACTATCGACGCCAGATGTTCACTGCCATGGCTTTGACCCGGCCTCGTCATTTCCTGCCTCTCATGGCCCTGGCACTGTTTTGCTTCGGCGTGGAGCTGCTGCTGTTTCAGTTTATAGAGCCATCCGAGCAGGACTTTCAGTGGATGGCAGACACCATAGGTAGCTTGCCGTTGTGGCTCTCCTTGCTGACCGTGGTGTTGCTCGCTCCACTGGTCGAAGAGCTGTTTTTCCGACAGATGTTCTGGGCTGGGCTCAGGGAGCAGTTCCACAGTCCCCTCATCGCCACACTGATCAGCTCGGCCCTGTGGGCACTCATCCATACCCAATACAGCTTTCAGGGGGTGTCCACCCTGTTCCTGTATGGGATATTGCTAGGCTACCTCAGACATAAAAGCAGCTCGGTTATCCCCTGTATCCTGCTGCATTCGGCGATAAACGCTTTGGCCTTGGCTGAATTGCACCTGGGCTAATGCCGCTCCCGTATCGCCCTGTCGGCGATGCGGTCGATCAGCCCGGGTGCCACCAGTCTCAGCCAGCGGCCCAGCTTGCCACGCACTGAGGTAATCAGCAGCCGCTTGCGCCCGGCGATCGCCTCCAGACACAGCTGGGCACACTGCTCGGCGGTCATGATCTTCGCTTCCTGCATGGGGGTTTGTCCCAGGGGATTGCCGTCCGGGCCTATGGCCCTTTTGTGGATCTGGGACACCACGAAGTCGGGGCAGATCAGGGTAACGGCCACCCCTTGCGGCGCCAGTTCAATACGGAGGGAGTCGAAGAAGCCGACCATGGCGTGTTTGGAGGCAGCATAGCCGCTGCGACTGGGGACACCGGTGAGGCCGGCTATGGAGGCCACCGCCACCACCTGACCACCACTGGCCTTGAGAGACGGCAGGGCGGCATGGGTCAGGTAGACGGCCCCGAGATAGTTCACCCGCATCAGGGTCTCGTAGATCGCCAAGTCTTCCGCCTCGTCGAAGCGGCTCCACATGGTGATGCCGGCGTTGTTGATCAGGATGTCGATGCGGCCGAAGGCCCCCAGGGTCCGCTCCACCAGGGTCTGGCACTGGGTTTGCTCGGCCACGTCACAGGGACACCACTGCACCCCCTCTCCCAGTTCGCCGGCCAGTTCAGCCAGCCGGTCTGAGCTTCTGGCCGCCAGCATCAGCCTGGCGCCGGCCCGGTGCAAGGCGATGGCCAGGGCCCGGCCAATCCCCTCCGACGCACCTGTGAGTATGACGACTTTGTCCTGCACTCCCTGCATCTTGTCCCTCCTTGGGATTCACTGCGACTGGGTAACGGTCTGGCTGATTATGGCCAGGCCTGAGCCTGCTCCTCCGGCGGCGGCAGATCCGGCTCATAGGTCTCCAGATCCTTGGGCCGGCCGATGCCGTAGCCCTGGGCGTAGTTGACCCCAATCATCTTCAGCTGATCCAGGGTGTCCTGATCCTCGACAAACTCGGCTACCGTCTCGATGCCGATCACCCGGCACACGTCGTGGATCGATTTCACAATGGCGTAGTCCTTGGCATTGGTGGCCAGGTTACGGACGAAACAACCGTCGATCTTCACATAGTCCACCGGCAGCTGACGCAGGTAACCGTAGGAGGCGAAGCCTGAGCCGAAGTCATCCAGGGCGAAGGCAAATCCTCGGCGGCGCAGGGCATGGAGGATCTCCAGGGCCCGGCTTTCGTTGGCAATCGCCGCGGTCTCGGTTACCTCGAAACAGATGCAGTGAGGCGGGATGTTCAGGCTCTTGGTGAGATCATCAATGTAATCCACCAGGCCGTCACTGGAGAGGGTGGTGCCGGACAGGTTCACCGACAGCACCTGAATCTCCCACAACTCAGGGTGGCGGGCCAGCCATTCGAACGCCTTGCGCACTACCGCCCGGTCGACGGTGGGCATCAGGTTGAAGCGTTCTGCGGCAGCGATGAACTGCCCCGGCGCCAGGATACTGCCGTTCTCTTCCCGAATCCGCAGCAGAATCTCCATCCGGCGTCGCTCCGTCTTATGGGATATCGCCTCAATGGGCTGGAAGAACAGCACCAGGTTGTCGTTGATGATCGCCTCGTTGATCTTCATGGCCCAGGCCGGAGCGTTGCGCTGATGGGCCATATCCTGATCCAGGGAGTCGAAGAAGTGGATCTGACTCTCGCCCTTGGTCTTGGCCGCCTGACAGGCCAGCTCGGCATCTTTGAACACCTCCCTGGGGGTGCTCTCCAGCCCGCGGTGGAAGGCCACACCTATGTGAATGCCGACGGTATAGCTGCCGGAGTCCCAATAGAGGGTGATGGCGCGGACCTTGTCCATCAGCACCTTGAGTTGGCGTGCCGCCTCCAGGGCGGTGGTGTTGGCCAGCACCAGGGCAAACTCATCGCCGCCGATGCGGGCCAGGAAGTCGCCCTTACGGATGCAACGGGCCATTGCCTCGGACACATCCTTGAGCATGCGATCCCCGGCCTCGTGACCACAGCTGTCGTTGATCAGCTTGAAGCGGGCCAGGTCCATGTAGCAGATGGCGTGCTGACCGTCGTCGCTCTCCAGGTTCTGCAGGAACTGATCGAAGCTCTGACGATTGTAGAGCGAGGTGATCACATCGTACTGGGCCTTGCGCTTGAGTTCGCGCTTGAGCAACTCGGAGCGGGTGATGTCCTTGAGGATCACCACGGCGCCCACACACTGCCCCTCCGCTCTGTCCACCCGGGTGATGCTGAAGTCCACCATCCGCGCCAGCTGCTCCCGGGCCAGTTGCACCCGTCCCTCTTCATGAAGCTTGCCGCCATTGAGCAGGGCCACCAGCATGGCATCCAGCTGAGCCCCGGAATTTCCGGGCATGATGGCGGACAGGGGTTTGTGTAGGACCTGGTCGGTTTTCAGCCCCAACAACAACTCGGCCACGGGGCTGAGCTGGATCACCCGCCCCTCCTGGTTGACCATGATGGCCGCATCGGACACCGCATTGAGGGCACTGTGCTGAAACAGGTGGCTTACGGAGATCTCTTCGGACAGGGAGTTGATCAGCTTGGTCAGTTTGCGGGTGGCACTGCTGCCTTTGAGCTTCAGAGGCTTGTGCCAAAGCTTATTCTGCTGATGATTCTCCAGAGCCCCCTTGAGCTCCTGAGCTGGCACCAGCAACTGCCGCCGCAACTGGAACAGCATCACCCCCAGCATCAGCGCGATGGCGCCGATGAACAGGGCCATCAGCGACCACAGCAGGTGGCTCTTCTGCACCCGCTGCCACTGATGGAAGGTGGCGGTCACCCAAAGGGGTTCGCCGGAGAAGGTGGCCACAGGGATGCTGATGTTGCGGCCGATGCGTGACTCGGGCAACAGCAGCAGCTCGCCGATGAGTTCACTGGCGTGACTCAGCGCCTTGAAGCGCTCCGGTGTCAGCTCCTGAATCAGGGCCAGTCCGCGCCAGGCCTTGGTCTGGGCCGGCAGCACCACCACGGTATAGTAACGCTCCCCAAGCGCCATCACGCCACTGCGTTCATACTGAAAGGTGCCCACGTTGAACAGACGGCTGTACTTGTCCAGTATTCCCTGTTCGGTGCCGGTGGGGCGCACCCCGTCCGGCAGCAGCAGACGCAGCTCGCCATGGTGGTTGATCACCAGAGGCACCCGCCCCTGAAGCCGGCTTTGGGCCAACAGGTGATTTCTGAGGGGAGGCTGGGCAACCAGGACGTCGGACAGGTCCCGGCTCTGGCGACGCAGTTCGGTCTCAAGCTCGTCCACCACACCAGCCAGGGTACGGCTGTGCAAGTCGGCGGTCATGGAGGAGAGGCCACTTTCCAGTTGCCAATAGAGGGCGCTGCCGATAAAGATCAATATCGGCAAGGCGATAACCGCAAGTTGTAGTGTAAAGCGCTTGGTTATGCTCATCGACGCCGGTGAGTCGGACCGCTACCTTTTGGAATGATGAAGGTCAAGTTACCGAAAATTCATGCCCTTTTAAATGGCAAATGCGAAATCGATATGGATTCTGATAGACAGGACGCGACAGAGCTCAAAAATGCTTCACAGGCACTGGCCAAACGCATAGGCCGATGCCAGTTGTGTAAAGATGTTCTGCCCCTGGGGCCTCGTCCCGTGGTGCAGTTTTCCAGCAGCAGCCGACTGCTCATCATAGGCCAGGCACCCGGGCTCAAGGTCCACAACAGCGGCATCCCCTGGAACGACCCCAGCGGTGTGCGGCTGCGGGAGTGGATGAACCTGGAACCGGAGCGGTTCTACGACCCAAGCCGGGTCGCCATCATGCCCATGGGTTTCTGTTACCCCGGGCGGGGCAGAAGTGGTGACAATCCGCCGGATCCCCGCTGTGCCCCGCTGTGGCATCAGCAGATTCAGGCATTGATGCCCAGGATTCGATTGACGATTCTGGTGGGCCAGTATGCCCAGCGGCACTACCTGGAAGGATTCAATTCCCTGACCGAGAGCGTACGCCGCTGGCGCACTCACCTGGAACAGGGAATCATTGCCCTGCCCCACCCCTCTCCCAGGAACAACCTGTGGCTCAGGCGCAACCCCTGGTTTGAGGCAGAACTGATAGCGCCGCTGCAACAGAGTGTGGCAGCGGCGCTCAAAGGCAATTAGCCGGATACAGGATTAGCTGCAGTAGGCGGCAGCAATCCTGGCACCCAGACGGGCATTGTTCAGCACCAGCTGGATGTTGGAGTCCAGGCTGTTACCACCGGTCAGCTCGCACACACGGGCCAGCAGGAAGGGGGTGGAGGCCTTGCCGCCGATGCCCTGCTCTTCCGCTTCCTTCAGGGCGGTTTCGATGGCGTCGGTGATCACCTGGGGCGCCATGGCGAACTCTTCTGGAATGGGGTTGGCCACCACCACGCCACCTTTCAGATCCATGGCCCACTTGGCCTTCAGCGCCTCGGCGATCGCTTCCGGGGTATCCAGGCGGTAATCGATGCTGTGCTCACTTTCACGGGTGTAGAACGCAGGCAGGCTGTCGGTCTGGTAGCCCACAACAGGCACCCCTTGAGTCTCCAGATACTCGCGGGTCAGGCCCAGGTCCAGGATGGACTTGGCGCCGGCGCAGATCACCGCCACGTCGGTGTTGGCCAGCTCCTGCAGGTCCGCAGAGATGTCGAAGGTCTCCTGGGCGCCGCGGTGTACACCACCAATGCCGCCGGTGGCAAACACCTTGATGCCGGCCATGGCGGCCAGAATCATGGTGGCAGCGACGGTGGTGGCGCCATCTTTCTTGGCGGCCACGATGAAGGGGATGTCGCGACGGCTCACCTTGGTGACCGCTTGACCGGCCTGACCCAGATGGCGAATCTGCTCCTCATCCAGGCCCACCTTCAGACGACCCTCGATGATGGCGATGGTGGCGGGGATGGCCCCCTGCTCACGAATCGCCTGCTCAACCATCAGCGCAGTTTCCACGTTGCGTGGATAGGGCATACCGTGGGAGATGATGGTGGACTCCAGGGCAACAACGGGCTGGTTGTTGGCCAGGGCTTGGGCCACTTCAGGCTGGATATCCAGATACTGCTCTAACATGATGGGGTCTCCTCCAGCAGACGCTCGACCGCCTGCTCTGACATGGTTGAATTGATGGTGTTGTCGGCAATCAGCGCCAAACGCGCCGCGCCCAGGGCAAAGTCGACACTGCGGTCCCATTGCCATTGATTCATAAAGCCGTGGGTCAGGCCGGCCATCAGGGCGTCACCGGCCCCGGTGACATTGTTGACCTGAGTGGCGGACGCCGGAATGAAGCGATGCTGCTGCCCGTCACTGGCAAAGGCCCCCTCGGCCCCCAGGCTGATCAGCAGGCGCTGGACCCCTCTATCGTGCAGGGCCGCCGCTACATCAGGCAGATCTTCCAGGCGGTTCAGCTGCCGGTCGGCCAGCAGGGCGGCTTCCATACGGTTTGGCTTCAGGGTGTGGATCTTCTCCAGGAAGGGTGCCAGTTTGCCCGCCTTCACCGTAGAGACCGGGTCCACCAGGATTGGCGTGTCCCCATGGCGGTCAAACAGATACTCCAGAGCGTCCTGGCTCAGGTTGGCATCCAGCACCAGGGCACTGGCGCGCTTGAAGATGCCGTCGCGCTTGGCCAGTTGCTCGGCGCCCAGACGTCCGATCAGCGACATGTCGTTCAGCGCCACCTGCATCTCACCGTCTGGACCGTGGATGGACAGGTAACTGCTGGTGGTGGCACCAGCGACGGTCAGACAGTGATCCACCCCAACGCCAGCCTCTCGGCAGGCCTGCTTCAGCTGTTCGCCCCAGTTGTCGTCCCCCAGGGCCCCCACAAACTGAACCCGGCTGCCCAGGCGGCCCAGATTGTCGGCGATGTTGCGACCCACGCCGCCGGCACTGCAGGTGAGGTGGCCGGGATTGGAATCCCCGCTGACCAGGGGCGCATCGGAACGGCCACAGAGGTCCATGTTGGCGCCACCGATCACCACGGCGTACTGCTCCGGTGCCAGAATGTAGCCCTTGCCCTGAATCGCCCCCTTGCGGGTGAGATTCATGATGTGACCAGCCACGGCGCTGCGACTGATGCCAAGACGGTCCGCCAGCTCCTGCTGAGGGATCAGGGGGTCCTGACGCAGTATGGTCAGAATCTGTAATTCCCGCTCGGTCATAAACATTTGTCCGGTTAACAAACTTATGTTTGAGATAATGGATCATCGGCGGGAAAAAGGGAAGGGGAAATTTTGCGATCCCCTCTAAAAAAACGGCGATAAAAAACCCGGCACTTGGCCGGGTTTTTTTAAGTCGAGCAGAACCTTACTTGTGGTAGGGCTCGGACAGCTCGTGTACGGCACGGATAAAGGCGCCGGCGTTCTCTGGATCCACGTGCTGGTGAATGCCGTGGCCCAGGTTGAACACGTGGCCGTTGCCAGGACCGAACTCTTCCAGGATGCGGGACACTTCGCCACGGATCTTGTCCGCTGGCGCGTACAGCCAGGAGGGGTCCATGTTGCCCTGCAGGGCCACCTTGTCACCCACACGCTGACGGGCCGCCTTCATATCCACGGTCCAGTCACAGCCGACGGCGTCACAGCCGGTGGCGGCGATGTCTTCCAGCCACTGGCCACCGCCCTTGGTGAACAGCACGACAGGCACCTTGCGGCCGTCGTTTTCACGGATCAGGCCATCAACGATCTTCTGCATGTACTGCAGGGAGAATTCGCGGTAAGCCGGGCCGGACAGGGCGCCGCCCCAGGTATCGAAGATCTGTACCGCCTGAGCGCCGGCCTTGATCTGGGCGTTCAGGTAGAGGATGACGGAGTCGGCCAGCTTGTCCAGCAGCATGTGCAGGGTGGCGGGCTCAGCGAAGGCCATCTTCTTGATCTTGGCGAAATCTTTGGAGCTGCCGCCCTCAACCATGTAGGTGGCCAGGGTCCAGGGGCTGCCGGAGAAGCCGATCAGAGGCACTTCGCCCTTCAGCTCGCGGCGGATGGTGCGGACCGCATCCATCACGTACTTCAGCTCACCTTCTGGATCAGGCACAGGCAGCTTCTCAATCACCGCCTTGCTGTCACACAAGGTTTCGAAGCGTGGGCCTTCGCCCTGCTCGAAGTAGAGACCCAGACCCATGGCATCTGGCACGGTCAGGATGTCGGAGAACAGGATGGCGGCATCCAGAGGGTAGCGACGCAGAGGCTGCAGGGTCACTTCGCAAGCCAGCTCGGCGTTGCGGCACAGGGACATGAAATCGCCGGCCTCGGCGCGAGTGGCGCGGTACTCAGGCAGGTAGCGTCCAGCCTGACGCATCATCCATACCGGGGTTTTATCTACGGGCTGGCGCAGCAGCGCACGCAAGTAACGATCGTTTTTCAACTCGGACATTTCGCTCATCCCTAACACGCAAGCGGTTCAAAAAGTGGCGCTATTGTAGCACCTGGACACAGCTTTATGACCACGGAGACGTGAGGAGATTCGCAAAATTAGTGGTCAAAAGTTTGAACTGTGACTCAAATTCAGTGGGAACTTATTCGTAACAAGGTATTGCACCTCACCCTCGCCTTTGGTATAAAAATAGCGCGCTAGCAAATAACGCAGAAGCTCGCGGCAAGCGAGCCCTGAAAGACCATATCTTCGGCCCCACAGCATTGCTGTGGGGTTTTTTATTGTACTGTCCCCCCAATACACCACAATCTGCCCCCGCCGCCCCGGGCTCTGCCGGACTAGGTCAAAAAAAACATTGATCAACTGCCCTTCCATTACTTAAATTTGAATCAATAGGATCGCAGAACAAGAGGGACAGGCTATGTTAACCAGACTCCAGAATGCGGTAGAACAGTGGGGGGGAAAGAACACACTCATTGACCAGTGGCTGAACAATCGGCGTCAGTTGCTGATTCACTACTGCCAGCTGGCTAACCTGCCCCCCTACGACAGCGCCCCTCACCTGCCCGACCCGGATGGGGTCCATCACTTCTGCAACCTGCTGGTCGACTACGTCTCCGAAGGCCACTTCGAGGTCTACGATCAGGTGGTCTCCGAGTGCGAGAAACACGGCGAGGAGTGCCGTCAGCTGGCCAGCCGCATCGTTCCCCAAATTGCCAAGAGCACCGACGTCGCCCTGGACTTCAATGACAAGTTCGGCGTGCCCTTCGACGAAGACGATGAACGGATGATGGAGCTGGATGAGTCCCTCTCTCGCCTGGGCCAGGCGATGGAGGAGCGCTTCGCCTTCGAAGACAAGTTGCTGGACACCCTGCATCGCCACTACAGCGAAGAGCTGCAGCCCCAGCCCTGACGCAGGGGAATCACCAGCTGATTGAGTTGGGTCTTAGCCTGTCGACCCAAATAAAAAAAGCCCCGCATCTCACGGGGCTTTTTGTCGTCCAGAGTGTCGGGGTTACACCGCGGTCTGGATGATCACCTCACCGGCCGGCTTGGTGTAGTGCTCCATCTTGTGGAAGTTCAGGTAACGGTAGGTGTCCGCCGCCTGGGCGTCGATCGCCTTGGCGTACTCCTGATACTCCTCGACACTGGGCAGTTTGCCCATGATGGAGGCCACCGCCGCCAGCTCCGCAGAGGCCAGGAACACATTGGCTCCGGTACCCAGACGGTTGGGGAAGTTACGGGTGGAGGTGGAGACCACGGACGCCCCGTCGGCCACCCGGGCCTGGTTACCCATGCACAGGGAGCAACCGGGCTGCTCGGTGCGGGCACCCACACGGCCATAGATGCCGTAGTAACCCTCATCGATCAGCTGCTGCTGATCCATCTTGGTGGGCGGCGCCACCCACAGACGGGTCGGCAATGCACCCTTGTGCTTGTCCAGCAGCTTGCCGGCGGCGCGGAAGTGACCGATGTTGGTCATGCAGGAGCCGATGAACACCTCATCGATGCTTTCGCCCTGAACCTCAGACAACAGGCGGGCATCGTCCGGATCGTTCGGGGCACACAGGATAGGCTCCTTGATCTCGGCCAGGTCGATCTCGATCACCTCGCAGTACTCGGCATCGGCATCGGCTTGCATCAACTCAGGGTTGGCCAGCCACTTCTCCATCGCCTGGATGCGGCGCTCGATGGTACGGCGGTCGCCATAGCCCTCGGCAATCATCCACTTCAGCATCACGATATTGGAGTTCAGGTACTCGGCCACAGACTCCTCGGACAGCTTGATGGTGCACCCGGCGGCGGAGCGCTCGGCGGACGCGTCAGACAGTTCGAACGCCTGTTCCACGGTGAGGTGGTCCAGCCCCTCGATCTCCAGCACGCGGCCGGAGAAGATGTTCTTCTTACCCTGCTTCTCCACGGTCAGCAGGCCCTGCTGAATGGCGTAGTAGGGGATGGCGTGCACCAGGTCGCGCAGGGTGATGCCAGGCTGCATCTCGCCCTTGAAGCGCACCAGTACAGACTCAGGCATATCCAGTGGCATCACACCGGTGGCAGCGGCGAAAGCCACCAGACCGGAACCGGCCGGGAAGGAGATTCCCAGAGGGAAGCGGGTGTGGGAGTCGCCGCCGGTGCCCACGGTATCGGGCAGCAGCATGCGGTTCAGCCAGGAGTGAATCACGCCGTCACCGGGGCGCAGGGAGATGCCGCCACGGTTCATGATGAAGTCAGGCAGGGTGGCGTGAGTGGTCACGTCCACCGGCTTGGGATAGGCGGAGGTGTGGCAGAAGGACTGCATGGTCAGGTCGGCGGAGAAGCCCAGACAGGCCAGGTCCTTCAGCTCATCACGGGTCATGGGGCCGGTGGTGTCCTGGGAACCCACTGTGGTCATCTTGGGCTCACAGTACTGGCCGGGACGAACACCGGCGACGCCACAGGCCTTGCCCACCATCTTCTGGGCCAGAGTGTAGCCCTTGCCACTGTCGGCCACATCGGCGGGACGACGGAACACCTCGCTGGTGCCCAGCTCCAAGGCTTCGCGGGCGCGGTCGGTCAGGCCGCGGCCAATGATCAGCGGAATACGGCCACCGGCACGCACTTCATCCAGCAGTACGTCGGTCTTCAGCTCGAAACGACACAGCTCTTCGCCACTGTCGGCGTTCTTGGCCACGCCCTCATAGGGGTAGATCTCGATGACGTCGCCCATGTTCATCTTGCTGACATCCAGCTCGATGGGCAGGGCGCCGGCGTCTTCCATGGTGTTGAAGAAGATGGGCGCAATCTTGCCACCCAGGCAGTAGCCACCGCCGCGCTTGTTGGGCACATTGGGGATGTCGTCGCCCATAAACCACAGCACCGAGTTGGTGGCGGATTTACGGGAGGAGCCGGTACCCACGACGTCGCCCACATAGGCAACGGGGTGACCCTTCTCCTTCAGCGCCTCGATGGTGCTGATGGGGCCAATCTCACCGTCCTTGTCCGGGGTAATGCCGTCACGGGCAGTCTTCAGCATCGCCAGGGCGTGCAGCGGGATGTCCGGGCGGGACCAGGCATCGGGGGCGGGAGACAGATCATCGGTGTTGGTTTCACCGCTGACCTTGAATACGGTCAGGGTGATCTTCTCAGCCAGTGCAGGCTTGGACAGGAACCACTCCGCTTCAGCCCAGGAGTGCACCACCTGCTTGGCAAAATCGTTGCCGGCGTTCATCTTGTCCACCACATCGTGGAAGGCATCAAACATCAGCAGGGTATGGGACAGAGCCTTGGCGGCCAGAGACGCCAGCTCGGCGTCATCCAGCAGGGCAATCAGCGGTTCGATGTTGTAACCGCCCTGCATGGTGCCCAGCAGTTCAGTGGCACGTGCCTTGCTCAGCAATGGGCTGGCGCTTTCTCCGCGGGCGACGGCGGTCAGGAAGCTGGCCTTCACATAGGCGGCTTCGTCTACGCCGGGGGGGATGCGGTTTTCCAGCAGGTCGACCAGGGTCTCCTCTTCACCGGCGGGGGGATTCTTCAGCAGCTCCACCAGGGCAGCGGTCTGCTCCGCGTCCAGGGGCTTGGGAGCGATACCTTGGTTTGCGCGTTCGGCAACGTGTTCACGGTAGGCTTCTAGCACGGCAAAATTCCTCTTTTACTGGCAGGCTTACAACGAAGCTGCTCGTCCTGTTGTTGATTCCGGATTCTTGGGCACTGCGTCAGATCACAGCGCGTTCCGGTTTTGCGTGGCGTTTTGGTTCCATTTTGTGATGAATGCCACATGTTTCTGGCTGTGGGCAGTATATCTGAATTAAAACGGAAGTTTAAATTGCAACCGCTCCGATGAGCCGGTTTTTTGGACTAAAGTTGAAGAAAGTGAAGCTGGGCGGCACCCAGGACAGGTGCCGCCGCGTTGGATCACAAAATGGGATCCAGGTCTTGAACAGTGGTCAGTCCAGGCTGGACCTGTACCGGAGTGTAGTGCTGGTAGAAGGTGAAGTCCTGCTCTTCGGTCTCGTGACTCTCGGGCAGATCGAAGTTGGCCACACAGGTATAGCCGATGCTGTAGGTCCCCTCTCCGATAAAGCCAAACTCATAGCGATACTCGCCGCTGGCCTCATCCAGGCTGATGTCGGCGGTGGCCACCGGCGCCACCAGAGGTGACCCATCCGGATACCCGGCGTCCCCCACCAGATCACCCATGGTGGTGCGGTCACGTTCCCCGGCAAACAGGTAAGCCACGTGACTGAACTCGGACACCTCCAGCAGAGAGGTCATGTCCGCCTCACACGCCTCTCTCTGCTCCACAGCCAGAACACCGGCGATGTTGCCGGCACCGGCCTCATTCACCAGTTGTACTGCGGTGGGCTTGATGAACATCCCCTCCTGGCCTTGTGGGTCCACCAGCCCCTGACGCAGATTAAACTCCGCCACGTAGTTGTTGATGCCGGTATTGATGGTAAAAGGCTGATTGAAGAAGATGCGCCCCGCCTCGTCGGTGTTGCCTCTGACACCCTGACAGCTGCCTTTGCTGTTCACTCGAAGCGGCACCACCCCCTGATCCTGGGTATTCACGTAAGACAGTTGCTGGGTACCGTCCCCGTCCAGGGCATAGAGGCACATGGTGTACTCGCCCACGGCCAGGGTCTGGCTGTTCACCAGGGTGGCGCTGTTGCTGCCGGTGTAATCCAGCAGGTCGACACTGTCCGGGCCCCCTTCACTCAAGTCGATCAGTATGGGATCGCCGCCGTCCTCGGGCACAAGCACCACTTCGTTGAAGAACAGCACCACTTCGTCCGCCTGCTCCACCGGCGCATCGGACACCGCCAGGGAGAACTGTCCTGTCTGTGGAGAGGAGGAGCCGCTGCTGCCGCCGCAACCGGCCACAAGCAGTGCCAAACTGATGATGGAAAGGGGTTTGAT
This sequence comes from Ferrimonas sp. YFM, assembly GCF_030296015.1. Taxonomy (NCBI): domain Bacteria; kingdom Pseudomonadati; phylum Pseudomonadota; class Gammaproteobacteria; order Alteromonadales; family Ferrimonadaceae; genus Ferrimonas; species Ferrimonas sp. YFM. The sequence goes on from NZ_AP027368.1 coordinate 4,134,300, forward strand.
CATAGGGTCACCTTAGAAAAATAGGCTACACTGCCGGCCCGGCAAGGGCGGCAATGGTGTTGATATTGGGTTGAATGCCTTAACCTTAGTCAAAGCTGAAGGCCTTGCAAGGCACACATTCGCGAGTGAGAGGAGTCAAAATGGTCAAAGGGGTCGTTTTCGATATGGACGGCGTGTTGGTGGATTCCGAACCGTTCTGGCAACTTGCTGAAATGGAGGTATTTCCTCAACTGGGGGTACCCATCACCCTGGAAGACACCTTGAAAACCCAAGGATTGAGAATTGATCATGTGGTTCAGTTCTGGTTCAGCCGCCACCCCTGGCAAGGCGCCACCCCCAAGCAGGTGGAGCAACAGATCCTCGATGCCATGGTCAAGGTGATTCAGGAGAAAGGCCAGCCCATGGCCGGGGTACGTTCGACTCTGGACATCCTGCACCAGGCGGGGATCCCCATGGCGGTGGCCACCTCGTCCCCCCATATCCTGATGGAGACCACCCTGGAGAAACTGGCCATCGGCCACTACTTCCAGGCCACCTGCTCCGCCGAGCACCTGCCCCTGGGCAAGCCCCATCCCCAGGTCTACCTCAATGCGGTGGATGCCCTGAATCTCGAGGCTACCCAGTGTCTCGCCATCGAGGACTCCTTCAACGGCCTGCTGGCCGCCAAGGCCGCCAGGATGCACACCCTGGCGGTGCCCGATGCCGACCACAGGGGCGATCCCAGGTATGTGATCGCCGACAGGCAGTATCTCAGCCTGGAGGAGTTCTCCCTGGATCACTGGCGTTAGGCCGAAACGACGAAGGGCACCCGCAGGTGCCCTTCTTTTTTGGATTCGTCCCGTTAGAACCGCTTGCCCAGGAACAGGTAGAGGCTGGAGTCGCCGCTGTCCGCCATACCCCAGGCGATGGCCGCCGGCCCCAGCTTGGTCTCGGCACCGATAAACAGACTGCCGGCATAGATGAGGTCGTCCCAGTCTGCGTCATCCCGGGTCAGCCATACGTTGCCGGCCTCGGCGGAGAAGCCCAGGTACAGGGGCCAGGTGATCCCCAGCACTCCCTTACTCAGATCATAGGTGTACACCCCGGCCACCAGCCCCTTGTGACTGCCCAGCAGAGAGTCCCGGTAGAAGCCGGACAGGTTGAGGAAGCCACCCAGGGAGGTGAAGTGGACGAAGCTGATGCCGTCGCTGTCGATGGTCTCAAGTTCACTCTTGATAAAGAAGCTGTGCTGATCCCAGTTGGTGGCGCCGGTCCACTCCAGGTGGTAGACCAGAGACTCCTGCTTGTTGGTGGGCAGGCCATCGAAGGTCAGATTCGAGCGTTCGTCGATATGAGACACGCTCACCAGCAGCCTGTTGCCCTGGGTGGGGAACATGGCGCCATCCAGGGTATCGTAGCCAAAACTGAACATGGCACCGTGGAACTCGTAGTCCCCCAGTTTAGTCAACACCAGGGCGTGCTCATCGCTGACGTCCCCGGACTCATACTGATACCCCAGCTCCAACTGAGCCGCCAGCCCCAGGTTGATCCCCAGGCCCGCCATCCAGTTGTCCCGTTTCCGCTCGATGCTGCGGAAAGGGAAATCTGCCGAGGGCGAGATCCGTTCCCAGCGCTCCTGTTGCGCCTCGAACTGGGCGCGGCTGTACCAGCGGCCGTTGGCGTCCAGGGGCAGGTAAAATTCACTGCTGAGGCGGCGATTGGTCCCCAAAGACAACTCATTTCGCCACTGGCCATGGAGGCTGGTGATGTTGTTCATGGTGAAGGCGATGTCCAGGTTGGAGGTGGTGGGATTATCAAAGTCATCCTCAAACCTCAGCCCCAGTTCAAACAGGTGGGGGCCCCAGCTCTTGCCGTCGGTGTCCACCACCAGCACCCGCCCCTCGGCCCGCTCCTGAATGTAGGCGTCCACCCGCTCAAACTCGTTGAGGGCATAGACACGGGCGATGGCCTCCTCGATCTCATCCTGGGCCAGGGGTTGCCCGGGCTTGACCCCCAGGGCGGTAAGAATGCGGCTCTCCCCAACCCAGGAGTCGTTATCCAGTTCAATGGCCACCAGCTCTCCGGCGCCCTTATCTTCCCAGAAGCTGCGCAGAGCCTGCTTCTGGGCCCGGTAGCCGGCGTAGCGGGCCTCGGGCAGGGACAGTGCCCTGAGCTGCTCCAGCTTGGCCCGGGCCGCCGCTTCACCTCGGGGAATCATGTCTGGCATCAGGTCGAAGTCCGAGGTTCCCACCCCGTCGATCTCCGGCACCAGCAGGATATCCTGCTCACTCATCAGCGCCACCTGCTGATCCCGGGTCAGGTTGGTCAGGTAGCCGGTCAGCTGATCGACGATGTCGAACACCGACTTGAGATCGTCCTTCCCCTTGAGTGGGGTGCCGATGTCCACGGCGATGACAATGTCCGCCCCCATCGCCTTGACCACGGAGACCGGCAGGTTGTTGGCCATGCCGCCATCCACCAGCATATGGCCGTCGATCTCTATGGGTGCCAGGGCGCCGGGCACCGTCATGCTGGCCTGCATCGCCAGCACCAGGTTGCCGCTCTCCAGCACCACCTCACTGCGATCGGTGAGATCCGTGGCCACGGTACGCAGGGGGATGGGCAGATCATCGAAGTGACCCACCTCCGGAATGTTACCCACGGAGCGGCGAATCAGAGAGCGCATGGTCTGGCCCTGCAGGGCCCCCTTGGGAAAGCGCAACTCCCCCTCCCGGTACCCCATCTGGATCCCCAGGGGGAAGTCATCCCGCTGCTGCTTGTCGCGATAGGCGAGATCTTCCCTGGGGATGTCATCATCGAAGCCGGTATTGAAGTCCATGGAGAGAAGAATGGCTTCTATCTCGTCGGCGCTGTACCCCAGGGCATAGAGGCCGGCGACATAGGAGCCCATGGAGGTGCCGGCGATGTAGTCCACCGGAATCCGGTTCTGCTCCAGCACCCTGAGCACACCGATGTGGGCCGCACCCTTGGCGCCCCCCCCGGAGAGAACCACACCCACAGTGGGACGTTCGGTAGCCTGCAGCCAAAGTGGCAGGAGCAGCAGTAAAGCCAGCGTAGTGCGTAACATAGATCCCTCTAGGGCGCGTTGATCTTGGGCGATGACATTCAGTAAAAGAATAACGGAAGGCTATCAGGGAGTTTGGCTGGAGGTACAGTGACTTTGCATAAAAAACGGTAATAGACCCCGGGCTGTGGTTTGCGTCTTCAACGCACTCAACAGCCCCGGGGTTCAACCAACTCAGGATGAAGCCATCAGCAGTTCGTGTTCACTCGGGGTCCAGTTTGCCAGCCACTGACGACACTGTGAAGACGGCATCGGCCTGGCGAAGTGATACCCCTGAACCAGGTGACAGCCCTGGCTGCGCAGGAACGCCAGTTGATCCGGCGTCTCCACCCCTTCCGCCACCACGTCCAACTCCAGGTTACGGCCCAGATCGAGAATACTGCAGGTGATCGCCCGGTTGGCCTTGTTCTCCAGCATGGACTGGATGAAGGAGCGGTCGATCTTCAGGCTGTTCACCGCAAACTGGCTCAGGTAGGAGAGCGACGAGTAGCCGGTGCCAAAGTCATCCACCGCCACCGAGATCCCCAGCTCCCTCAGGGCCAGCAGGTGGGCCTGGGCCAGGTTGACCTGCCTCATCAGCACCCCTTCGGTGATCTCCAGACACAGCTGTTCCGGTGGAATGCCGGTGCTCTGCAGCACCGACTGGATAAACTCCACGTAATCGTACTGGCGGAAGTGGCTGGCGGAGACGTTGATGGAGAGTTTGAGATCCCCGTTCTCCGGCCAGGACATGAACTCCCGGCAGGCATTCTCCAGCATCCAGCGATCCAGGCGGATGATCAGGCCACTGGACTCCGCCAATTCGATAAAGAGATCCGGCGCCACCGGACTGCCGTCCTCCCGGTTCCAGCGCATCAGCGCCTCGACACCACACACCGAGTTGTCGGAAACGTCAAGCTGTGGCTGGTAATGGATCGCCAGCTTGTCCTGCTCCAGGGCCTGACGCAGCTCGTTCTCCATCTCCAGCTGGTAGGTGGCCTGGGCATCCCGCTCTCGGGTATAGAAGCAGGCGCGTCCCCGCCCCTCCTCCTTGGCGTGGTACATGGCCAGGTCGGCGTTCTTCAGCAGCTCTTCGGCCTGGCTGCCATCCTCTGGGTAGAGGGCGATGCCGATGCTCACCGACAGGTAGAGCACCTGCTGCTGCACCTGAATGGGCTCAGACAGCAGGCTGAGGATCCGCTCCGCCAGGGCCTCCACCTGCAGCCTGTGATTGAAGTCGCGCACTATGATGACGAACTCATCGCCGCCAAAACGGCAGACGGTGCCGCTGCCCCCCACCACAGAGGAGAGCAGGCGGCTCACCTCCACCAGCAGGGCGTCGCCGGTACCATGACCGAAGGTATCGTTGATGTGCTTGAACCTGTCCAGGTCCAGGAACAGCAGGGCCAGGGGATCATCCGGCGAAGCCTGCATCAGGGCACGGATCTGCTGGTCGAACTGGGAACGGTTGGGCAGGCCGGTCACCAAGTCGTAATTGGCCAGCTTCTGCAGCGCCACCTCCTGCTTCTTCCGCTCGGAGATGTCGGAAAACAGCACCACCAGATAGTCGCCGCCACTGTCCAGGGCCATATGGCTGAGGTTGAGCCACACCGGCACCTGACCGCGGCCGCGGCGGCGCATCTGGGCTTCGCCGCTCCAGCGACGCTGGCTCTTCATCTCGGCGAGGATCTCGGATTCGGTCAACAATGTGTCCGCCAGGCTCACCCCCTCCAGCGCCCCCTTGGGGTAACCGAGGATCGCCAGGGCCGACGGGTTGTGCGCAGTCACATTGTACTCCGCATCCAGAATCATCATCCCCTCGGTGGTGTTCTCCATGGCGTGGGCATAGAGGGTGTGCAGGTGAGCCATCTTGCGCACCTTGGTGCGGTCGGCGTACACCCCGGCCACCAGCAACGCCTGGCCGGTATCGGGATCCCGTTCGATCACCGTGCCGGTGGCCCACAGCCAGCGCCATTCGCCGATGGGACTGATGGCCCGGAATTCCACGTTGATCCGCTCCTGATCGCCGGCCAGAAGCTGTTTCCAGGCCTGGGCCACGGGCTGCAGATCCTGACGGTGCAGGGTCATCCCCACCCGGGGAATGCGCATCGGCCTGTTGGTGCGAGACAGGGTGGTCTGACGGTTTTCCACGTAGAAGCTGTCACTCTTGGCATCCCACTCCCAGATGTCTGACCCGCCCCCCTGCAACGCCAGCTGCAGTCTGTGCTGACTCTGGCGCAGTGCCTGGTTGATGCGACGCTGCCGGCGCAATTGATTGCGCCAGTTCACCGCAGTGACAAACAGCATCAGTATGGTGACCGTCAAAAACAGCAGCTGCATCCCCTGCCTGGCCCACCAGTGCTGCTCCACCTTGAAGTTGAGCCTCAGCGGCTCCCTTTGCCAGACGCCGTCAAACTCGCCGTACACCAACAGGGCGTGGTTGCCCGGTGGCAGACGGGACAGGGTGATGCTGGACTCCCCGTCCAGCTCGGTCATGCTGCTGGGCTTGCCGTCGAACACCAGCTGATAGCGGAAGTGAACCGCCGGGCCGGTGATGAGATTGGTGGTGCCCAGGTTGATGTTCACCAGCTCGAAGCTGGGGCGGATCACCATCTTCTGCATCTGGGGGATCAGGAACAGTTCGTTGCCACCCTCGTACTGCACCTTGACCGACTCCAGCTGGACGCTGTTGCTGCTCTTGGCCTCGGTGATGTGCATGGGGTCCACCCGCAGCAGCCCTGTGGTGGTGCCGACCACCAGGGTGTCGTCGGCCAGACGAAAGGCGGCGCCCTCATTGAGCTCGGTGTTAAACAGTCCGCCGTCGTTGCCCACGCTGGAGATGGTCCCGGTATCGCGGTTGTACCGTGCCAACACCTGTGGGCAGCCGATCACCGCCCCCTCCTGGGTCGGCTGGATAAAGTAGGGGGTGGTGCAGTTGAAGCGCCACTGCTCGTTCATGCGGAACGCCAGCTTGAGGCCGGTGTCCACCTCCAGGATCCCTTCGCCGAAACTGCCCACCAGCAGTTTGTCCGGCGCCACCTGAGCCATGGGGCCGAAGTGGTAATCGTCCGGGTCGCCGGGCAGCCAGTTCAGGGTGGATTCGAAACGCCGGTCCATCAACTGGTAGCGGCCAAACAGCTGCTTGCCCCCCAGCCACACCTCATGGCCCAGATCCAGGATGTTGCGCACCTCCATCAGGGGCTGGCCTTCGTCCAGGATCAGTTCAAGGGTGCGACGTTCGGTATCGAACAGATAGAGCCCCATATCGGTGGCCAGCCAGATCCGGCCCGGCCCCTCGGCCATGGTCAGAATCACCCGGTTGCTGAGATCCGGCAAACCGTCATCACCGGTGGCGATCCTGTGGCCCATCCCCTGCGCCCGGTCCACCATAAACAGCCCCTTGGTAGTGCCCACCAGCAGCTCGGTGTCCGAGATGGGCAGGGCACTGAAGGCGGCATCCAGGGCATCGAGGCCCTCCAGCAGCAGAGGCTTGACCGTCCGCCCGACCAGGTCCACCTCATCCACACCCTGGTCGTGGGAGACAAACAACTGCTCAGGTGTGCCACTGAAGCCCCACACCAGATCGGCGCCGATGGCGGGAGAGGTGTGGGTGGACAGACGGTCCAGCACATAGTCTTCCGGCTGGGACAGGGCGGCGATGCCGGCACTGATGGTGGCCACCCAGAGGTTGTCGCTGTCGTCCAGCTCCAGCTTGTGCATGCTGGCTGCGACATCGAACAGCTCTTCACTGCGGCCCATGGCGGTGACTTTCAGGTCCTTGCCATCAATGCGGAACAAGCCCAGGGTGGTCACCACCCACAGATTGCCCTTGCTGTCCTGCTGGATGTCGCGCACCGAACGTCCCACGGGGTCGATGCGGATGAAATTCTGCCCCTGACGCAGATACAGTCCCCGGGTGGAGGTCAGCCACAAGCGGCCCTGACGGTCGGAAAACAGGGTGGTGAGGTTGCCCCGCTCCTTGGGCCAGGGGGCGGACTCCAGAACCTCCCCCTCCATGGAGAAGGTAATTAACTGGTTGCGGGTGCCGGTGACCAGGGTATCGCCGTGGTGCACCAGACCTTGAAAGAAGTGCTTCTGGGCGCCAATCACCGACAACAGGGTGGCCTGCTCCTCGGCCAAATCGAACCGGTAGAGCTGGCCCATCTCGTTCAGTACCCAGAACAGCTGGCCCTCGGCGTCGGTCAGGGCGGTAGAGCCTCCTCCCTGGTAATCCGTGTAGCTGTCACGGCCGAGCATGGAAACCTGGTTGTGGGCCTCATCCAGCAGGAACAGATCATGCTCACTGGAGATCAGGATCTGATTGTCTGGCAGGGTTCGTACCCGGGTCAGAGTGAAATCAGGCAGGAGGACGGTATCGGAGAAACGATCGAGGCGGCGAACCTTGTGGCTGGCGATGCGGTAAAGCCCATCGTGGGTGGTCACCCACAGTTGTCCCCGATCGCTGAAGGCCATATCCGTCACTGAATTGGAGACGAAACCGGAATGGTGATCGAAGACACGGCTCTGGAAGCCGTAAACCGGAAGAACTTGTCCCAACAACAGGACCAATAGCGTGAGCCACCTCAACAGAATGAGCCACCTTCAGGGTTATAGTTATCGAAACGCTACTTTAAAAGTTGTTCTACCAAACTTCCATCGCTCTGTGCATAAAAAAAGCGGCCGAAGCCGCTTAATTCGCATTTGAAGGGTGTTAACGCTTCTTCGCCTTGGGGTTGGGCAGGTCAGTGATGCTGCCCTCATACACCTCGGCGGCCAGGCCCACAGACTCGTGCAGAGTGGGGTGGGCATGGATGGTCAGCGCCAGATCTTCGGCATCACAACCCATCTCGATGGCCAGGCCAATCTCACCCAGCAGTTCGCCGCCGTTGCTGCCGACGATGGCCCCGCCGATCACCCGGTGGGTCTCCTTGTCGAAGATCAGCTTGGTCATGCCGTCAGCGGCATCCTGGGCAATGGCTCGGCCACTGGCAGCCCAGGGGAAGACCGCAGTTTCGTAAGCGATGTTCTGCGCCTTGGCTTCCTTCTCGGTCAGGCCCACCCAGGCCACCTCAGGATCGGTGTAGGCGATGGAGGGGATCACCTTGGGATCGAAGTAGTGCTTCTTACCGGAGATCACCTCGGCGGCCACATGGCCTTCATGCACACCTTTGTGCGCCAGCATCGGCTGGCCGACGATGTCGCCGATGGCGAAGATGTGGTTGACGTTGGTGCGCATCTGCTTGTCGACGTTGATGAAGCCGCGCTCGTCAATCTTCACGCCCGCCTTGTCGGCGTCGATCAGTTTGCCGTTGGGGGTACGGCCGATGGCCACCAGGACCGCGTCATAACGCTGAGGCTCTGCCGGGGCCTTCTTGCCCTCCATGCTGACGTAGATGCCGTCTTCCTTGGCTTCCACCTGGGTGACCTTGGTCTCCAGCATGAAGTCGAACTTGTTCTTCATCCGTTTGGTAAAGACGCGAACCACATCCTTATCGGCTGCGGGGATCACCTGATCCAGCATCTCCACCACGTCCACCTTGGAACCCAGGGTATGGTATACGGTACCCATCTCCAGGCCGATGATGCCGCCGCCCATAACCAGCAGGCGCTCGGGGATCTCTTTCAGCTCCAGGGCGTCGGTGGAGTCCCAGATGCGGGGATCTTCGTGGGGGATGAACGGCAACTCGATGGGGCGCGAACCGGCGGCGATGATGGCGTGGTCAAAGTTCACCACTGTGGTGCCGTCGGCACCCTCTACGGCGATGGAGTTGGGGCCGGTAAACTTACCAAAGCCGTTTACTACCTTCACCTTACGCATCTTGGCCATACCGGACAGACCACCGGTCAGTTGGCCAATCACCTTCTCCTTGTGGGCGCGTACCTTGTCCAGATCGATCTGGGGCTCACCGAAGCTGATGCCGTGATCCGCCATCGCCTTGGCTTCGTCGATCACCTTGGCAACGTGCAGCAGCGCTTTGGAGGGGATACAACCGACGTTCAGGCACACACCACCCAGGGTGGAGTAACGCTCAACGATAACGGTTTCCAGGCCGAGGTCGGCGGCACGAAAAGCGGCGGAGTAACCGGCAGGTCCGGCACCGAGAACCACGACTTGGGTTTTGATCTCGTTGCTCATAATGTCCTCTATTTTTTATTCATTCCGTTGGGGCAGTCACCACCTGACGGCGGGGATGCTGGCATTGTACTGCCCCGATTCCTTAAACAAAAGGCCAACCAGAATGGTCGGCCTTTTATATGCCGATTTACAGAATCAATCGACGGATGTCACCCAGTGTCTGACTCAGGGTGGTGATGAAGCGGGCCGCGTCGGCACCGTCGATCACCCTGTGGTCATAGGACATCGCCAGGGGCAGCATCAGCCGGGGCTGGAACGCCTGGCCATCCCACTTGGGCTTCATCTCGGAGCGGGACACGCCGAGGATGGCCACGTCCGGGGCGTTGACGATGGGGGTAAACTGAGTACCGCCAATGCCGCCCAGGCTGGAGATGGTGAAGCAGCTTCCCTGCATGTCGGTAGCTGTCAACTTACCTTGACGGGCCTTGGTGGAGAGCTCCGCCAGATCCTGAGACAGTTCGATGATCCCTTTCTTGTTCACATCACGAACCACGGGCACCACAAGACCGTTGGGGGTATCCACCGCCACACCGATGTGGATGTACTTCTTCATCACCAGGCTCTCACCGTCTGCAGACAGGGAGCTGTTGAACTTGGGGTGGGTCTCCAGGGCTCGGGCCGCCGCCTTGAGGATGAACACCAGAGGGGTGATCTTCACGCCGCTGTCGCTCTTGGCCGCCAGCTGGTTCTGCTCCTTACGGAACGCCTCCTGCTCGGTGATGTCCGCCTCGTCAAACTGGGTCACATGGGGGATGGTCACCCAGTTGCGATGCAGGTTGGGACCGGAGATCTTCTGGATCCGGGTCAGCGGCACCTCTTCCACTTCACCGAACTTGGCGAAGTCCACCTTAGGCCCTTCAATCACCTGCAAACCGTTACCGGCACCTGTGCTGGTGGCGGCGCTGGCCTTGGGACGGGACAGCTCATACTTGACGTAGGCCTGCACGTCCTCTTTGAGGATGCGGTTCTTACGGCCTGTGCCCTTCACCTTGGTCAGGTCCACACCAAACTCGCTGGCCAGGCGGCGAACCGCCGGAGAAGCGTAGATGGCGCCGGTGGCCTTGGGGGCCGCCGCAGAGGGGTGATGAGGCACAGGTGGCGCGGAGTTCTTGGCCGGAGCCGGCGCAGGGTCCGCCTTAGGCGCTTCGGCAGCAGGCGCCGGAGCAGGTTCAGCCGCCACTGGGGCCGCATCCTGAGTTTCAATCAGGGCCACCAGTCCGCCTTCGCCAATCTTGTCGCCCACGTTGACCTTCAGCTCCTTCACCACACCGGCGAAGGGGGCAGGCACCTCCATGGTGGCCTTGTCGGTCTCCAGGGTGATCAGGCCCTGTTCCGCCTCGACGCTGTCACCCACGGCAACCAGCACCTCGATGATGTCCACTTCACCGGACTCACCGATGTCGGGCACGGTCACCTCTTTCACCACAGGCCCGGAAACGGCCACCGGCGCCTCGGCGGCGGCAGGGGCTTCAGGGGCAGGGGCAGGCTCGGCAGGAGCCGGGGTTTCCGCTGGGGTCGCTTCGGCCGCCGGGGCCTCGGCGGCCGCTTCACCGGCCACCTCCACCAGGGCGATCAGGTCCCCTTCGGAGACCTTGTCACCTACCTGGACTTTCAGCTCAACCACGGTACCCGCGTCTTCGCTGGGCACATCCATGGTGGCCTTGTCGGTTTCCACGGTGATCAGCGAACCTTCCGCTTCAACGGCGTCGCCAGCGGCCACGCACAGCTCGATGATCTCTACCGCATCGCCGCCCACGTCGGGCAGACGGATCTCTTTGATTTGTGACATTTATCTAATCCCTATCAAGCCCACAGCGGATTCGGTTTGGCGGTATCGATGCCGTACTGCTCAATGGTCTGGGTCAGCACCTCAACCGGCAGCTCGCCACGGTCCACCAGGGACTTGAGCGCGGCCAGAACCACCCAGCGAGAGTCCACTTCGAAGTGGTGACGCAGGTTGGCGCGGCTGTCGGAGCGGCCGAAGCCGTCGGTGCCCAGTACGCTGTAGTCGCCGGGAACCCAGGCACGAACCTGATCGGCGTAGGACTTCATGTAGTCGGTCGCGGCGATAACAGGGGACTCATCCAGCACAGTGCTGATGTAGGCCTGCTTAGGTTTGGCAGTGGGGTTCAGCAGGTTGTGGCGTTCAATGTCCTGACCGTCACGGGTCAGTTCGTTGAAGCTGGTGACGCTGAATACGTCCACATCGATGCCGTAGTCCTTGGCCAGGGCGTCGGCGGCCTTGCGAACTTGCTGCAGGATGGAACCACAACCCAGCAGCTGTACCTTGCCTTTGCCGGACCCCTTGATGCTGTCCAGCTTGTAGATACCCTTGATGATCCCCTCTTCCACGCCTTCTGGCATGGCAGGTTGCTCATAGTTCTCGTTCAGGGTGGTCAGGTAGTAGAACACGTCTTCCTGGGCATCGCCGTACATCCGCTCCAGGCCGTCGTGGACGATGACCGCCACTTCGTAGCCATAGGTTGGGTCATAGGTGATGCAGCTTGGGATGGTGTTCGCCTGAATGTGGCTGTGGCCATCCTGGTGCTGCAGACCTTCGCCGTTGAGGGTGGTGCGTCCGGAAGTACCGCCAATCATGAATCCACGGGCACGCTGGTCACCGGCCGCCCAGGCCATGTCACCGATGCGCTGGAAGCCAAACATGGAGTAGTAGATGTAGAACGGAATGGTCGGGGCGTCGTTGGTGGAGTAACTGGTCGCCGCCGCCAGCCAGGAGCTCATGGCGCCCAGCTCGTTGATCCCTTCCTGCAGTACCTGGCCCTTCTTGTCCTCACGGTAGTAGGCCACCTGGTCCTTGTCCTGAGGGGTGTACTTCTGGCCTTCATGGGCATAGATGCCCACCTGACGGAACAGGCCTTCCATACCAAAGGTACGGGCTTCATCCGGGATGATGGGCACGATGCGCTTGCCGATCTGCTTGTCTTTGAGCAGGGCGGTCAGGACGCGGACGAACGCCATGGTGGTGGAGATTTCGCGGCCGTTGGAGCCCTTGAGCACGGCGTCAAACGCCTTCAGCGGCGGGGTGATCAGCTCCTCGGTGAACTTGGAGCTGCGGGCCGGCATGTAGCCTTTCAGGGCTTCACGGCGCTCGCGCAGGTATTTCACCTCTTCGGAATCTTCACCCGGGTGGTAGTAAGGGATGTCTTCCAGCTGATCGTCGCTCAGAGGGATGTTGAAGCGGTCACGGAAGTGCTTGATCGCATCCATGTCCATCTTCTTCACGCCGTGGGCGATGTTCTTACCTTCACCGGCTTCACCCATGCCGTAACCTTTAACGGTCTTGGCCAGGATCACCGTGGGGCGACCCTTGGTTTCGGTAGCCTGCTTCAGGGCGGCGTAGACCTTCACCGGATCGTGACCACCACGGTTCAGGCGCCAGATGTCGCTGTCGGACATGTTGGCCACCATCTCGGCGGTCTCCGGGTACTTACCGAAGAAGTGCTCACGGGTGTAGGCGCCACCCTTGGCTTTGCAGTTCTGGTATTCGCCGTCGACGGTCTCTTCCATCAGTTGCAGCAGCTTGCCGGAGGTGTCCTGGGCCAACAGGGGATCCCAGTAGCGACCCCAGATCACCTTGATCACTTCCCAGCCAGCGCCGCGGAATTCACCTTCCAGCTCCTGGATGATCTTACCGTTACCCCGTACCGGGCCGTCCAGACGTTGCAGGTTGCAGTTGACGATGAAGATCAGGTTGTCCAGCTCTTCACGGGCCGCCAGGCCGATGGCGCCCAGGGCTTCCGGCTCATCCACTTCACCGTCACCGAGGAAGCAGTAGACCTTCTGTTCGGAACAGTCTTTGATGCCGCGGTCGGTCAGGTACTTGAGGTAGCGCGCCTGGTAGATGGCGGCAATGGGACCCAGACCCATGGATACGGTGGGGAACTGCCAGTAATCGGGCATCAGACGGGGGTGAGGGTAGGAGGAGAGACCCTTACCGTCCACCTCCTGGCGGAAGTTATCCAGCTGAGATTCGGTCAGGCGGCCTTCCAGGAAAGAGCGGGAGTAGATGCCGGGGGCGATGTGACCCTGGAAGTACACCAGATCACCACCATCCTTCTCGTTGGGTGCACGGAAGAAGTGGTTGAAGCACACGTCATACAGGGTGGCACTGGAGGCAAAGCTGGAGATGTGGCCCCCAAGCTCCAGGTCCTTCTTGGACGCACGCAGTACCATGGCCAGGGCGTTCCAGCGAACGATGGCACGAATACGCTCCTCCAGCTCCTGGTTACCAGGCATGTGGGGTTCGGAGCCAACAGGGATGGTATTCACATAGGCGGTGGTGGGTTTGTAGGGCAGATGGGCACCGCTGCGGCGGGCCTTGTCGATCATCTGCTCCAGCAGGTAATGAGCCCGCTCGGGACCATCCTGCTCCAATACCGCCGCAAGGGCGCCCAGCCATTCATGAGTTTCTTGCGGATCCACGTCGTGTGGCATCATTTCCGGCATCACAAAATTCCTCTTCCATCGTTGCTTGTGATGGGGCGGCCCGAAGGACCGCCTTTACTCGCATTCTGCTAGTAGTCGTTCCGCAGGCGGCGCAGGCTGCGCTGCTGACGACTGTCTTCCTGGCGCACCTCGATGGTCACTTCCTCGATGTAGGCCAGGTGTTCATTAGATGCCCTGCGCGCCACTTCGGGCTCGCGATTCAAGATCGCTTTTAACAGAGCTTCCCGGTGCAGGTTGGCGTAATGGGCGGAGCCCTCCCGGCGGTACAGAAGACCGAGGTTTTCCGTCACATTACGCTCGAGCAGAGGCGACAGACTCAACACCACGTGCAACATGGCAACGTTGTGTGAGGCTTCGGCCACCGCACGGTAGAAGTCCACGATCGCCTTGGCTTCAAGCTCAAGCTGACCCTGGACCTCATGGAGTCGTTCAATTCGCTGCTTAAGAATGGCGTGATCCGAATCGGTACCACGCAATGCTGCATAATAGGCCATCATTCCCTCGGTTGCGTGACGGAACTCCAGGAGGTCGTACTGAGTCTCCGGGTTGTCCGCCAGCAATTCGATGAGGGGATCGGCCAAGCTTTTCCACAGCTGATCCTGCACGTAGGTGCCGCCACCCTGGCGCCGATTCAACAGGCCTTTCACCTCCAGCTTCTGAATCGCCTCCCTCAGAGAGGGTCGGGATACTTCAAACTGTTGTGCCAGCTCCCGCTCCGGCGGCAGTTTCTGCCCCGGTTTCAGGCTGCCTTCGAGGATCATCTTCTCCAGTTGGTTAACGATGACGTCGGACAGCTTTGGCTGACTGATTTTTTGGTAGGCCATGGTCGGATAACTTCCCAGTCTGCTAATGGTTTGTCAATTGGTAAGACCATTATGAGTGCGGCACAAAATGTAGCAGATCACACTCTTTAATGGCAACCACTTTGATTGAAATCACAGAATGCATTTAATAGATCGACCTGATCAATAAAACCGAACAGGCCTTGCAATCAATGGTATGACCACTTTACAACATTTTGATCTCAAAGGAATCTGTGAATGAGATTCTGGCAGGCAAAGGGGATTGCTGCCACGTTGGATCATCCCTTGTTTGAGAGATAGATCAACCGACCGGTTCGCAATTTCGACAATTGAAGTGAGTCGAATTCTGTTGGCAATTCAATCCAGCCTAAAATCGCTGATTCTTCAACCGGCTTTTCACTGGTCAGACTGACCCATGTGCGCCAGATCACTCCTTGGGTCTCGGCGGTGTGAACTGATTCGGAGTCGGAGATGAAAAAGGGGAGCCGGAGGGCTCCCCTGGGTCATTGAATTGACCAGAGACACAGACGGCGGCGCTCTTGAGCTGAACCGGCCTGCATCCGCAGTGAACTGGCAGACTTTTGGATGAGTCTCGCCGCAGCAAACCTAACTGAGCACGCCGAAGATGGTCAGCAGGGAGACCAGGATCAGCAGCAGGGTGACATTGCGCTTGGCCAGCTTCAGCAGGTTGAGGGTGGACTGGACGCAAACCGGCGCCGCGGTCTCCACCGGAATCTCCTCCGCCACCAGGGCAACCCGGTAGATCAGGGTGCGGGCCGACACCGTGGGCTTGAATGCCAGTGACAGCCACACCGACAGGGCGCGGCTGAAATGGCCGGAAAGGGCAAAGCCGAACGCCACCAGACGCACCGGTACCCAGTCCAGCAGGGTCATCAATCCGGAGACCAGGGGACGATTGAGCTGATGCCGTTCGAAGTGGTCGTGGTAGCCACGCACCACACAATAGAAGGTCGCCACCGCTGGGCCCAACAACACAAAGTAGAGGGCCACCGCCGCATAGTAGCGGTAGTTCAGCCAGGCGGCCACCTGCCCCATACGCTGTCCCAGCTCGCGCTCGGTCACCGCCTCCAGGGGCACAGGGTCCACCTTGTCGGCAATGTGGAAACTGGCCTGAAGATCGGCCCGGCAGGCGGCTTCGAGGTACTCCTTGAACGCCGCCCTCAGCTCCATGTGACTGAACAACACCACCCCCACCAACAGCCACAGGGCCAGATGCCAGACGCCATAGTGCACCCCTTCGAACTCATAGGCGAGCAACGCCACCAGGGCAGGCGCCAGAGCCAGGGAGAACAGCATCTTCCAGCCGCTGCGCAACTCACTGTCGTTAAATAACCTGCTGCGATAGGCATCAAACACCGCATTAAACTGCAGTGAAGGGCCGATCAACTTCAGCCGCTCCAGCAGCAGTACCACCAGTAGTGAAAACAGAGCCATTTAGCTTGCCTTGTCTAATCCGAGCCTGTAACGGTTCCAGTCAAAATGGGGGCCGGGGTCGGTCTTCCTTCCCGGGGCGATATCACTGTGACCCACAATTCTGTCCAGGGTGATATCGGGGTAAGACGCTAATAAAGCAGAAGTTACCCCGATGAGACTATGGTATTGTGCCATGGTGAAGGGGCGATGATCACTGCCCTCCATCTCAATTCCTATGCTGAAGTCATTGCAGCGGCTCTGCCCAGCCAGTTCACTGACTCCCGCATGCCAGGCACGGCGATCGAAGGGGACATACTGAATCACCTGGCCGCTTCGCCGTATAAAGAGATGGGCTGACACCCTCAGCCCCCGGACGTCCGCCAATACCGGGTGATCCACCTGGACGCAGCCAAGGAACAGCTGGTCGACGTAGTCGCTGCCAAACTGATCCGGCAACAGGCTGATGTTGTGGATCACCAGGGCGCTGATGGGAAGTCCCTCCGGGCGGGCATCCTGGAAGGGACTGAATCTGTGGGTCGCGCCCCTGAGCCAGCGCCCCTGAGGATCCAGAGTATAGTGGTTGCCCTTGTCCATGGAGAACACCGATAATGCTAAAACCCACACTGTAGCAGGTCCGGTATGAAGAGAACACGTCCGCACTCTCCCCTGGGAAAGCCCATGCTCTTTCTGGCCTGGCTATCCATGCTGGGTCTGCTCTACCTCTATTTCGACGACAAGCTGGCACGCCAGCACAACCCCAACCTGGACCCTGTGATTCAGGGAGAGGAGCTGGTGCTGAAGCAGAATCGTCGCGGCCATTACGTGGTGGCCGGGGACCTCAATGGCCAACCGGTCACCCTGATGCTGGACACCGGGGCCACCACCATCTCGGTGCCCGCCCACCTCGGCCCGGCACTGGGGCTGAAGCCCGGCTTCCCCTATCCGGTCAGTACCGCCAACGGCACCATCACGGTGCACCGCACCACCATAGAGACACTCACAATCGGGCCGCTGACCCTGTATAATCTGGACGCCAGTCTCAACCCCGGCCAGGAGGACGACACCATACTGCTGGGGATGAACGCCCTGAGGCACCTGGAGCTGGTGCAACGGGGACAAACACTTACTATCAGGAAGTAACTCACTATGCTGGAAAACGACATCCGCCTCACCGTGGCCGCCGCCCTCACCGAAGACCTGGGTGGACTCCATGCCGACGAGGGGGACATCACCGCCCAACTGATCCCTGCCGAGCGCAACGCCGAGGCCACCATCATCAGCCGCGAAGAGGCGGTGTTTTGTGGTAAAGCCTGGGTGGAGCAGGTGTTCAACCAACTGGGGGGCGAAGTGGCCCTTCACTGGCACGTGGATGATGGCGATCTGGTGCTGCCCAATCAGGTCCTGTGCGAGCTCTCCGGCCCCGCCCGCAAGCTGCTGACCGGCGAACGGGTGGCACTGAACTTTGTCCAGACCCTGTCCGGCGTGGCCACCCTGGTCAACCAGTATGTGATGAAGCTGGAGGGCACCGGCACCCAGTTGCTGGATACCCGCAAGACCCTGCCGGGGCTGCGCACTGCCCAGAAATACGCCGTCACCTGCGGCGGCGGTAAGAACCACCGCATCGGTCTGTTCGACGCCTTCCTGATCAAGGAGAACCACATCGCCGCCTGTGGTGGCATCGGTGCCGCCATCGCCGCGGCCCGCGCCCTGCACGCCGACAAGCCGGTGGAAGTGGAAGTGGAAAACCTGAATGAACTGCAGCAGGCCATTGACCATGGCGCCGACATCGTGATGCTGGACAACTTTGACCTGACCATGCAGATGCAGGCGGTGGAGCTGAACCAGGGGCGCGCCAAGCTTGAGGTAAGCGGCAACGTCACCATAGACAGCATCGCCGAGTTTGCCCACACCGGCATCGACTACATCTCGGTGGGCGCCCTGACCAAACACGTCAAGGCCGTTGACCTCTCCATGCGCTTCCGCTAATCGGGATATCGATCCGGCATCAGCATCCAAGACGGCACCCCTGGGTGCCGTTTTCTTTTTTTGCCTTTCAACCACTTCCAGCAACCTGCTGATTATCAGGAGTAAAAGGCTTGGCTCCTTGATGAACCAGAGTTTTTTGGCTCTGAACGCCTTGTGACGGCAGCACTTTGTACTAGCTTTTAGGTTGACTGACCTCTTCGCAGGACGCGAAGAGGAGACAAGGATTGTCGCCAAAGCAAAGGAGTGTCCAGATGCGTAACCGTGCCCGCCAGACAGGCTTTACCCTGATTGAACTGATGATCGTCGTGGCCATCGTCGGCATCCTCGCCGCCATCGCCCTGCCCGCCTACCAAACCTACACCCAACGCGCCAAGTTCAGTGAAGTGATCTCTGCCACCGGCTCCATCAAGACCCAGATAGAGGTGTGTGTGCAGACCAAGGGCACCACTGGCGACGCCGCAGCGGTACACACCGCCTGTAACGGCTCGGTCAGCACCGCAGGCGCCGACTCAGGCGCCTACGTGAACAGCGTGACCTTTACCACAGCGGGCATTACTGCCACCGGCACTTCAGACGTCGACAGCAAAACCTATATCCTGGTGCCCACCGCCAGCAGCGGCACCATCACCTGGAATCAGACCACGGGCAGCTGCGTCGCCGCCGGTCTCTGTTAAGGATCTCGGATGGACGGGCATTATTATCAGCAGGCGCGCGACCTGGGCGCGCCGCTGTTTGATGTCCGCCACCTCAATACCGACACCCTGCCAGTTGAGCTGATCAGCCTGAAGCTGGTGGAGCGTCACCGCTGCCTGCCCCTCTCCTCCCGGGGCGGACAGCTGTTTGTCGCCACCTGTGACGCCGCCAACCTGACGGTGCTGGAAGATTTCGAGTTCAACACCGGCCTGAGGGCGGTGCCGGTTCTGGTGGACCAGAGCGCCCTGGAGCAGGTGATTGAGCAGTTCCTGGAGAGCGACTTCGACGCCCTGGAGCTGACCGAGCTGGATGAACAGAACCTGGGCAGCATCGAGGTGGAGGAGCAGGGCGAGGAGCGCGACGCGCCACCGGCCGCCGACGACGCCCCCATCGTCATCTACATCAACAAGCTGCTCACCGACGCCATCAAACGAGGGGCCTCGGATCTGCATTTCGAACCCTTTGAGTCCAGCTACCGCATACGCTTTCGCATCGACGGCGTGCTGCACACCGTCTCCACGCCGCCCGCCAACCTGGCCAGCCGCATCTCTGCCCGGCTCAAGGTGATGTCCAAGCTGGACATCGCCGAGCGCAGGCTGCCTCAGGATGGCCGTATCAAGCTGCGCCTCAGCCCCAAGCGGGCCATCGATTTTCGGGTCTCCACCCTGCCCACTCTGTTTGGGGAGAAGATCGTAATGCGGATCCTCGATGGGTCTGCCGCCCTGCTCAACATCGATGTCCTCGGCTATCACCCGCACCAGAAGACCCTCTATCTGGGGGCGTTGCAACGGCCCCAGGGGATGATCCTGGTCACCGGCCCCACCGGCTCCGGCAAGACGGTGTCCCTTTATACCGGCCTGAATATCCTCAATACCGAGCAGCGCAACATCTCCACCGCCGAAGACCCAGTGGAGATAAACCTGCCCGGCATCAACCAGGTACAGATCAACAACAGGGCCGGCCTCACCTTCGCCGCCGCCCTGCGCGCCTTCCTGCGCCAGGATCCCGACGTGGTCATGGTGGGGGAGATCCGGGACCTGGAAACCGCAGAGATCGCCATCAAGGCGGCCCAGACCGGCCATCTGGTGCTCTCAACCCTGCACACCAACTCCGCCGCCGAGACCCTGACCCGGCTGCTGAACATGGGGGTGCCCGCCTACAACATCGCCGCCTCGGTGTCGCTGATCATCGCCCAGCGGCTGGCTCGAAGGTTGTGCCGCCACTGCAGGCAGCCGGAGTCTCTGAGCCCCGAGGTACTCAGGGAAGCGGGCTTCAGCGAGGCCCAGATCGCCTCAGGGCCGACCCTGTATCAGGCCAAAGGCTGTGAACACTGCACCGGAGGCTACAAGGGGCGACTGGGGGTGTATGAGCTGCTGCCCATGTCGCCGCCCCTGGCGGAGCTGATCATGGCCAATGGCAACTCTCTGGAGCTGGCCCAGGTCGCCATGGAGGGAGGCATGGTCCCCCTGCGTCAGTCCGGCCTGGCTCAGGTGGCCGCCGGAGTCACCAGTCTGGCGGAGATCAATCGCATCACCGACTGGGAGGCCCAGAGATGACCCATCAGGCCAAAGGGGGCGACGCCTCCATCATCGAATTTCTGTGGCAGGGGGCCAATGCCAACGGTCGCCGCACCAAGGGTGAGATCCGCGCCATCAGTTCGGAGGAGGCCCGCGCCCAGCTGCGCAAACAGGGGATCCACGCGGTGCGGTTGAGGCGCAAGCCCAAGCCCCTGTTCGGAAGGGGCGCCAGCGTGACCCCTATGGAGATGGCCATGGTCACCCGACAGGTGGCCACCATGCTGATGGCTGGCGTCCCCCTGGTCACCACCCTGCAGATGATAGGCCGGGGCCATGACAAGGAGGCGATGCGCACCCTGCTGGGGGAGATCCTGCTGCAGGTGGAAGCTGGACTGCCCCTCTCCAAGGCCCTGCGCCCCCACCCCAAGCAGTTCGACGACCTCTACTGCGATCTGGTGGAGGCGGGGGAACACTCCGGGGCCCTGGACCGAGTGTTTGACCGCATCGCCACCTACAGGGAGAAGGCGGAGGCGCTCAAGTCCAAGATCAAGAAGGCGATGTTCTATCCCACGGCGGTGATTGTGGTGGCGGTGATCGTCACGGTGATCCTGCTGCTGTTCGTGGTGCCCCAGTTTGAGGAGATCTTCGCCAGCTTCGATGCGCAGCTGCCGACGTTCACCCAGCTGGTGATTCAGCTGTCCCGCTTCCTTCAGCTGGCCTGGCCCTATTTTGCCGGGGGGCTGATTGCTCTGATCTGGGGGTTCATCCAGGCCCATCGCCGCTCCCAGAGGTTCAAAGACTGGATTGACGCCCTGCTGCTGAAGCTGCCCCTGGTGGGCCCGATCCTCAACAAAGGTGCCGTCGCCCGCTTCTCCCGCACCTTGGCCACCACTTTTGCCGCCGGGGTCCCGCTGATCGACGGGCTGGAGTCCGCCGCCGGTGCCGCCGGTAATGCCGTCTACCGAGATGCGGTTCAGGCGGTGCGCCACGAGGTGATCTCCGGACTGCAGATGAACATGGCGATGCGTACCCAGGGGGTGTTTCCAGACATGCTGATTCAGATGGTGCTGATCGGCGAGGAGTCCGGGTCCCTGGATGAGATGCTCAACAAGGTGGCCAACATCTATGAGATGCAGGTGGATGATGCCGTAGATGGGCTCTCTACCCTGATTGAACCCCTGCTGATGGTGGTGATCGGCTCACTCGTGGGTGGATTAGTGGTGGCAATGTATCTTCCGATCTTCCAATTGGGTAGCGTGGTCGGCTAGGATCTACGGGTTAACTCACTAAACCGAATCGATAAATGGATTACTGGATCACCCTATTTCACACACAGCCCTGGCTGTTCATCACCCTGGTTGCCCTGCTGGGCCTGATCCTGGGCAGCTTCCTCAATGTGGTGATCCACCGTCTGCCCATCATGATGGACAGGGACTGGCGCATCGAATGCCAGGAATACTGCGAGCAGCCGGTGACCCGCTCCGACCTGCCAGAGACATTCAACCTGGCCACCCCGAGATCCCGCTGCGGTCACTGTCAGACCCCCATCCCCATGAAGCACAACATTCCTGTGCTCAGCTATCTGCTGTTGGGGGGCAAGTGCCACAGCTGCCAAGGCAGCATAGGCCTGCGTTACCCCATGGTGGAGCTGATGACCGCGGCGGTATTGGCAATGATGGCCTGGCAGTTCGGGCCCACCCCGACCTTTGCCGCCCTGTCGCTGCTGAGCCTGGGGCTGATCGCCCTGGCCTTCATCGACGCCGACACCATGCTGCTGCCGGACCAGATCACCCTGCCCCTGCTGTGGCTGGGCCTGCTGTTCAACATCAAGGATGGCCTGGTGCCCCTGGAACAGGCGGTCGCTGGCGCGGCCTTCGGCTACCTCAGCCTGTGGAGCGTCTTCCAGCTGTTCAAGGTGGTCACCGGCAAGGAGGGGATGGGGTTTGGCGACTTCAAGCTGCTGGCACTCTTTGGTGCCTGGCTGGGGTGGAAGCCGCTGCTGCTGATCATCCTGCTCTCCTCGGTACTTGGCGCGGCCTACGGCATACTGCAGCTGGCCCTGGGCAAGCTGAAGCGGGACAACCCCATGCCCTTCGGCCCCTGGATCATCTTGGCAGGCTGGATAGCCCTGCTCTGGGGCGACCAGATTGTCCATTGGTACCTGACCCGGGTGCTGGGCCTGTGAGCGCCCTGCTGATCGGCCTCACCGGCGGCATTGGCTCCGGCAAGACCACGGTGGCCAACCTGTTTGCCGACCGGGGCATCGAACTGATCGACGCAGACATCATCGCCCGCGAGGTGGTGGCGCCGGGCAGCGACGGCCTCAAGGCGATCGTTGACCATTTTGGCAAGGAGATGCTCTCCAGGGGGGAGCTGGACCGGGCGGCACTGAGGGCCAGGGTGTTCAATAACCCCCAGGAGCTGCAGTGGCTCAACAACCTGATCCACCCCTTGGTACGCACCACCATGACCGAGCGGGGCAAGGCCGCCGCCTCCCCCTATGCCCTGCTGGTGATTCCGCTGCTGGTGGAGAACGGCCTGCAGTCCCTGGTGGAACGGGTTCTGGTGGTGGATCTGCCGGAAGAGGAGCAGCTCAGGCGCACCATGAGCCGCGACAGCAACGACCGTGCCCTGGTGGAAAAGATCATGGCCAACCAGGCCAGCCGCGAACAACGCCTGGCCGCGGCAGACGATCGCATTGACAACGGCGGCAATCTTGCCGACCTTAACACACAGGTGGAACGACTCCATCAACACTATCTGACACTTGCCGGGAGCCATGAGTAACTCGACTCTGTATGAACACCCCCTAAATGAGCGAACCCGCTTCTACCTGCGGGTGGAGCAGCTGATCCAGTCTCTGGAGGACTGCCGCAACGGCGACTGCCCCAGTGCCCACCGCAGCCTGTTTCGCACCCTGTTTGAGCTGTGTGACCTGTTGGAGCGCTCCGACATCAAGGGCGAACTGGCCAAACAGGTGGACCAGAGCCTGACGCTGGTAAACCAGTGGCAGAGTCAGCCCGGGGTGGATCAACAACAGCTGCAAGCCCTGGTGGATACTCTCAAGGGGCAGAGCAGTGCCCTGCTGCAGATGGAGCGGCCGGGCAGCACCCTGCGCCAGGACCGCTTCCTCAGCCAAATTCGCCAGAGGGTCAACCTGGCCGGCGGCGCCTGTGGGTTTGATCTGCCCAGGCTGCAGTTCTGGCTGGGTCAACCCAGAGAACAACGGATCCGGGACATTGAGGCCTGGCAGGCCACCCTGGCCCCGCTGACCGAGGCGATCACCCTGCAACTGCAACTGATCCGCGAATGCAGCCATTGGGAGAACAAGGTGGCGATCCAGGGGCAGTTTCTCCATAATGCCGACCATCCCCTGGCGCTGTTGCGGGTGCGACTGGACAACCACTACGGCTGCTACCCTGTAGTGAGTGGCCACAAGAACCGCTTCAGCCTGCATATGATGAATGCCAGCACAGGCAGTGCCGAGGTTCGTAACCTGCCCTTTAGCCTGTCGCTGTCGATGGAGACCCCATGACCCTGGAAGTACAATGCCCCACCTGCAAGAAGACAGTGACCTGGGACAGTGACCACCCCTTCAAGCCCTTTTGCAGTGAGCGCTGTAAGCTGATTGACCTCGGCGACTGGGCAGACGAGAAACACGCCATCCCTGCCGAACCTGAGATCCCCGACGACCTGGGCTACGACGAAGGCGACTTCTTCAAAGAGGACTGATGCCAGAAACCGGCACAACAAAAAGGCTCCGATTGGAGCCTTTTTCGTTTGCCGCTACAGGGCGTCGATGACCGAGTCATTGGCCTTGGGGAAGGGCAGAGCCCGAAGCTCCTCCACACTGGCCCATTTCAGGGGCTGGCCCTCCCTCGCCTGTGCCTCTCCCAGATAGCCGGTCACCCGGAAGAAGTGCAGCTCCAGGGTGCGGTCATCAAATTCAAACACCTTACGCTCCATCAGCTCGGCCTGGGTCAATTCCAGTCCCACCTCCTCATGAAGCTCACGGGCCAGGGCCGTCAGTTCATCTTCCCCTGCCTCCGCCTTTCCGCCGGGGAACTCCCACTTGCCCGCCAGGTGCTGATCCCCCTGGCGCAAGCTGATCAGGTAGTGGTTCTGCTGGTTCTTCACCAGACCAATGACGATTTTCTGGATGCTCATCCGTTGTTACCTTCCTAATACAAAAATGCCAGTCCGGAGACTGGCATTTGCGGTTCGATTCAAGCCTTATCAGGCCAGCTTACCGTGGCACTGCTTGTACTTCTTGCCGGAGCCACAGGGACAGGGCTCATTGCGGCCAACCTTGGGCTGGGGCGCTTCTTCACCCTCCGGGGCACCGGAGTAGTTGCGCTGGGCCGCCAGGGCTTCCTCCTGCTCACGGCGCTTGGCCTCCATCTCATCCACCTCGGACTGGGTCTGTACCCGCACCTTGGAGAGGATGGAGATCACGTCGTGCTTCAGGGTCTCCAGCATGTTCTCAAACAGCTCGAAGGACTCGCGCTTGTACTCCTGCTTGGGGTTCTTCTGGGCGTAACCGCGCAGATGAATGCCCTGACGCAGGTGATCCATGGCCGCCAGGTGCTCCTTCCACAGGTTGTCCAGGGTCTGCAGCATGATCGCCTTCTCGAACTGGCGCAGCACAGGCTCACCCACGGACTCCTCTTTCTGCTTGTACACCTCAGCCCAGGCCTGGCTGATGCGCTCGCGCAGGGTCTCTTCGTGGAGGTCTTCCTCATCCTCGAGCCACTTGCTGATGGGCAGCTCCAGGTTGAACTCGGAGTTCAGGCGCTCTTCCAGGCCGGGCACGTCCCACATCTCTTCCAGAGACTGAGGCGGAATGTAGCTGTTGATGACGTTCGCCAGCACATCGTCACGAATCACCTGAATGGTCTCGGCGATGCTGTCGCTGTCCATCAGCTCGTTACGCTGGGCGTACACCACCTTACGCTGGTCGTTGGCCACATCATCGAACTCCAGCAGCTGCTTACGGATGTCGAAGTTGCGGGCCTCCACCTTGCGCTGGGCGCCTTCGATGGATTTGGTCACCCAGGGGTGCTCGATGGCTTCACCGCGCTCCATGCCCAGCTTCTTCATCAGGCCGGACACCCGATCAGAGGCGAATATGCGCATCAGCGAGTCTTCCATGGACAGGTAGAAGCGGGAGGAACCGGCGTCACCCTGACGGCCGGAACGACCACGCAGCTGGTTGTCGATACGGCGGGATTCGTGACGCTCGGTACCGATGATGTGCAGACCACCGGCTTCCAGAACCGCGTCGTGGCGCTTCTGCCAGTCGGCCTGCATCTCGGCAATCTGCTCCTCGGTGGCACCCTTGGCCTTGAGCTCGTCCAGCTCCGCCTGCCAGCTGCCACCCAGCACGATGTCGGTACCACGACCGGCCATGTTGGTGGCGATGGTTACGGCGCCGCTGCGGCCGGCGTCGGCCACGATCTGGGCTTCCTGCTCGTGGAACTTGGCGTTCAGCACGTTGTGCTTGATCTTGGACTTGCGCAGGGCGTTGGAGAGACGCTCGGACGCCTCAATGGAGATGGTGCCCACCAGGGCAGGCTGGCCACGCTCCTGACAATCGATGATGTCGGCGATGATCGCTTCGAACTTCTCCTCCTCGGTCAGGTACACCTGATCGGGGCGGTCATCACGAATCATCGGACGGTTGGTGGGGATCACCACGGTGTCCAGATTGTAGATGTGCTGGAATTCGAACGCTTCGGTGTCGGCAGTACCGGTCATGCCACCGAGCTTGTCGTACAGACGGAAGTAGTTCTGGAAGGTGATGGAGGCCAGAGTCTGGTTCTCGTTCTGGATCTTCACACCCTCTTTGGCTTCCACCGCCTGGTGCAGGCCTTCGGACCAGCGACGACCCGGCATGGTACGGCCGGTGTGCTCATCCACGATGACGATCTCGCCTTCCTGGATGATGTAGTCCACATCCTTCTCGAACAGGGTGTGGGCGCGCAGGGCGGCGTTGACGTGGTGCAGCAGGGAGATGTTGGCGGCGCTGTAGAGGGAGTCGCCCTCCGGCAGCATGCCGATCTCCGCCAGCAGCAACTCCACCTTCTCCTGGCCGCGCTCGGTCAGGTGAACCTGTTTGCCCTTCTCGTCGATGGTGTAGTCACCTTCGCCGGTGTACTCCTCGGTGTCTTCCTTCTCCTGACGCTCCAGGCGGGGGATCAGCTTGTCCACCTTGATGTAGGCTTCGGAGCTGTCTTCGGCGGCACCGGAGATGATCAGCGGAGTACGGGCTTCGTCGATCAGGATGGAGTCCACCTCATCGATGATGGCGTAGAACAGGGGGCGCTGCACCCGCTCAGGGGCGGAGAAGGCCATGTTGTCACGCAGGTAGTCGAAGCCAAACTCGTTGTTGGTGCCGTAAGTGATGTCGGCGGCGTAGGCCTCTTTCTTCTGCTGGGGTGCCATGCCGGGCACGTTGGTGCCTACGGTCATGCCCAGGAATTCGAACAGGGGACGGTTCCAGTCGGCGTCACGGGTGGCCAGGTAGTCGTTCACGGTAATCACGTGAACCCCTTTGCCGGTCAGGGCGTTCAGGTAGGCGGGCAGAGTCGCGGTCAGGGTTTTACCCTCACCGGTGCGCATCTCGGCGATGCGGCCGGACTGCAGCACCATGCCACCCACCAGCTGCACGTCGAAGTGGCGCATACCGAACACCCGCTTGGAGGCTTCGCGAACGGTGGCAAAAGCCTCAGGCAGAATGTCGTCCAGGCTGGCCCCATCATTGATGCGCTGCTTGAACTCCTCAGTCTTGGCCTTGAGCTCTTCGTCACCCAGGGCCTCGAATTCCGCTTCCAGCTGATTGATCTGCGCGGCAACCTTGCGCAGTTGCTTCAAGGTGCGCTCGTTCTTGCTACCAAATATCTTGGTGAGGAGTTGTGCAAACATCGTATTTTTTCACTTTCTAGAAAGGTCTTGGGCCAGACTCCGCCGGTCCCACCAGGATTGCCACCCCCGCTTAACTGCGGGGCTTACGATAAACGTATTTGTTAGGGTTGACCTGACGATCGTTGCGCAACACTTCATAGTGGACGTGTGGTCCAGTCGAGCGGCCGGTGTTGCCCAGTTCGGCAACCACGTCTCCCTTCTTCACCACCTGGCCTGCTTTGACAAGCAGGGACTTGTTATGACCGTAACGGGTCTTGAGCCCGTTACCGTGATCAATCTCGACCAGATTGCCATAGCCATACATCTCTCCGGAATAGGTCACTACTCCCGCTCCGGTGGCTACGACGTCGCCTCCTTCCGTTCCCGCAAAATCGATGCCTTTGTGCATGGCGGGACGGCCGGTAAATGGATCGTTGCGCATCCCATAGTCAGAGGACTGCCAGCCCTTGACGATGGGACGTCCTGACAAATAACTGCTTAGGTCTATATGGTGATTGCGCTCGA
This sequence comes from Ferrimonas sp. YFM, assembly GCF_030296015.1. Classification (NCBI taxonomy): domain Bacteria; kingdom Pseudomonadati; phylum Pseudomonadota; class Gammaproteobacteria; order Alteromonadales; family Ferrimonadaceae; genus Ferrimonas; species Ferrimonas sp. YFM. The sequence goes on from NZ_AP027368.1 coordinate 4,161,807, forward strand.
CAGTTTCAAGTAGCGCCAGCTGGTTGTCTGAGCTGTCCAGCCGTTTGGCCAGTTGCTCCATATCCAGCAGCAGCTGCTTGAGCTCCACATCACCCAACTCATCGGCATTGGCGCCACCCAGGCCCACTGCCGATGAGAAATCAAACTGTTCGGTAAGTTCGGCCCGATCGGCCAGTGCGATACCCAGGGACTCCAGGCGGTTCATCTGCGCCTGCATCCGCCCGAGGCGGACCGCCAGGGTGGCCAGCTGGGTCTGGGACAGCTGACGGATCTCATCCACCTGCTCCTGACCTTCGGCCTGACTCTCCTGGGCCTGAGCCAATTTTTGCTCGGCCTGGTGCAACTGTTCCTTATGGGCCTGGAACAGGCCGACACCCGCAGCCACCAGCATCAGCGGCAGTAAAAACCACCCCTTGCCTGGTTGCCAGTGTCGTACACCGTGCTTTCCCTTAATAAAGACTGTTACACTCATGGAGTTCTTTTCTTATGTTTCGTGTCTTGGTATGAAGTCAAAACCAACCGATGTTGCCGAACTGATGGGCCAGAGGCTCCGCCAGGTTCAGGAGCGAACCGAATCGCTCAGACAGCTGCAGCAAGTAACCGCCGACATCCTGGGGAATGACCTCAAGGGGCGGTACCGGGTGGCCAACATTCGCAACGGTGTCATGATCATCGAGACCGACAGCGGCGCCTGGGCGACCCGGCTGCAGTTTATGAAACTGCAGCTGCTGCAGCAGTTGCGGCAACAAAACTTCCCAATGCTCACCACTATTGAGATCAAAGTCAACCCGGCACTGTCCAGGATTGAGCGTCCGGTAACGCAAAATCTCAATAAGCTCAGCCCTCAGTCCGCGAGCCAGATTCAGGAACTGGCAGAATCTATAGGCGGCAGTCTGGGAGAGAAGCTAAAAAAACTGGCCGCCCATGGGGGCGGCCAGCAAGGTAACTCTTAGGTCAGGCGGTAACCGGTGCCAGGTAGTCCATGGGCACCTCCTGAGCCTCCTCGAAGCTCACCAGCTCCCAGGCTTCCTGATTCTCCAGAACGGCGCGAATCAGCTGATTGTTCAGGGCGTGGCCGGACTTGAAGGCGGTAAACTCGCCCAGGATGGCGTAACCACCCAGGTAGAGATCGCCCACCGCATCCAGAATCTTGTGCTTAACGAACTCATCTTCCACCCTCAGACCATCGGGGTTGAGGATGCGGAACTCGTCCAGCACCACCGCATTTTCCATGCTGCCGCCCAGGGCCAGGTTGTTGGCCCGCAGGTACTCGATGTCGCGCATGAATCCGAAGGTCCGGGCGCGGCTCACCTGCTTGATGTACTCGGCGGAGGAGAACTCCATCACCATCTTCTGCTGGCTGCGAGCGATCTCCGGATGATCAAAGTCGATGGCAAAGTTGAGCTTAAAGCCATTATGGGGACGGAACTCCGCCCACTTGTCTCCCTCTTCGACCCGGATCGGCTTACGGATGCGCAGGTACTGTTTGGACGCAGGCTGCTCTACCAGGCCGGCGGTCTGAAGAAGGAATACAAAGGGACTGGCACTGCCGTCCATAATGGGGATCTCGGGGGCATCCACCTCGATGATGGCATTGTCCACGCCGAGACCGGCCAGGGCAGACATCAGGTGCTCCACCGTCGCAATGCGGTGGCCCTCGTCGCTGACCAGGCCTGTACACAGGGTGGTTTCACGCACCAGCGCAGCACTGGCGGGAATTTCCGCCACCGGGGTCAGATCAGTGCGCCGGAACACGATCCCTGTGCCCACTGGGGCGGGATTGATGCTCATGGTCACCTTATCACCGGAGTGAAGGCCCACACCGGTTGCCTGAACCGGGCGCTGTAGAGTGCGTTGTTTACTCATTAACCGTCCTGCTCTCTATAAACTCAATGAAGGGCGCGTATTTTACCAGAAAAAACGCCCAGAACCAAAATCTGGTCTGATCAGCCAGTAAAGCCTTTTAATCCAGCTGCTTACGCAGAAACGCCGGAATATCCAGGTAGGCACCCTTCTGGGATTCCTGGGCGGGCGCGGCGTTGCCGTGGTTGCTGCTGGCCGGAGCCGGCGCAGGTGCAACGGGCTCGGCAGCCGGGACCGCAGGCTCAACACGGATAGGCTGCATGGACACCGGAGGCTGCTCCATCGGCTTGGGCTCGGGCTGAGCCACAGGCTGAGGCGCTGGCGCCGGGGTCGCGGCCTTGGGTGGCACCACGATCTGGATGTCAGGCTTCTTGTCTGCGCCGATGCCGGTGGCCACAACGGTCACGCGGATCTCGTCGCTCATCTCAGGCTCGATGACGGTACCTACCACGATGGTAGCATTCTCAGACGCGTAGGCGCGAACGTGGTCACCGATGAGGGTGTACTCTTCGATGGACAGGTCCATGCCACAGGTGATGTTCACCAATACGCCCTTGGCGCCGGTCAGGTCGATGTCTTCCAGCAGCGGACTGGAGACGGCGGCCTCGGCAGCCTCTTCCGCACGGTTCTCGCCACGGGCCACGCCTGTGCCCATCATGGCGTTGCCCATCTCGGACATCACCGTCTTCACGTCGGCGAAGTCGACGTTGATCAGACCGGTACGGGTGATCAGTTCGGCGATGCCCTGTACCGCACCCAGCAGCACGTTGTTGGCGGCGCTGAACGCCTCCAGCAGGCTGGTCTTGGTGCCCAGTACCTTGAGCAGCTTGTCGTTGGGCACGGTGATCAGGGAGTCCACATGCTTGGACAGCTCCTCGATCCCCTGCTCGGCGTAGGCCGCGCGCTTCTTGCCTTCAAAGACAAATGGCTTGGTCACCACGGCCACGGTGAGGATCCCCTCCTCCTTGGCCACCTCGGCAACCACAGGCGCCGCGCCGGTACCTGTGCCCCCGCCCATACCGGCGGCGATGAATACCATGTCGGAACCGGTCAGGGCCGCACGGATGGACTCTTTGTCCTCCATGGCCGCTTCGTAGCCAACCGCAGGGTTGGCACCGGCACCCAGGCCCTTGGTGACGTTCTTACCCAGCTGAATGGTGGTACCAGCGGTGGACTTGCGCAGTGCCTGCGAGTCCGTGTTGGCCACGATAAACTGAGCCCCTTCGATGGTCTGCTCGACCATGTGCTCGATGGCGTTACCACCACCGCCCCCTACACCGATCACCTTAATGACCGCATCTTCGGTGTGCGCGTCCACAACCTCAAACATACTTTTATCTCCGTTTAGCCTGCGTCCAAATTGAATCTGTTACCTAGCGGCTGTGTCACCGGGGTCAATCCTAACCCCGTTCCACTCAGCGGGCCGCTAAAACTCGCCCTTAAACCAGCCTTGGATCCTGTCCAGCAGGCTGGTCACTCCGTGTTTGGTGTGGCGTTCTACTTCCCGATCGCGGATGCGCTCGGCGCCAAAGTACAGCAAGCCGACGGAGGTTGCAAAGCTTGGCTCGCTGACGTATTCCTTCAGTCCCTTGGGCTCGTGGGGCACCGCCACCCGAACCGGCATGCCGAAGCACTCTTCGGCCACCTCGACCGCCCCTTCGATGGCGGAGGTGCCTCCGGTGAGCACCACCCCTGCGGCCACCTGCTCCTCGAAACCACTGGCCCTGAGCTCCTCCTGGACCAGTTCGAAGATCTCCTGGTAACGAGGCTCCACCACCTCCGCCAGGGTATGGCGGGACATGGTGCGCGACGGCCGGCCACCGACGGAGTGCACGTCGATGCTCTCCTCCTGGCTGACCAGGGCACTGCGGGCCGAGGCGTACTGCACCTTTATCTGCTCCGCGTAGGAGAGCGGGGTGCGGAAGATCTTGGCGATGTCGCTGGTCACCTGATTGCCGGCCACCGGAATCACCGCGCAGTGGCGCAGGGCTCCGTTGGTGTAGATGGAGATGTCAGTGGTGCCGCCACCGATGTCCACCAGGCAGGCGCCCAGATCCTTCTCATCCTGGGTCAGCACCGAATCGGCACTGGCCAGGGCGGAGAACACCAGATCCTCCACCTGGATGCCGCAGCGCTCGACGCACTTGATGATGTTCTTGGCCCAGTCGTTGGAACAGGTGACGATGTGGACATCCACCTCCATGCGCATGCCGGAGATCCCCACGGGACTGCGGATCCCCTCCTGCTCATCAATGGTAAACTCCTGGGGCAGCACGTGCAGGATGCGTCGCTCCGTGGGGATCTTCACCGAACGGGCGGTGTGAATGGCGTGGTCTACGTCATCCTGGGTCACCTCATCGTCGTCGATGGAGACCATCCCCTTCTCATTCTGGCTGTCCACGTGACGACCGGAGATGCTCAGGAACACCGAGTCCACCTGGCAGTCCGCCATCATCTCCGCCTGGCCAATGGCGTTCTTGATGCTGCGGGAGACCGAATCCAGGTCGTTCACTCCGCCCTTGTCCATGCCACGGGAGGGCTGACTGCCCAGGCCGGCGATACTGATGGCGCCGTCAGGCAGCACCTCGCCGATGATCGCCACCACCTTGGAGGTGCCGATGTCCAAGCCCACAATTAGGTTTCGCTCCTGACTTTTGGTCATGATTTCATCAATCTCTCTGTTCCAACTGCCAGCCGACAGCCAATCCCGTATCGTACCGAATATCAATGTATTGTGCTCGCCTTCCTTGCTTGGAAAGCGTGGGCCACAGCTCAATAAATCGCTGCAACCGCTCTATCCCTTCGATGCGCCCCAGCCTGAGCTCCAACCCATCTTCCAGGGTCAGGGTCCAGGCATGGCGATGACTCAGGGTAAGACTCTGAGGCATAAAGCCATTTAACCTCAGAAGCTCGCTGAATTTCAGCCAGTTCTGCCACACTTTTTCACTGCTGCCTTCCGGCCCGGCCAGTTCAGGCAATTTGCCCACTCCGGCGCGTTCGGGTGCCTGGAAGGCTTCGGCGTCCTGATTCAGCCACTGATCACCGTTCCAGTGCGCCATGGGGCGCTGCTCCACCAGATAGAGCCGCAGCCGGTTGGGCCACTCGCGCCGCACCGTCACCCGGTTGACCCAGGGCAGCTGGGTCAGGGCGCTGCGCACCTTCTCCATGTCGGCGGTGACCAGGCTGTCCCCTTCGATGTGGGACAGGGCCAGGCGAACCTCCTCATCCTGGGTGTAGCTGCGCTGCCCCACCAGGGCGATCTCATCGATGGGCAAGCGCTCCGCATCGGCCAGGATCTGCCCCAGCAGCCGCCCTCCCCAGGCCAGGGCGATCAGTACCGCAATCAGCAGCAGCACGCCGCACACCGAGTACCAGTTCACCCTGGGCCGGGTCCAGTTGCGCCACACCGCCAGCCCCATCGCCGGTTACTCCGCCGTTTGCGCCAGGATGGCGGTCACCAGTTGCTGGAAATCCAGCCCCACCGCCTTGGCCGCCTTGGGCACCAGGCTGGTTTCGGTCATGCCAGGAACCGTGTTCACCTCCAGCAGCTGCCAGCGGCCATCTTTGGTGCGCATCACATCGACGCGACCCCAGCCACTGGCGCCCACGGCCCGAAACGCCCTTAATGCCAGGTCCCTGAGCTCCTGCTCCTCGGATTCCGGCAGGTGACAGGGGCAGAGGTAACGGGTTTGTGTCGACTGATACTTGGCCTGATAGTCGTAAAAGGCGTTGTCGGTCTGCATCTCGATGGCAGGCAGGGCACGCTCGCCCAGGATGGAGACGGTGTACTCGGGACCGTCGATCCACTGCTCCACCAATACCTCGTCGTCATACTCGTGGGCGGCGGCAACCGCCTGGGCCAGCTGCTCGCCGGACTCGGCGATGGCCATGCCGATGGAGGAGCCCTCATTGGCGGGCTTCACCATCACCTTGCCCCCCAGTCGGGACAGCATCTGGGACGCGGTCTCAGGCTTGAACTGACCGGCCACCGCCACTTCGAAGGCGGCGGTGGGCAGCCCCTGGCCGGCCCACAGGCTCTTGGTCCGCACCTTGTCCATGGCCAGGGCGCAGCCCAGCACGCCACTGCCGGTGTAGGGCAGATTCATGTGCTCCAGCGCCCCTTGCAGGGTGCCATCTTCGCCACCACGGCCATGCAATACGATGAAAGCGCGATCAAATTCGTTCAGCTCTGCCAGGGGGCGTTCCGCCGGGTCGAAGGGGTAAGCGTCCACCCCGGCCTTCAGCAGGCCCGCCAGCACCGCATTGCCGGATTTGAGGGAGATCTCCCGCTCGGCACTGCTGCCACCAAACATCACGGCGACTTTGCCAAACTCAGTCATGCTGTTCCCCTTTCATCTTCTCCACCGACAGCGCCATGGCGCCCAGTTTTCTGGCCAGGGCGCCGATGTTGCCAGCCCCCTGAGTCAACACCACGTCCCCGTCCTGCAGCACCTCCGCCAGCATCGCCGGCAGGGCTTCGGGCCCGGGCACATAGATGGGGTCCACCTTGCCACGCCCACGGATGGTGCGGGCCAGGGCCCGGCTGTCGGCACCGGCGATGGCCTCCTCACCGGCGGCGTACACCTCCAGCAACAGCAACTGATCGACCTGAGCCAGCACCTGAGCGAAATCGTCATAGAGATCCCGGGTGCGGCTGTAGCGGTGGGGCTGATAGGCCATCACCAGGCGGCGCTCAGGCCAGGCCGCACGAGCGGCCTTGATGGTGGCGGCCACCTCACTGGGGTGATGACCATAGTCATCCACCAACAGCGCCTTGCCGCGGCCGGTATCGAACTCGCCATACTGCTGGAAACGCCGGCCAATCCCCTCGAAGCTGGCCAGGGCGGCGACGATGGCATCGTCTGGGATCCCGGCATCCGTGGCCACGGCGATGGCCGCCAGGGCGTTAAGGGCGTTGTGGCGCCCGGGCAGGGCCAGGGTCACCTTGAGATCCGCCTTGCCGGCGCGCTGAACCAGGAACTCGGAGTGAGTGCCACTCTGGCTGAAGTCGGTGCCGCGCACGTCCACCCCAGCCTCAAAGCCGTAGGTCACCAGGTGGCGGCCGATTCTGGGCAGCAGCTCCTGCACCCCGGGGTCGTCGGCACAGACCACGGCCAGTCCATAGAACGGCAGGTTGTGCAGGAACTCCACGAAGGTGTCGTGCAGCTTGCTGACGTCACCCCCATAGGTGTCCATATGATCCGGCTCCACATTGGTTACCACGGAGACCATGGGCTGCAGATGCAGGAAGCTGGCGTCGGACTCGTCCGCTTCGGCGATCAGGAATTTGCCGGAGCCCAGTCGGGCATTGGTGCCGGCGCTGTTGAGCAAGCCACCGATGACAAAGGTCGGGTCCAGCTGGGCCTGGGCAAAGATGCTGGCGATCAGGCTGGTGGTGGTGGTTTTACCGTGGGTGCCGGCGATGGCGATGCCGTGGCGAAAACGCATCAGCTCCGCCAGCATCTGCGCCCGCTGTACCACAGGGATGCGGCCGGCTCTGGCCGCCGCCACCTCGGGATTATCCTGCTTGATGGCGGTGGAGACCACCACCACGTCCTTCTCCTCCACCCACCGGGCATCGTGGCCGATGTGGATGGTGGCGCCCAGCGCCTTGAGGCGCTCGGTGACCGCGTTGTCGGCGATGTCACTGCCACTGATGGCATAGCCTTCATTGACCAGCACCTCGGCGATGCCACCCATGCCGGCACCACCGATGCCAACGAAGTGGATCCCTTTCACCCGTCTCATGGCGGGCAGGCCGTTTGCCGTCGTTCTGTTACTCATTGTTGCCTCCGGCAGCCTGGATACACTCCTCGGCCACCAACTGGGTGGCTTGGGGTACCGCCACCTGGGTTGCCGCCCTTGCCATGGCGGTCAACCGTTCTGAATCTTCTGCCAGCTCGGTGAGCAGGGCCGCCAGACCCTCTGGGGTCAGGCTGGATTGGGGCTGCAGCCTGGCCGCCCCAGCCGCCACCAGGGCTTCGCTGTTTTTGGTCTGGTGATCGTCCACCGCATGGGGGAAGGGCACCAGGATGGCGGGACGGCCGCAGGCCGCCAGCTCCGCCACGGTCAGGGCGCCGGCTCGGCAGATCACCAGATCCGCCCAGGTGTAGGCCGCCGCCATATCGTCAATAAACTCGGACACCTGCACGCCGACTGCCGGAGCCAGAGTTTGCCAGGCCTCCCGGGTCACCGCTTCATTGCCACGGCCCACCTGATGCCAGACGGTGAGACTGGTGCCTGGGCCCAGCAATTGAGCCGCCTGGGGCAGGGTCTCATTCAGCACCCGGGCCCCCAGGCTGCCGCCGACGATCAGCACCTTGAGCTGGTCGCCTGGCACCACAGGATGCTCCTTGCCCACCGCCAGCAGCTCCTCACGCACCGGGTTACCCACCCGCTGAGCCTCTTTCCCGGGGAACACCCCATCGAAGGCACACAGGATCCGCTTGGCGAAACGGGCCAGAATGCGGTTGGTGGCACCGGCCACGGCATTTTGTTCATGGAGCACCACAGGGGTGCCCCGAAGCCAGGCGGCGATGCCTCCGGGTCCGGCGGCATAACCGCCCATGCCCAGCACCACATCCGGCTTGCGCTGACGCTGGATGCGCCAGGACTGGTACACCGCCTTGAGGATCTGCAGGGGCGCCTTGAGCTTGCGCAGTACGCCGTTGCCACGCACGCCCTGGATGTCGATAAAATCGATCTCAAAACCATGCTGAGGCACCACCCGGGCCTCCATCCGGTCGGAGGTGCCGAGCCAGCTCACCTGCCAGCCCTGCTCCTGCAGGCGGCGAGCCACCGCCAGGGCGGGGAAGACATGGCCGCCGGTGCCACCGGCCATCACCATCAGTCGCTTAGGCGCCGTCATTGCTCTCCCCCTTGGCGTCTCGCTGTGCCAGACGCCGCTCGTAGTCGATGCGCAGCAATACTACGGCTGCGCCCGTTGTTACCCATAAACTGCTTCCACCATAACTGACCATGGGCAGCGTCAACCCCTTGGTGGGCAACAAACCCACGCTGGCGCCGACGTTTACCGCGGTCTGAAAACTGAACCAGATGCCGATGCCGTAGGCCAGGTAGCCCGAAAACGCCTGGTTGGCCTGCAGGGCCAGATTGCCGATGCGCAAGGCCCGCAATGCCAGCATCAGCACCAGCACCAGTACACAGGTGACGCCGACAAAGCCCAGCTCTTCACCCAGTACCGCAAAAATAAAGTCCGTGTGGGCCTCGGGCAGGTACTCCAGCTTCTGGATGCTGTTGCCCAGCCCCTGCCCCAGCCAGTCACCCCGACCGTAGGCCATCAACGACTGTGTCAGCTGATAACCGGCGCCGAAGGGATCCTCCCAGGGATCCCAGAAGCTGGTCACCCGCTTCATCCGATAGGGTGCCGACACGATCAGCAACACCACCATGGCCACCCCCAAGAGCATCAGGGCGAAGAAGTCTCGCAACTTGGCCCCGGCCAGGAACAGCATCCCCATCACGGTGACAAACATCACCACTGTGGTCCCCAGGTCCGGCTGCATCAGCAGCAACACGGCGTACATCCCCAGGGCGACGAAGGGCTTGAGGAAGCCTTTGATCTCCTCCCGTACCTCCTGATGACGTCGCACCAGGTACCCGGCCAGGTAGAGGAACAGGGTGAACTTGGCCACCTCCGCCACCTGCAGGTTGAACGGCCCCAGGGGGATCCAGCGGGTGGCGCCATTGACGCTGCGGCCACCGATGAGCACCGCCACCAGCAACACCAGGCCGACGAACATCAGCGGCGTGCTGTATTTCTGCCAGAAGGCGATGGGGATCCTCACCCCAACCGCCACAATCACCCCGGCCATGGCCAGGAAGAACAGGTGGCGCTTCACAAAGTGGAAGGGATCGCCGGTGAGGTTCTCCGCCTCCGCCAGGGATGCCGAGGTCACCATCACCAAACCGACACAGGCCAGCACCATCATCAGCAACAGCAGCAGCCGGTCATACAGCAATGGCTGTGACGGCGACTCCCTGAGATCCAATGACAGTTGACCCACTCCCATCTACAACGCCTCCACCGCGTGGCGGAACGCGTCACCGCGCACCATGTAGTTGGCGAACATATCCAGGCTGGCGCACGCTGGCGAGAGCAGCACCATGTCCCCGGGCCGGGTCTTGCCGGCCAGCAGCTGAACCGCCTCTTCGAGAGAGTCACAGCGCAGCGCGTCCGGCTTCATCGCGGCGATGACGTCGCCATCCTGCCCCAGGGTCACCAGGTAGGTCACCTGGGTGTCCAGCCAGGGCGCCAGGGGCGAGAAGTCCGCCCCCTTGCCGACACCGCCGGCGATCAGGTGCAGCCGGCCGGAGAAATCCGCCAGCCCCTGCAGCGCCGCCAGGGTGGCCCCCACGTTGGTGGCCTTGGAATCGTTGATGTAGTGGACCCCGTCTTTCACCGCCACGGTCTCGCAGCGGTGAGGCAGGCCACCGAACTGCTTCAGCGCGGTCACCATGGCCTCATAGGGCAAGGCCAGCGCCTCGGCCATGGCGATGGCCGCCAGGGCATTGGCCTGGTTGTGGCGGCCGACCAGGGCCATCTCGGTCACCGGCAGCACGGCGTGGCCTTTGGCCATCAGTTGCCCGTCATCCAGGCAATAGTCGCCTGTCTCCAGACCAAAGGTCAGCGCATCTTGCCGACCGCTGCGGGTTTCCGGGTCATCGGCATTCTCCAGCACCAGTTCGGCACCGGCGTAGATGGTGGCCTTGGTGTCCCGGTAGTGGTCGAAGTCGCGGTATCTGTCCAGATGGTCATCGCTGACGTTCAGCACGGTGGCGATGCGTGGTCTTAAACTGGTGGTGGTCTCCAGCTGGAAACTGGAGAGCTCCAGAACGTAACAGTCGTGGCCCTGTCCCAGCAGGTCCAGGGCCGGGGTGCCGATGTTGCCCCCGACCCCAATGCTGCGACCGGCGGCACTGGCCATCTCACCCACCAGGGTGGTCACCGTGGACTTGCCGTTGGAGCCGGTAATGGCCACCACGGGCGCGTCTGCCTCCCGGGCAAAGAGTTCGATATCGCCTATCGCCTCTGTCCCGGCGGCGATGGCCTGGGCAATGGCAGGGTGTGCCAGGGGAATCCCCGGAGAGACCACCAGAGTCTTGGCCTGTCGCAGGGCCTGGGGGTCGAACTCTCCGGTATACAGGGGCACACCGGGGAACTCCCTGGCCAGGGTGTCGGCCCCGGGAGGATTCTCCCGGCTGTCCCACACCGCCAGGGTGTCACCGCGTCGATGCAGATGGCGCACACAGGAGAGACCGGTGATACCCAGTCCCAGAATCAGCCATTGCACCGGCGCAGTCATTTGTTTCATCAGCGCACCTTCAGGGTCGCCAGACCCAGCAGAACCAGACACAGGGAGATGATCCAGAAGCGCACGATCACCCGGGGCTCGGGCCAGCCCTTAAGCTCGTAGTGATGGTGGATGGGGGCCATCTTGAAGATCCGCTTGCGACGCATCTTGAAGGAGCCCACCTGCAGGATCACCGACAAGGTCTCGATGACGAAGATGCCGCCCATGATCACCAGCAGGATCTCCTGACGGGTCAGCACCGCAATGGCGCCCAGGGCGGCGCCCAGAGCCAGGGAGCCGACATCGCCCATAAACACCTGGGCCGGATAGGTGTTGAACCACAGGAAGCCCAGTCCGGCGCCCACCATGGCGGTACAGACGATCACCAGTTCGCCCACCCCGGGCAGGTAGGGGATGTGCAGGTAGCGGGAGAATTCGGCGTGGCCGGACAGATACGCCACCAGGGCAAAGGCCGCCGCCACCATCACGGTGGGCACAATGGCCAGGCCGTCCAGGCCATCGGTCAGGTTCACCGCGTTGGAGCTGCCCACGATGGTGAAATAGACCAGCAGCACAAAGAGTCCGCCCAGTTGGGGCATCACATCTTTGAAGAAGGGCAGCACCAGCATGGTCTCGTCCGGGCTGCGGGCACTCCACAGCAGGTAGGCAGCCACCACCAGGGCGATGGCGGACTGCCAGAAATACTTCCAGCGGGCGATCAGGCCCTTGGGGTCCTTGCGGATCACCTTGCGGTAGTCATCGACGAAGCCGATGGCGCCGAAGGAGCCCAGGACAAACAGCATCACCAGCACGTAGCGGTTGGTCAGCTCACCCCACAGCAGCACACTGACAAAGATGCCACCGAGGATCATGATGCCCCCCATGGTGGGCGTGCCGCGCTTGCTGAAGTGGGACTCGGGACCGTCGTCCCGGACCACCTGGCCAATCTGCATGTTTTGCAGGTAGCGAATCAGGTGTGGCCCGGCGAACAGGCAGAACACCAGGGCGGTCAACAATCCGAGAATGGAGCGGAACGTCAGATAGGAAAAGACGTTAAACCCGCTATTAAACTGGGCCAGGTATTCGGCCAGGTAAACCAGCATCTACTTCTGTTCTCCATAGTGATCCGACAGCGCTTCGATCACCCGCTCCATGGCGGCGCTTCGGGATCCCTTCACCAATAGGGTTATGGGCCGGTCGCTCTCCTTCACCAGCGCCTTGACGGCAGCCACCAGGGCGGGCTGATCCGTAAAGTGGCGTCCCCTGGGATGGGACGCGGAAATCGAGCGGCTTAATGTACCCACTGTCAGCACGTGGTCAATCTCTTTTTTCACCCCATGGGCACCGACCTCGGCATGCAGCTGCTCGGCGTTTTCACCGAGCTCTCCCATATCGCCGAAAATCAGCACTTTAAGAGAAGCCGTCTGTGCCAGCACATCGATGGCAGCCTTACCGGACGCCACACTGGCGTTGTAACTGTCGTCGATCACCGTCAGGCCGCTGGCCAGGGTCACCGGACGCATCCGCCCCTTGACCGGTTCAACGCTCTGCAGGCCCCGGACTATGGTGTCCAGCTCAAGACCGGCGGCGGTCGCCAGAGACGCCGCCGCCAGGGCGTTGTCCACCTGATGACGTCCCACCAGAGGCAGGGTCACTGTCCGGGCACCGTCGATCCTGTGCAGGGTGAAGCGATAACAACCGTTGTCGAGCGCCTCCAGATCCTCCGCATAGAGATCGGCAAAGGTGTGGCTGGAGAAGGTCAGAATGGGTCTGGGCCCCAGGGTCGCTTTTATAAAGTCGGCTTTATGGTCGTCGAGATTAACTACGGCAACGCCATCGTCGGTCAGATGTTCGAAGATCTCGCTCTTGGCCCGGGCCACCCCCTCGATGGAACCGAAGCCTTCCAGGTGGGCGGCCTGAACATTGTTGATCATCGCCACGTTGGGTTTGACCAGGGAGGAGGTGTAACGGATCTCGCCGGGGTGATTGGCCCCCAGTTCGAAGACACCGAATTGGTGCTGAGGTTCCAGCCGGAGCAGAGTCAGGGGCACACCCAGATCGTTGTTGAAGTTGCCTTTGGTGGCCAGGGTGGCCCCCTGGCAGCCGAAGATGGCCGCCGCCATCTCCTTCACCGAGGTCTTGCCCACGGAGCCGGTGATGGCGACGCGATAAGGGTTGAGTTTGCGGCTCAGCCAGGCACCCAACTGACCCAGGGCCAGACGGGTGTCCGCCACCACCACCTGTGGCAGATTTGACGGCTGGGGCTCGCTCACCAGGGCAGCGGCGGCGGTTTCGGCCACCTGACTCAGGTAGTGATGGCCATCGAAGTGTTCTCCCTTGAGGGCCACAAACACGCCGCCCGCCTGCGGACGGCGGCTGTCGGTAAACAGGCTGGAGACCATCCGGTCCTCGCCCACCAGCTCACCGGAGAGGATCTCCGCCATCCGACTCAGGGTCAGCTCAATCATCCTTGGCCTCCATCAACTGTTGCACCCAGCGACGTTCGTCATAGTCCAGCCGCTCGGTGCCGATAATCTGGTAATCCTCATGGCCCTTGCCGGCCACCAGAATCATGTCGTTCTCGTCGGCTTCGGTCAGCGCCAGGGCCACCGCCCGGGCTCGATCGGTCTCGACGCGGCAGGGAATACGTCCGGTCAGTCCCTGACGCATCTGGCCGATGATGTGATCCACCGATTCGGTGCGGGGGTTGTCGGCGGTGAGCACCAGCTCGTCGGCCACCGCTTCCGCTTCCATGGCCATCAGCGGACGCTTGCCAGCGTCGCGGTCGCCGCCGCAACCAAAGACGCACCAGAGGCGGCCACGACAGTGACGCCTCAACGCCTTGAGCGCCTGGCCCAGGGCATCCGGTGTGTGGGCATAGTCGACCACCACCGCCACCTTACCGGTCGCGGTGAACGCTTCCATCCGGCCCAGGGCCGGCTTCAGCAGACCGGCCGCCTCAATCAGCGGCTTAAGCGGCACACCGCGCACCAACAGCGCCCCCAGTGCCGCCAGCAGGTTGGCCAGGTTAAAGGCACCGATCAGCGGCGAGTTCAGCTCGAAGCTGCCCCAACTGGAGTCCAGCTGCGCCTTTACCCCACCTGGGTGGTAGTCGGCAGACTGCACCGAGAGGAACTGTCCCCGGCAGGTGGCCCCATCCAGGCTGTAGCCCACCGAAGGCTTGTCTGCGGGCCAGCGCCGGTGCCACTGGGCCCCATACTGGTCATCCAGGTTGAACACTCCGGCGCCCAGCTGAGGCAGGTCAAACAGCCGGGCCTTGGCCTCGGCATAGCCGTTCATGTCGCCGTGATAGTCCAGGTGATCCCGGCTGAGGTTGGTGAACACCCCCACCGCAAAGGGCAGACCGTCCACCCGGTGCTGACTCAATCCATGGCTGCTCACCTCCAGGGCGATGGCCCGGGCCCCTTGCCCGGCCTGCTCCGCCAATGAGCGGGCCACGGTAATGGCGTCGGAGGTGGTGTTGGCTGAGGGCTCCAGGGCCCCCCACAGGCCGTTGCCCACGGTGCCCATCACCCCGGCCTTCTCCCCCATCAGGTGGTGGAGCTGAGCCAGCAGCTGGGTCACCGTGGTCTTGCCATTGGTGCCGGTCACCCCATAGAGCACGGGCTTTGCCGCCTGTGGATAGGCGCGCAGGGCGATGCCACTGAGCTGGCTGGCCAGCTTGGGCAGGCCGATGCGCAGCACTGGCTGGGTGGCGAGGACGCCGGCGCGCTCCGCCTCCTCCAGCACCGCCACGGCCCCCTTGGCCACGGCGGCGTCGATGTATTTGCGGCCATCCACCAGATGGCCGGGTATGGCCACAAAGCAGTCACCGGGGACCACCTTGCGGCTGTCCAGGGTCAGACCCTGAACCTCTGTCTGTGTGTCGAGCGTCATCCAGGGCGCCAACAGATCATCAAGAGCGATCATTTGCGCCTCCTCGGCGGGCCACCAGATTACCGGCCCGCTCCTTATCACTTACGGGTGCCACGTTGAGCATCTGCAGGGCACCGGACATCACCTTGGCAAACACCGGGGCCGCCACCGTCCCCCCGTAGTAATCCTCCCCCTTGGGGTCGTTGATCACCACGGAGATCGCCAGCCTGGGCCGCTCGGCAGGCGCCAATCCGGCAAAGAAGGTGACGAAGTCATCGCCATAGCCACCGGCAATGGCCTTGCGGGAGGTGCCGGTCTTACCGGCCACGGTATAGCCATCGATGTGGGCCCGCTTGGCGGTGCCTTCCGGGCCGGTAATGCCGGAGAGCATGGACACCACCTCTTCGGCGGCCCACTCGGGAATCACCTGCTCCGCCGGCGGCATCTGGTCCGGCTTCACCTTAAGGATCGATACCGGGTTCTTGCGGCCACCATTGCCGAGGATGGCGTACATCCTGGCCACCTGCAGGGGGGTGGCACTCAGGCCATAGCCGAAGGAGAGGGTGGCCCGTTCAAAGTCGGACCAACGATGGCGGCGGGAGAGCACGCCGGTGGACTCGCCGGGCAGGTTGATCCCCGAATACTCGCCGATGCCGAATCCGGCATAGCTGTCCAACAGGGTCTCGATGTCCATCCGCAGGGCCAGGTTGGAGGTGCCCATGTTGGAGGACTTGAGCAGCACATGGGCGATGTCCAGTTTGCCGAAGTTACGGGTATCCCGCACCATGCTGCCGCCGATGCGGCGGTAGCCCGGACTGGTGTTGATCACCTCGGCGGGCTCGGTCACTCCCTCGGCCAGGGCCGTAGCCACCACCAGGGGTTTCACCGTGGAGCCGGGCTCGAAGGTGTCGGTCACCGCCCGGTTGCGCATGGCAAAACTCTGCATCCCCGCCCTCTGGTTGGGGTTGTAGCTCGGGGTGTTGACCATGGCCAACACCTCGCTGGTGGCCACATCCAGAATGACGATGGAGCCGGAGCTGGCCATATGGTATTCGGTGGCCTTCTTCAGCTCCTCATAAGCCAGAGACTGCAAGCGCATGTCGATGCTGAGCTTGAGATCATTGGGGTTCTCCCCCTCCTCAATCACCGACAGGTTCTCCACCACCTTACCGTCCCGGGACTTGCGCACCCGGCGCTTGCTGGCCGAGCCGGTGAGCCAGTCGTCGTACTGGCGTTCCAGCCCCTCCAGGCCCTTGTCGTCGATGTTGGTGATCCCCACCAGCTGGGCGGTGATCTCTCCCGCCGGATAGTAGCGGCGAGACTCCGGTTTGAGGCCGATGCCGGCGATCTTCAGCTCCCGCACGTAACGGGCCAGGGCCGGGGTCACCTGACGTTTGAGATAGACGAAGCGACGTTTGGGGTTGGCCTTGAGGCGGGCCGCCAGCGTGTCGGCGTCTTCCCCCACCACCTCGGCCAGGGCCTGCCAGCGGCGGCTATCGGCGAAACTGTTCTTCTGGTTGAGCACCTTGGGGTCGGCCCAGATCGCCTCGGCGGGCACACTGACCGCCAGCATCTCGCCGTTGCGGTCGGTGACCAGGCCGCGCTGGACCTCCCGGGTCTGGGTTCGCAGGGAGCGCATGTCCCCTTCGTAGATCAGCCGGTCCGGCGAGATCACCTGGATGTAGGCGGCCCGGCCAACGATGGCCAGGAATACGGCGCACAGGGCAAACACCACGAAGCGGTAGCGGTACTGGAACAGGGTGGGATGCAGGTTCTGCTTGGCCCCGGACTTGGCCGGTGCCTTGGCACTGCGTCGCTTCAATGGGCGCTTCTTGCGCGTTGCTGGTTTCATGGCAGCCTCACCACAACCTCTTGTCCCGGAGCGGGACGTCCCATACCCAACTGCTTCTCCGCCATCCGCCCTACCCGGCTGTGCTCGGTCAGGGTCTGCTCCTCGAGGAGCAGGTGGCGCCACTCAATATCCAGCTCATCCCTGTGTTGCAACTGCTGGTTCAATGCGTTGGTCATCGCCCGGGCTTCATAGGCGGTCCATACCACGGCCAGGGCACTGCCCAGGACGAACACGCCCAGAAGCAGTACCGGCCACTGGCGGCGCAGATCCGCCAGGATGGCGGAACCGAGACCGGCATCGCCCAGGATCATCTTCAGCCCAGCCTTTCCGCCACCCGCAGAACCGAGCTGCGGGAACGGGTATTGTCATCCACTTCCAGATCGCTTGGCTTGAGTGCCTTGCCGACGGTCTTCATGGTGCGGGTCTGGTTGATCTGGTCCTCGGTCAGAGGCAGACCGGGAGGCAGGGGCTCACCCTGGCTCTGCCGGCGCATAAAGCGTTTCACCATGCGGTCTTCCAGTGAGTGGAAGCTGATCACCGACAGCCGGCCTTCGGGCGCCAGCGCCAGCAGGGAACCGGCCAGGGCCCGCTCAATCTCCTCGAGCTCGCTGTTGATGTAGATGCGAATCGCCTGGAAGGTGCGGGTGGCCGGATGCTTGCCCTTCTCCAGCTTGTGTTTCGGAGTGATGGACTCGATCAGCCCCGCCAGGTCCCGGGTGCGGGTCAGGGGCTTGCCCTCCTCCAGATGGGCCTTGATGGCGCGGGAGATGGGACCGGCGTACTTGTCCTCACCGAAGGTGCGAATCACCCAGGCGATGTCCTTGGCATCCGCCCGCTCCAGCCACTGAGCCGCGGTCTCGCCCTGGCTGTTGTCCATGCGCATATCCAGCGGACCGTCCCGCAGGAAGCTGAAGCCGCGCTCGGCGTCATCCAGCTGAGGAGAAGACACCCCCAGATCCAGCAGGACGCCATCCACCTTGCCTTCGAGTCCGCGCTCTTTCAGGTAGTCTGCCAGGCCGGAGAAGGGACCGTGAATGATGCGGAACCTGGAATCGGTCCGCTCCAGCTCCTCGGCCACCGCCACCGCCTGAGGGTCGCGGTCGATGCCGTACAGGCGACCATCGGGCCCCAGGCGAGACAAGATCTCCCGGCTGTGACCACCACGGCCGAAGGTACCGTCGACATAGATGCCGTCCGGTTTGATGTTCAATCCATCCACCGCCTCTTTGAGCAGCACGGTGACATGACTAAAAGTTTCCGCCATCAGAGGGCAAATTCCTGTAAACGTTGATTATCGATAAAGGCTTCCGCTTCCACTGCGGCATGGGAGGCTTCAATCTGGTTCTGCCAGTTCTCTTCCGACCAGATCTCAAACTTGTTCAGTTGGCCCACCAGCATCAGCTGCTTCTCCAGAGAGGCGAATTGACGCAGGGGAGGCGGTATCAGTACCCTTCCCATGCGGTCTATCTCCACGTCGCTGGCATAACCGAGCAGCAACCGTTTTACGGCCCGCTCACTGGGCTGGGTATCCGACAGGCGCGCCAGTTTCTGCTCCACTTCGCTCCAGGCTTGGAGGGGGTACAGCAACAGGCAGGGGGAGTGAATGTCTACGGTAACCACCAAGGGACCGGCGTCTTCCGCACACAACAACGGCCGGTATCGCTTTGGTATGGCGATCCGGCCTTTGGCATCAAGTGCGATGCTGCTGGCGCCTCTGAACACTGGCTACTCCATCCCTGTTAAATTTCAGTCGGACAAGGTTTTCCCACAAATAACCACTTTTTCCCACAAGCTACCAAGTTTATGGACACAAAGCGAGGATTGTCAAGGAAGCCAGATGAAGGCTAAAGCCTGTATTTTCGGGGCTTTACGCTTAGTTTTTAGAGAGTTATCCGGGAATTAATCGCAGGTGGGAATGATGGATAAATCCCACTTGGCAGGAAAGAGTCACGGGGCCCGACCAGGGACCCCGTGATGTATATCGGCTTTGTGCCGGTCAGTCTGATGACCCCTAGCAGGCGAGCCCCCCCGAACAGCCTTGCGGTCGAGTCCAGTTCACTCATCGGAGCTGGCCTGCGGGTCATCCCCTGTTACTGGGCCTGAGCCTGCCAGTAGAGGGAGTTGGCCGCCCCCAGATAGGCACGATACCAGCTCAGATCTCCGTAGTGGCGCAGGATGTGGTCGGCCACCAGACCCACGCGGGGATCCCATCCCTGCAGCTCAATCCAGTCGTAGCCGATGGCCATCTGGTCCCAGGTGGAGCTGACTCCGGTGCCATCCACGCCGAAGCTGGCCATGGCCGGTGCCAGGAATACGCGCTCGACCAGGGCATTGGCCATACAGGTCAGAGGCTCATCGTTATCCAGCAGGCCCTCCTGGCGGGCCACCACCATGAAGCCAACATCCAGGTGGGCATGGTTGAAGTCCTCCATCTTGCCGCCACCGTTGGCCAGGAACTGGTAGTCCCAGTTACACAGGTTGTCGCTCTCCATCCTCAGGTTGTCCATGTAGAAACCGAGGATCTCCCTGGCTTTCTGACCCAGGTCGCTGTTGCCCTGTCCCCACTTGTCCAGGTAGATCATCGCCGTACCCAGAGTCATGTCGTGGTTGAACGGCAGCGGGTTGGAGAACAGACCACCGTCGCCATAGTCCTCGTTCTTGTAGTTCACATAGAAGTAGGACCCCTGAATGGCACCGTTCTTGGTGGTGCTGAACGAGCTGTCGTGGGCACGCACGATTCGCTCGGCCCGGCCGATGTAGTAATCCGCCCGCTCCATGTACTGGGTGAGGTTCTCACTCTTGATGTGATCCACCAGCCGCAGGATGCTGTTGAGGATCATACCGTCGGTCAGCGCCTCATTTCGCCAGGCACCGTTATAGGGACGACGCCAGCCAGGTACCGGCAGACCCGGGGTATTCAGGTACAGCTTGGGTGCCAGTCCCTCATAGGGCTCGTTATGGATATTCAACTCACCACGCTCTACCCGCTTCTCATCGGTGTAGTTGAACATGTGGTCAGCCAGCTCCACGGCATAATCCAGGTACTTGGTGTCACCATAGGTCTCAGCCATACGCACATAGGCACGCATCCAGTAATGACCCTGCCAGGCAAACTTCTTCTCGTCATTGCCATTGGTGGTCCCGATCAGCGGACGCTGGTTTGGATAGCTCTTGTCAAACTCAGCATCCCAGTCCGCCTGACTGGCCACATGGGGCACAGGCGCCGACACGTTGGAGGTGATCGCCTGCCAGTCGCCACTGCCCAGTCCGTGCAACAGGTGAGTGCCCTCGGCGCCGTCGCCGGAGGCCACCACACCCTGGTCCTGATCGAAGGTCAGGGTGCGGGTCTTCTCCGCGTTGTCCAGATCCACCAGTGCCAGGGCCTGAAGTCCCCCTGAGGAGTAGCTGTCGTTCAGACGGTAGATCCAGCGGTAGGTGGCGGCATCCGCGTCCACCGCACCGTCGTTGATGCTGGCCTGGCTCTCGCCATCGGACGCGCTGAGCTTACCGTTATCCACGGTGATCTCCACATAGCGGGTACGGTTGAACTCGAACGGACCGGTGAGCGACACGGTGTTGCCGTTCCAGCGACCTTCGACGCTGTTGTGACTGAAGGAGAGGTAGTCTCCGTCGTCAGCGGACACCAGTACGGTGCTGGCTCCCGGGTCACTGTTCACGTCGTCCAGCCAGGCCACCAAACGGAACTCGCCGTCGGCTTGCCAGTCGGCAATCTCGCCATAGGCATTCTGACCGTTGAAGTAGACTGCGTCCCCCTGCAGCACCGGGGCCACCTCTGGGTCCGGTTCAGGCTCAGGATCCGGGTCCGGCTCGGGATCCGGGTCCGGCTCAGGATCCGGCTCTGGCTCAGGATCCGGGTCCGGCTCGGGATCCGGGTCGGGCTCAGGATCCGGGTCCGGCTCTGGGTCTGGATCCGGGTCCGGCTCAGGATCCGGGTCAGGAATCACCGGCGGTGGCTCAGGGTCCGGATTTGGATTGCTGCTGTCCCCACCTGAACCGCCACAGGCGCTCAGGGTAAAAGTAAGAAGTGCTGCCCCAAACAAGCTCTTCAACGGTACGATGCCGTTGTTAATCTGTTCTTGTTGCCGATTCAAGTCTGATTTCTCCAACTGTCGGCAGATAAGAGACGTGCGCAGGCAGGGACTTCAACCCGGGAAGGAAGACCATTGCCAGACATGAGGTAGTCCCGCTGTCTTGCCACTGACGGTAAGACCGGTGACTTTGCGCCTCCCACCAGGGGAGTTGCCTTTATCTGCTGTCTGATTATTGAGTGTTGAACAGGCGCGGCCCCCAGGGGATGCGCCGACATAACTGGGGAACAGAATACTGATCGACCACTTTCTGGACAAACCACTCAAAATGGCCAAGTTGACTTGAAAAGAGGCCCATTCCTGAGTGATTTATGACCTTGTTTAACGACACTTTAGTATCGTGTTAACCAAGGACTTCATCAAGAAATTGCCGAAGAATCAGGGTAAGTCTCTGGGATGCGGTATCTTTCTTCCACCGACTCTGGCGAGAACATGGAAGTCGTCGCTTGCTGGAAAACTTTAGCCCACGAAGTCCATTTTGCGATCCAGATCACACAAATGAGATCGGTTACAATTCGTCCAACTTGAAGCACGGAGTTATCCCGAAGCTTTGCTCCAGATTACCGAACAAAGTTCAGGGAACTTTCCAGAAAAAGCGCAAAAAAAAAACGCGGCCATCGCCGCGTTTCTTGTCTATTTGATCACCCTTAAGCTGGGGCGTCCCTTTGCCGGGGCCTCCGGCTTGGGTTCTGCCTCTGTGGGCGATGGCTCAGGCAGGGGAGCGTCATCCCCTTCGAGCACCTGCTCGTACGCCTCTTCCGGCGGGAACAGAGTCCCAGCGCCGTTCTCACGGGCATAGATCGCCTCGATGGCGTACAGGGGCACAACCAGCGCCTGTGGCTGTCCGCCAAATCGGGCGTTAAACCTGACTTCGTCGATACCCAGCTGCAGATTGCCCACAGCATGGGGCGCCACATTCAATACGATCTGACCATCATTCACATACTGACGGGGCACGACTACACCGGGAAGATCCGCATTGACCGCCAGGTGGGGGGTCAGACCGTTGTCCACCAGCCAGTCATACATCGCCCGCAACAGGTAGGGGCGTTGAGGGCTCAGCTCAGACACCGATGCGCAGCTCACGCTCGGCTTCGGTCAGGGAAGCCTTGAAGGACTCACGCTCAAACACGCGGGTCATGTAGGCTTTCACCTCGTTGCTGCCGCGACCGCTCACTTCGATACCCAGCTGAGGCAAACGCCAGAACAGGGCCGCCAGGTAACAGTCGACCAGGGTGAACTCCTCACTCATGAAGTAGGGAGTCTCGGCAAACACGGGCGCCAGACCCAGGATGCTTTCGGTCAGCTCTTTACGGGCCGCTTCCGCGCGGTCACCACGCATGATGCGCTCGGCCAGGGCATACCAATCTTTCTGGATGCGGTACATCATCAGACGGCTCTGGCCACGGGATACAGGGTATACCGGCATAAGCGGTGGATGAGGGAAACGCTCGTCCAGGTACTCCATGATGATGCGGGAGTTATACAGTACAAGCTCGCGGTCCAGCAGGGTCGGTACGCTGTTGTAGGGGTTCAACTCCACCAGCTCATCCGGCAGATGGTTGGGGTCAACCTGAATCACCTCGACACCCACGCCCTTCTCAGCCAACACGATGCGCACTTGGTGGCTGTACAGATCACTAGCACCGGAAAACAGTGCCATTACAGAGCGCTTATTGGCAGCAACAGCCATCGAATCCTCCAAACTCTTTCAGAAACGGTAAAACAGTTGGGGGCGAGACCGCCCCCAACTGCGCAAGAGGTAGATTGTAACCTTATTGGCGTTTAGTGTACATCTCGCCAGTATTCCTTCTTCAACAGGTAAGCGATGATAAAGAAGATAAACAGGAAACCCAGTACCCATTTGCCGAGACGTTCACGCTCCAGCTTCACCGGCTCACCGGTGTAGGCCAGGAAGTTGGTGATGTCACGAACATACTGATCGTACTCCTCGGCAGTCAGAGAACCGCCGGTCGCCACTATGGTGCCATCTTCCTGCAGCACCGGAGTGCCTTGCAGCCCCTCCAGCACATGAGGCATGCCCACGGCAGGGAACACCAGGTTGTTGACGCCGAATGGACGGCTCTCATCCACATAGAAGGTCTTCAGATAGGAGTAGATCCAGTCCGGGCTCTTCAGACGGGCTTCCAGAGTCAGATCCGGTGGCGCCGCACCAAACCACTGGGCACCGTCATCAGTGCTCAGGGCCGTGGTGATCTGCTCACCCACCTTGGCATCGGTGTGAATCAGGGCGCTGACCTCATCTTCGGTCATCTCCAGATCGTCGGCGATGCGCTGATAGCGCTGGTACTGCAGGCTGTGACAGCCGGCGCAGTTGTCCATAAACGCCTGGGCGCCACGCTTGAGAGAGTCCTTATCGGTCAGGTCGATGTTGGCGCTGACCACGTGTTCATTGTTGCCACCGGCGGCGTATGCCAGGGCCGGCAGGCAAGCGATCAATACTGCGAATACCTTTTTCATTAGCCTGTCACCCTCTCTGGAACCGGTTTGCACTTTTCGTTCTTGCTGTAGACAAACAGCAATACGAAGAAGCCGAAGTAGCCCAGGGTACAGACTCGGGCCAGCAGGGTCAGGGCAGGAGTGGCCTGAACTGCGCCCAGGTAACCCAGGATGATGAAACACACCACGAATTGGGCCAGGTTCAGCTTGTGCAGACCGCTGCGGTAGCGGATGGACTTCACCTTGCAGCGATCCAGCCAGGGCAGTACGAAGAGGACGCCGATGGCCGCACCCATGCCGACCACACCCAGCAACTTGTCTGGAATGGCACGCAGGATGGCGTAGAAGGGGGTGAAGTACCACACCGGAGCGATGTGCTCAGGGGTCTTCAGCGGGTTGGCCGCTTCGAAGTTAGGACGTTCCAGGAAGTAGCCGCCGCCTTCAGGCATGAAGAACAGCACGTAGCAGAACAGAATCAGGAAGCCCGCCACGCCCATGATGTCCTTCACGGTGTAGTAGGGGTGGAAGGGGATTGCATCCACAGGCCAGCCGTCCGGGCCCTTGTTCTTCTTCACTTCGATGCCATCAGGGTTGTTGGAACCCACTTCGTGCAGGGCGATGATGTGCAGGAACACCAGCACCACCAGCACCAGAGGCAGGGCAATCACGTGCAGGGCGAAGAAACGGTTCAGGGTGGCGCCGGACACCACGTAGTCACCACGGATCCACAGGGTCAGGTCATCGCCAATCACCGGAATGGCACCGAACAGGGAGATGATCACCTGGGCACCCCAGTAGGACATCTGGCCCCAGGGCAGCAGGTAGCCCATAAAGGCTTCGGCCATCAGGATCAGGAAGATCAGCATGCCGAAAATCCACAGCAGTTCACGCGGCTTCTGGTAGGAGCCGTACATCATGCCGCGGAACATATGCAGATACACCACCACGAAGAAGGCGGACGCACCGGTGGAGTGCATGTAGCGCAGCAGCCAACCGTACTCCACATCACGCATGATGTACTCCACAGAGGCGAAGGCGCCTTCTGCGGTGGGCACGTAGTTCATGGTCAGCCACACACCGGTGAGCAGCTGGTTTACCAGTACCAGCATCGCCAGAGAGCCGAAGTAGTACCAGAAGTTGAAGTTTTTGGGAGCGGGATACTGGCCAACATGCTTGTTGTAGGTGGCCGTCATCGGGATCCGCTCGTCGATCCAGTCAATGATCTTTTTCATAATCAGGCCGTCCCCTTCTCAATACCGACCAGGATGGTGTTCTCATCCACATAGGTGTGAGGCGGAATCACCAGGTTCAGCGGGGCAGGTACGCCCTGGAACACCCGGCCAGCCATGTCGAACTTGGAGCCGTGACAGGGACAGAAAAATCCGGAAGCAACGCCTTCGACCTGCTGGCCAAAGGTGTCGGGTTGATAGGTTGGGGAGCACCCGAGGTGGGTACACAGGCCTACGGCCACAAAGTACTCATCTTTGATGGAACGGAAGGCGTTCTGGGCATACTCGGGCTGTTGAGGTTCAACAGACTCCGGGTCACGCAGCTGGTCAGCCAGCTTGGTCAGGCCATCCAGTACCTCCGGGGTACGACGTACGATCCATACCGGCTTGCCGCGCCACTCGACACGCAGAAGCTGGCCTGGTTCCAATTTACTGATGTTGACTTCTACTGGAGCGCCGGCGGCTTTCGCCTTGGCACTCGGGTTCCATGATTTGATAAATGGAACCGCAACAGCAGCGGCGCCGACACTGCCCACTACGGCTGTAGCAGCGGTCAGGAATCTGCGACGTCCATTATCGACAGGCGCATTGCTCATCCACTAAATCTCCCATTAGGGTCTGCTTATTTTTTAGTCTTTCCGAGCAGGGAGTCACCCCAAAGTGGTCTTTTGGTACCGCTAAAGCTCGGTCGCGCGCCCATTATATAGAAAAATTAGAGATAGATCATACTTTCCGTGGGGATATTGTTCTGAATAACAATAATTTGGAAACATGAATACGAGATAACTTTACAAAACAGCAGATTGCGCCTTGTTTTGTGAGGTGCATAAAAAAACCCGCTGCCAGGCAGCGGGTTTTCCAGTCCGAAGTTCCGGGCGAATTAACGCTTGGAGAACTGAGGACGACGACGTGCTTTGCGCAGACCAACTTTCTTACGCTCAACCTCACGGGCGTCACGAGTAACGAAGCCAGCTTTACGCAGAACAGGACGCAGAGTCTCATCGTACTCCATCAGGGCACGGGTGATACCGTGACGGATAGCACCGGCTTGGCCAGTGGTACCGCCGCCCTGAACGGTGACGTAGATGTCCAGCTTCTCCAGCATTTCAACCAGCTCGAGAGGCTGACGAACTACCATACGAGCAGTCTCACGACCGAAGTAGGTGTCCAGAGTACGCTTGTTAACAGTGATGTTACCACTGCCAGCTTTGATGAATACGCGAGCGGTAGAGCTCTTGCGGCGGCCAGTGCCGTAGTATTGAGTTTGTGCCATTGCCAAAATCTCCGTATTAGATGTCTAGTACTTGAGGCTGTTGAGCAGCGTGTGCGTGCTCGGCGCCGGCGTACACTTTCAGCTTACGGAACATGGCGCGGCCCAGAGGACCCTTCGGCAGCATGCCCTTAACCGCTTTCTCGATGATCATCTCAGGCTTGCGAGCCTGCAGATCAGCGAAGTTGATCTCTTTGATACCGCCAGGGTAACCAGAGTGGCTGTAGTACATCTTGTCCTGAGACTTGTTACCGGTAACGGTAACTTTCTCAGCGTTGATGATTACGATGTAGTCACCAGTGTCAACGTGAGGGGTGTACTCAGGCTTGTGCTTGCCGCGCAGGCGACGAGCAACTTCAGTGGCCAGACGACCCAGAGTTTTGCCATCGGCATCGATGACGAACCAGTCACGCTGAACGCTTTCTGGTTTTGCAGTAAAGGTTTTCATCTAACTAATAACCCAAATTAGCTGTTACACATCAGTACAATGTCGGGGCCGACACTGTACGCTATGTTGGTTTCTTCCGTGCCCCTTCGAACACGTCGCAAACCGAGTGTCTGGTTGAATAATCAACCATTCGTAACGTGGGCAGGGCGCGAATTATAGAGTAAGGCGAGCCAAAAATCACCCGTTTTTTGCAGGAAAACGGTGGTTTTGGCCCAGCTTCAGCGTCGGCGGGCCAAAATCATGGTAAGTGAGGGCGGGCCAGGTAGTCGTGACTCTGCATCTCCTGCAGCCGGCTCAGGCAGCGGCGGAACTCAAACTCCAGGCCTCCACCGGCGTAGATCCGCTCCAGAGGCACCTCGCTGGAGATGATCAGCTTGACCCCTCGTTCATAGAACTCATCCACCAGGGCCAGGAAACGGCGGGCGATGTCGTCCCCGGTCTGTTGGGCCCCCATGGCGGTGAGGCCACTCATCAATACGGTGTGATAGCAGCGGGCCAGCTCCATGTAGTCCACCTGGCTTCTGGGGCCATCACACAGGGCGAGGAAATCCGCCAGCAACACCCCATCCGCTTCCCGGCGTACGGGGATGAAGCGCCCCTCCACCTCAATGGTGCCTCCGACCCGTCCCTCCTCCGGGGCCAGTTGTTCGAAGTAACAGTGCAGATTGGTGTCCGCCTGCTCATCCAGGGGGTGGTGGAAGATCTCCGCCTGTTCCAGGGCCCTCAGGCGATAGTCGATGCCATGATCCACATTGACCACCTGACAGTGGGTCTCAATAAGATCGATGGCGGGCAGGAAACGGGCACGCTGCAAACCGTTGCGGTAGAGCTCTGCCGGGGGAATGTTGGAGGTGGCCACCAGCACCACCCCCCGCTCAAACAGGGCCCTTAGCAGCCCCGCCAACAGCATGGCATCGGTGATGTCCGACACAAAAAATTCATCGAAGCAGATCACCTCCGCTTCGGCGGCCAGGGCATCGGCCACCGCCTCCAGGGGATTGGCCTGGCCCTTAAGCCTGTCCAGCTCCCGGTGCACCCGGTGCATGAAGCGGTGAAAATGGATGCGCAGTTTGCGCTCGATGGGCAGGACCTCGTAGAAGGTGTCCACCAGATAGGTCTTGCCCCGGCCTACTCCACCCCAGAAGTAGAGGCCCTGAACCTGGGTCGGCGCATCCCCCTTGCCAAACAGCCGGGACAGCAGCCCGGGCCTGGGGGCCTGTTGACGTTGAATCAGCTTCTCATACAGAGACTGAAGATGTTCAACCGCCTGCCTCTGGGCAGGATCTTCATGGAAATCTGGGCGTTGCAGATCCGCCTGATAACGCTCTAGGGGGGTCGCCTGCGGCACGTCCTTGGCCCTCTCAACTGGTCTAAGCTTTGGGTCCGCATGGTACCACGGAGGGCGCAGCCGATGTATAGTTGTTCTATAACAAGTACAATGCCCTCAAGTATTCAGACCCGAGCGCAGGGGTCGCCATGGAGTAGATATGAACGAAGTTTGGATTGTGTTGGCCTTTATCCTCGGAGCCGGGGTGGGCTATCTGATTCGCTGGAAGAGCGGCGGCAGTGCGGAGGAAGCCCCGCAACTGAAGCAGTCTCTGGAGCAGGCCAAGTTTGACCTGGAGCAGCAGCGTCAGGAGATGGCGGACTACTTTGAGCAGTCTCATGCCACCCTGTTGCAGCTGAGCCAGAATCTGGATAAGGCCAATAAACTGTGGAACGACTCTGCGTCACACCTGTTTAACGAGCAACTCTCCACCGCCCAACTGCCCCTGCATGAGCCGGAGCCAGTGGTGATAGACAGTGAAGAGTTCCAGCCCAACGACTATGTTCAGGGCTCTCACGGAATCATTACACCCCGTAAAAAAGTAAGTTAACAAGCGGAACTAAAACGGCGGCAGGCTGTCCGAAAGCAAGTAGACAAATTTGCTGATATACGGAGAGTTTTTATAGATGAAAAAGTCTGTCGCTGTTTTGACCGCCGCTTTATTATCTGCCGGTCTTTCTCTGTTTCCGGCCACTAGCCAGGCGGCGTTGCCCATGGTGGTGGACGGGCAGCAGTTGCCCAGCCTGGCTCCGATGATTGAGCAGGTGGGCCCCGCCGTTGTGTCGGTTTCCGTATCAGGAACCCAGGTCTCCCGTCAGGAGATTCCCGAGCCCTTCCGTTACTTCTTTGGTCCCAACGCTCCCCGCGAGCGGGTTCAGGAGCGCCCCTTCCGCGGCCTGGGCTCAGGTGTGATCATCGACGCGGACGATGGCTACATCGTCACCAACCACCACGTGATTGATGGTGCAGACAAGATTCTCATCAGCCTGGCCGACGGCCGGGAGTTTGAAGCCAAGCTGATCGGCTCCGATCAGAGCAGTGACGTGGCCCTGCTTCAGGTGGAAGCCGATGATCTGACCGAAGTGAAGCTGGCCAAGTCCGACGAACTGCGCGTGGGCGATTTCGCCGTGGCCATCGGTAACCCCTTTGGTCTGGGCCAGACCGTCACCTCCGGCATCGTCAGCGCCCTGGGGCGCAGCGGCCTCAACATCGAAAGCCTGGAGAACTTCATCCAGACCGACGCCGCCATCAACAGCGGTAACTCAGGCGGCGCCCTGGTAAACCTCAATGGTGAGCTGATTGGCATCAACACCGCCATCCTGGCCCCCAGCGGCGGCAACGTCGGCATTGGCTTTGCCATCCCCTCCGACATGGTGAAGGGACTGGCTGAACAGATCATCGAATTCGGCGAAGTGCGCCGCGGCGTCCTCGGTGTTCTGGGTCGCGAACTGGACAACGAAACCGCCAAGCTGTTTGGCCTGGAATCTCAACACGGTGCCTTCGTCAGCCAGGTTGTGCCCGATTCCGCCGCCGACAAGGCGGGCCTGAAGGCCGGCGACATCATCGTCTCCGTCAACGGTCGCAAGATCCGCACCTTCGCCGAATTGCGTGCCAAGGTGGCCACCATGGGCGCCGGCTCCAAGGTGAAGATCGGTGTCATCCGCGACGGCGATAAGGAGAACTTCAACGTCACCCTGAGCGAAGCGGAGGGGGAGAACGTCAAGGCCAGTGTGGTGCACCCTGCGCTGGAGGGCGCCAAGCTCTCCACCTACAGTCAGGATGGCATTCAGGGTGTGGCCATTACCGAACTGGAGGAGCGCTCTCCGGCGGCCCGTCAGGGATTGCGCAAGGGTGACATCATCCTGGGCATCAACCGTGAGCGGGTGCAGAGCCTCAAGGAGCTGCGTGGCCTGCTGGAGGATTATGAAGGCGCCCTGGCCCTGAACATCCGCCGGGATGACGCCAACATGTACCTGATCATCCGCTAAGGATGGAATCAGCAAAACGCCGCGGCCTGTCCGCGGCGTTTTTTATCCAGTTTCGGCGATATGATATCCTATTGTTTTTCATCGGACCCTGAGCGTTATGGCACGTCTACTTCTCTACATCGCTAAACCCATACTGGCCGGTTTGGTGCTGGCGTCAGCCATCGTCCTCCTGATCCCCAACCTGCGTCAGCAGTTGCCAGAGTTCAACTGGCCCACCAGTCAGGTGAACCGCAACAGCTTCTCCCACGCGGTGAAGCGCGCCTCACCGGCGGTGGTGAACATCTATACCCGCGTGCAGAACTCACAACTGCCCAGTCAGTCCACCAGTGCAGGCCTGGGCTCCGGCATCATCATGCGCGAAGACGGCTATGTGCTGACCAACTACCATGTGGTGAGCCGTGCCGACCTCATCTACGTGGCACTGCAGGATGGCCGCTGGGGCTCGGCGGTGATGATCGGCGCCGATCCCTGGACCGACCTGGCGGTGCTCTACCTGGATACCCAGGGCCAGAGCCTGCCCACCATCCCCTATGACCTGGACCGCACCACCGAAGTGGGCGACGCCGTGCTGGCCATTGGTAACCCCTATAACCTGGGACAAACCATCACCCAGGGGATCGTCAGTGCCCGCGGCCGCACCGGCCTGAGCTCCCAGTATCAGGACTTTATCCAGACCGACGCCGCCATCAACCAGGGCAACTCAGGCGGCGCCCTGGTGGACGCCGACGGCTACCTGGTCGGGGTCAACACCGCCAACTACAACGTTCGCGGTGAGAGTGGCCTGGGGATCAACTTCGCCATCCCGCTGCAGCTGGCCAATAACATCATGCAGAAACTGATCAAGGATGGCCGGGTTATCCGGGGACACCTGGGCGTTTCCGCAGCCAATGTGGATGTTACCCGCTCTCAGCTGATGGGACTGAACGACGTGCAGGGGGTGATTCTGACTGGAATCGATCGTAATGGACCGGCCCACCAGGCCGGACTCCTGCCTGGAGACGTCATCATCGACGTGAACGGGCAGCCCCTGAAGGGGGTCAATGCCATGATGGATGACATTGCTGAAACGCCGCCGGGCACAGAAATGAACATGACCCTGATCCGCGAAGGCAAGAGATTGCAATTGCCGGTGACCATAGGTGAAAAGCCCCCCTATCAGGGGCCGGAAAGATAACGCCGAAAAGAGAGGGGCTCGTTCGAGCCCCTTTTTTATTGTCCGCGCTGTTCGTGACTGAGCAGCGCCTGCTTGATCGCCAGACCGCCGGCATAGCCGGTCAAGCTGCCACTGGCACCAATGACCCGGTGACAGGGCACCACCAGGGCCACCGGGTTGCGGCCATTGGCGGCACCCACGGCCCTGACCGCCTTGGGGCGGCCGATCTGCCTGGCAATATCACCATAGCTGCGAGTCTCGCCACTGGGAATGGTGGTCAGTGCCTGCCACACCTGGCGCTGAAACTCGGTCCCCACCATGTCCAGGGGCAGCTCAAACGAATCCCGCTCCCCTGCGGCGTACTGCTGACATTGCTGTCGCACCTGCGCCAGGGCAGAGGCATCCCTTTGCCAGTGAGGTTCGGGCGTAACCGGCTGAGCCCCCTGCTGAAACGACAGCAGCGCCAGCCCCCTGTCGCTGACCGCCGCCAGGATCTCTCCCCAGGGGCTGTCCCACATATCGTATCTCATCGTTTCTCTCCCAGTGAACTCCATAACAACATCACCCCATAGGCGCGCCAGGGACGCCAGGATTCGGCCGCGGCCAGGGTCTGCTTTGGCGTGCCCTTCTCCAACCCCAGCGCATGGTACAGCCCCAGGTCCGAGGCCACGAACGCATCGCTCTCGCCGAACGCCCGCATGCATACGTAGTGGGCGGTCCAGTCCCCCACCCCTTTCAGGGTTTTCAGTGTGGCGACCCGGCTGGCCAGGTCGCCCTCCCCGGCACTGAACCCCTGGCTGTAGCACTGGGCGATATGGCTGATCCAGCCTGCCCGGGTCTGCGTCAGCCCCAGTCCCGACAGATCTGCGCCGGCCAGCTGAGCAGCCTGGGGGAACGTCCGCCCCAGTTGCGGCCCCGCCATCGGGCTACCAAAACGCTCACACAACCGGGTCAGTATGGTCCGGGCCCCTTTAACGCTGATCTGCTGACCGACAATGGCCCGCACCAGGGCTTCAAACTCACTCCAGATCCCCGGCAGTCGCACCATCTCACCACCACACTGTCCAGCCAGGACAGGGTCCTTGGACAGCTGCCGATGGAGATGCAGGGGATCCAGGTCCAGATCGAACATCTGCCTGATGCGTTGCACCACAGGGCGTATCGCCCTGGGCTGATCGCAGTGCAGGGTCAGCGCCAACGCGTTCTTGCCGACGATGGGGGACAGTTCAAACCAGCCACAGGCCTGCTGCCAGCGAAACGTGCGCCGGTACACCTCCCCCTCGATCGCCTCGACGCCGGGCAAGGCCCGCTCAGACAGGAAGCGGAGCAGCCCCGCCCAATCCAGCGGCGGCCGATAGTTCAGCGTCAGGCAGCACCCCTGGGACTGCCCCACCGCACCGCGGCGCACCTGACTTGGCGTCAGCCGGAACTGGCGAACAAAGGCATCGTTGAAGCGCCGGCGGGACTGAAAACCGCACGCCAGAGCAACGTCCATCACAGGCAACTGACTCTCCGCCAGCAGTTGCTTGGCAAACAGCAGCCTGTGGTTCAGGGCGTAATTCAATGGCGACACCCCGAGGTGACACTGAAACAGGCGACGCAGGTGACGGTCGCTGACCCCCAGTCGCTCAGAAAACGGTCCCAGGGGCCCATCGAGTTCACCGGCGTGAATCAGTCCGAGGGCACGCTCCACCGTGGTTTCGCTGCCTCGCCACGCCGGGCTCAGGGGCGCAGTTTCCGGTCGACAACGCAGACAGGGGCGATAACCCGCCGCCGCCGCGGACGCGGCGTTGTCAAAATACTCGACGTTTTCAGGCTTGGGCGGGGGCGCCGGGCACACGGGGCGGCAATAGATGCCGGTGCTCTTCACCGCAGTAAAAAAGCGGCCATCGAAGCGGCTGTCGCGGGCCAATCGGGCCTGTTCACACTGGTCATGGGTCAGTTTCATGTCAGCCAGCTTACCACAGGCCAGGGAGGGCATAGGCCGGATCCGGACCTCAACCTCAGGGCCGGATTGTCCCCTGAAGATCGAAAACGGGAGCCCTGAGGCTCCCGCTATAATTTCGATGGCACTGGCTGTTACTTCAGGCGCACCACGTCGGCACCGAGGCCCGCCATCTTGGCTTCAATATGCTCGTAGCCACGGTCCAGATGGTAGATGCGATCCACTATGGTGGTGCCCTCCGCCACCAGGCCGGCGATCACCAGGCAGGCTGACGCACGCAAATCGGTGGCCATCACCTGGGCACCGGTCAGGCGAGCGCCCCCCTTGATCAGGGCGGTGTTGCCTTCAAGGTCGACGCTGGCGCCCATGCGCTGCAGCTCAGGAATGTGCATGAAGCGGTTCTCGAAGATGGTCTCGGTCACCTTGCTCACCCCTTCGGCCACCACGTTCATGGCGCAGAACTGGGCCTGCATGTCCGTGGGAAACGCCGGGTGCGGCGCCGTTTTCAGGTCCACGGCCTGAGGTTTCTTGCCGAGCATATCCAGGGCGATCCAGTCGTCGCCGCGCTCGATGGAGGCGCCGGCCTCCTCGAGCTTCAGCAGGACGGCGTCCATGGTCTCCGGCGCCGCACGGCGGCAGACGATGCGGCCACCGGTGGCGGCAGCGGCCACCAGATAGGTCCCGGTCTCGATACGGTCGGGCATCACGTCATAGTGGATGCCGGACAGGCGCTCCACGCCGTGAATCTCCAGAGTGTCGGTTCCGGCGCCGCGCACATCGGCGCCCATGGCGTTCAGGCAGTTGGCCAGGTCCACCACCTCGGGCTCCCGGGCGGCGTTTTCGATGATGGTGACACCGTCGGCCAGGGCCGCGGCCATCATCAAGTTCTCGGTGCCGGTCACGGACACCATGTCCATCAGGATGGTGGCGCCTTTCAGGCGACCATCGACCCGGGCCTTGATGTAGCCCTCCTCCACCACCACATCGGCGCCCATCAATTGCAGGCCGTGAATGTGCAGGTTAACCGGACGGGCACCGATGGCGCAGCCGCCAGGCAGGGAGACATCGGCGCGGCCAAACTTGGCCAGCAGCGGACCGAGAATCATGATGGACGCGCGCATGGTCTTCACCAGGTCGTAGGGCGCCACACACTGATCTATGGTCTGAGGGCGAATGGCAATCACCCCCTCTTTCAGTTCGCTGACCTCAGCGCCGAGTTGGCGCAGCAGCTGAGCACTGGTGTTCACGTCTCTCAGGGCGGGAACGTTGCCGATGCGCATCTCATCATCCGCCAGCACTGTGGCCATCAGAATGGGGAGAGCGGCGTTTTTTGCACCAGAGATGGTGACTTCGCCGGCTAAGGGGCCGGCTGCCCGAATTTGCAGTTTATCCACGCTGAATCAATCACACTCAGAGGTTGAACATCTTTTCGCGTTGCCACTCCGCTGGCGTGAATGCCTTGATGGTCAAGGCGTGCAGGGTGCCGTCGGTGATCCTCTCCATCAGCGGGCCATACACGGCCTGCTGGCGCTTCACCTTGCTCATTCCGTCAAAGACCTCGCCCACGGCGATCACCTTGTAGTGGGTACCTTCTGAGGTCACGATAACCTCATCCAGCTCCATGGTGCCCTTCAACAGATCGGCCACTTCACTGTTCTGCATTTCCCTCTCCCTCTCGCCCTCAGGCGAGTGTTAAGAATTCGATATCGTAGAGCTCGAGGAGCGCGTTTACCTTAGCCGGTACCGACACCAGACTCAGGGTACGCCCCTGCCCCTGGGCCTCGGCCACCCACTGCAGCAGCAGGGCCACACCGGCGCTGTCGCAGTGGCTCAGGCCACTCAAATCCAGCTCGGTGACGGCGTCAGTCAGGGGGTTATGCCCCGGCTTGATAAAGTAGGGCACTGAGTCCAGATCCAGCCGGCCGTTTAGGCTCAGGCGGGCTCCCTGGACGGTGGCGGTTGCGCTCATTGGCTCTGTCCTGTGGTGGCCACAATACCCTGTCGATTGCGCTCCGCCAACTGTGCCGTGACAGATTCGATGCCGTTCTGACGAATCAATCCGCCCAGTTCGGCCTGTTGAGACGCCAACAGGCTGATACCTTCCGCCACCAGATCAAAGACTTTCCAATGACCCTTCTTGTTCTTGCGCGCCTTGAACTGAAGATCCACCGGCTCACGGCGCTCTTCGATCAATTTCACGTTGATGGCCACGATCTTGGCATCCCCATAGGGTTGCTCAGGGGCGAACTGCAGGGTCTGGTCGTTGTACTTGTTAAAAGCGTTGGCGAACGTCGCCAGCATGTACTCTTTGAACTGTTCGGTAAACGCCAGGCGCTGCTCCTTGGTGGCACGGCGTGCCTGCTGGCCCATCACCTTGTAGGCGGCGTACTTGTAATCGATGTAGGGCAGCAGCTCCTCATCGATGAGGGCGCGCACCTTGGCAGGGTCCTGCTCCAGTTCGCCACGCTCCTGTGCCAGACGGCTGAACGCCTTGTCCGCCACCTCTTGCATCATCACATAGGGGTTGGTGTAGCTGGTGGCCTTGGCTGGCATCACTGCCGCCACAAGCAGAACCAGGCCCAGTTGTAGAATCCGTTTGATCATCGGCTCCTCCGTTACTCTTTGCCGGCGCTATACAGGAATTGGCCTATCAGTTCCTCCAGAACCATGGCGCTGCGGGTGTCCTCCAGACGCCCGCCATCCTCCAGAATTTCAGATTCATCGTCGATGAACCCAGGGGTGAGGCCGATGTACTGCTCACCCAGCAGGCCGGAGGTCAGGATTGAGGCACTGCTGTTGTCTGAGAACTGATTGAATCGGGTCTCGATGGCCAGGGTCACCTCAGGGATCAACAACTCAGGATCCAGGTCAATCTTGGCCACACGGCCCACAACCACCCCCCCCACCTTCACCGGCGAACGCTCCTTCAGGCTGCCGATGTTGTCGAACTTGGCGGTCAGGTAGTACACATTGTTGTGCGCCCGGGGATCGATGTCCGCCACCTTGAATACCAGCACCAGGAAGGCGATCAATCCGGCCGCCAGGAATGCACCTACGGCCAACTCCAGTTTTCTATTCGTCATGCTAGTTTCCAAACATCAATGCGGTCAGCAAAAAATCCAGTCCCAATACGGCCAGGGAGGCGTGCACTACGGTGTCCGTGGTGGCTCTTCCCAATCCTTCGGCCGTGGGAACGGCGTTGTAGCCCTTGTAGGTGGCGATCCAGGTCACGACCACTGCAAAGGCGACAGATTTAATCAGACAATTCACAATATCCTGGCGCCACTCCACCGAGGCTTGCAGGATAGACCAGAAGGCACCGTCGTCGATCCCTTTCCACTCCACGCCCACCAGATGGCCGCCCCAGATACCCACGGCGACAAACATCAGCGTCAGCAGAGGCATGGAGATCACCCCGGCCCAGAATCGGGGAGCAATCACCCGACGCAGCGGATCCACCGCCATCATCTCCAGGCTGGCCAGCTGCTCGGTGGCCTTCATCAGACCAATTTCGGCGGTCAGGGCAGAGCCCGCCCGGCCGGCGAACAGCAGGGCGGTCACCACCGGCCCCAGTTCACGAAGCAGGGACAGGGCCACCATGGGGCCCAGGCTGTCCTCGGTGCCGAAGTCCACCAGGATGGTGTAGCCCTGAAGTCCCAGCACCATGCCGATGAACAAGCCGGACACCAGGATGATCAACATGGAGAGCACCCCCACGTTGTAGATCTGGCGTGCCAGCAGCGGCCACATCTTGGCCGGCTGAGGGCGGTGCACCAGCGCCCCCCACAGCATCAAGCCTGCCCGGCCCAGGGAGCTGATCTTATCCAGCCCCGCAGCACCGAGGCGGGCAACGGATTCGAGAATCATTTGTGCATCAGCTCCTGTTGATAATCCTGAGCCGGATAATGGAAGGCCACAGGACCGTCCGCCAGCCCCTTGAGGAACTGGTTCAACTGGGGTGCACCATTGGACAGCAGGCTCTGGCTGTCTCCGGCACCGATCACCTGGCCGTCGGCAATCACATAGGCGTAATCGGCGATGGAGAGCACCTCCTGCACATCATGGCTCACCACCACAGAGGTCAGATCCAGGGCCTGGCCCAGCTCCTTGATCAGCTTCACCAGCACCGCCATGGAGATGGGGTCCTGGCCGGCAAAAGGCTCATCGTACATCACCAGATCCGGCTCCAGGGCGATGGCCCTGGCCAGGGCGGCGCGACGCTGCATCCCCCCGGAGAGTTCGGAGGGCATCAGGCCCGCGGCCCCGCGCAGCCCCACCGCCTCCAGCTTCATCAGCACCAGCTTGCGAATCAGTGACTCACTCAGCTGGGTATGCTCGCGCAGGGGGAAGGCGATGTTGTCGTACACCGACATGTCGGTGAACAGGGCGCCGGACTGGAACAGCATGCTCATGCGGCGGCGCATCTTAAACAGATCCTGGCGACCGGCCTGATGGAGATCCTCACCATCAAACAACACCCGCCCGGAGTCGGGCCGCAACTGGCCGCCAATCAGTTTAAGCAGAGTAGTTTTACCAATGCCGCTGGGGCCCATGATGGCCGTGACCTTCCCCTTGGGGATCACCAGGTCCAGCCCTTTGAAGATGCGGCGGTTGCCGCGACTGAAGGTCAGCCCCTCAACCTCGATCAGGTTGTGTTGAGTATCCACTTAGAACGTCATTCCCTAATTTCAGACACGACTTCAGATCGTAATGGGTCAGATTACCAAGAATCGGGAAGAAATTTAACAACAAAACAGCGTCCTCCCCCCACGATTCAGTTTCAGTTCAGACAGCGCAACGTCGCTGGAGTTTCCGCAGGGCGAAGCCGGTTTTCGCCCAGGCCGGGCACTGAACCCAGTTTATCCACCCCAAAATTTGCACTCAACAACGGGGGACGCCCTTTTCTTTTCAAAATGTTCGGGCGACAATGCGCCTCTTATACTGCCAGGCATTTTTTCAACCATGTTGCTCAACCTGTTACTTCTAGCCGGCGGGCTTGCCCTGCTGGTGTGGAGCGCCGACCGATTCGTTTACGGCGCCGCCGGCATTGCCCGCAACCTGGGCCTGCCCTCACTGATCATCGGCCTGACCATCGTCTCCATGGGCTCCTCCGCGCCGGAGATGATGGTGTCTGCCACCGCGGCCCTGGAGGGGCGCGGCGATACCGCCATAGGTAACGTTCTCGGTTCCAACATCGCCAACATCACCTTTATCCTCGGCGCCACCGCCCTGTTGCGCCCGCTGGTGGTCAGCAGCACCACACTCAAGCGTGAGATGCCGTTGATGATGGCCGGAACCCTGCTGGCCGGCTACCTGCTCAGCGATCTGGAGCTGAGCCGCACCGACGGCCTGATTCTGCTGGTGGCCTTCGTGGCCATTTTAGGGTTTCTCTGCGTTCAGGCCTGGCAGAACCGGGATACCGACCCCCTGGCTCAGGACAGCGACGATGAGATCCCCAAGGACCTCTCCACGCCGAGGGCCCTGTTCTGGCTGGTGCTGGGTATGGGGCTGCTGCCCCTGGCCTCGGGCTGGATGGTGGACGGCGCCGTGGGCATCGCCCAATGGTTCGGCATGTCCGATCTGGTGATCGGCCTGACCATCATCGCCGTGGGCACCAGCCTGCCGGAGCTGGCCGCCTGCGTCGCCGGCGTCCTCAAGAATGAAGACGACCTGGCCATTGGCAACGTGGTTGGCTCCAACCTGTTCAATATTCTTGCGGTGCTGGCGATTCCGGCACTGCTGGCCCCGGGCCAGGTGGACGCCAACGCCGCCGGCCGGGATCTCTATATGATGCTGGCCACCAGCCTGGCGCCTCTGCTGCTATTGTGGATGAAAAAGCGTCAGATTCTGGGACGCATCGAAGGGCTTATCCTTCTGGTTGTATTTATTGCCTATCAGGGCATGCTGTTTAGTCAGGCGGGTTAAAGGAGCAAAGCGACACCATGACCAACCCCTCTCAACTGCGTCAATGGGGACGCGAAGTGATCGATGTGGAGATTGAAGCCCTGCAGGGGATGCAACAATACATCGACGACAGCTTTGTGGCCGCCTGTGAACAGCTCCTGGCCTGTCAGGGCAAGGTGATCGTCATGGGGATGGGCAAATCCGGTCACGTGGGCAACAAGATTGCCGCCACCCTGGCCAGTACCGGCACCCCCTCCTTCTTCGTCCACCCCGGCGAGGCCAGCCACGGCGACCTGGGGATGCTCACCGAGCAGGACGTGGTGGTGGCCATCTCCAACTCCGGCGAGGCCAGCGAAATCATGACCCTGATGCCGGTGATTCGCCGCCTGGGCATCCCGGTGATCGCCATGACCGGCAAACCGGACTCCAGCCTGGCCCGACTGGCTCAGGTGCACCTGTGCATCAAGGTGGAGAAGGAAGCCTGCCCCCTGGGTCTGGCCCCCACCTCTTCCACCACCGCCACCCTGGTGATGGGGGACGCCCTGGCGGTCGCCCTGCTGCAGGCCAAAGGCTTCACCGCCGACGACTTTGCCCTGTCTCACCCCGGCGGCGCCCTGGGGCGCAAGTTGCTGCTGCGCGTCGACGACCTGACCCATCGGGGCGAGCACCTGCCCTGCGTCGAGGAGAAGGTCCCCCTGTCCGAAGCCCTGCTGGAGATCTCCGCCAAGGGACTGGGGATGACCTGTGTCACCGATGCAAACGGCATACTGACCGGCATCTTCACCGACGGCGACCTGCGCCGGGTGCTGGATGCCCGGGTGGAGATCCACAACAGCACCATAGGTCAGGTGATGACCGCCAACCCCATTACCCTGGCGGACAACATCCTGGCGGCCGAAGCCCTCAAGTTGATGGAGGAGCGCAAGATCAATGGCCTGGTGCGCATCGACGACCAGGGTCGGCCCGTTGGCGCCCTTAACATGATGGACATGCTCAAAGCGGGAGTACTCTGATGACCATGATCGATACCCTCTATGGCCCTGTATCCCAGGACAACCTGGACCGTGCCGCCAACATCCGACTGCTGGTGTGTGACGTGGACGGCGTCTTCTCCGATGGCCGCATCTACCTGGGCAACCAGGGGGAAGAGCTCAAGGCGTTCCACACCAGAGACGGTTTTGGCATCAAAGCCCTGCAGGGCACCGGCGTTCAGGTGGCGGTGATCACCGGCCGCCGCTCCGAGATTGTCCAGACCCGCATGAGCGCCCTCGGCGTCGCCCACATCTACCAGGGCGTAGAGGACAAGGTCAGTGCCTATGAGGAGCTGAAAACCACTCTGGGTCTTGAGGACCATCAGTGCGCCTACATCGGCGATGATCTGGTGGACGCCCCGGTGATGGAACTCGCCGGCCTGTCCGTGGCGGTCAACGACGCCCACCCGTTGCTGCTGCGCCAGGCACACCTGGTGACCGGCACCCGCGGCGGCTTTGGCGCCGTCCGTGAGCTGTGCGATCTGATCATGGAAGCCCAGGGCACCTTCAAGGACGCCAAAGGGATGAGCGTATGAAGCGCGAAGGGATAGCCATTGCCATCCTGTTTGGTGCCGCCATCCTGCTGACCTGGCGCTCCATGGTGATGAAGGACCAGGCCCAGGTGGACGTCAAACCCAGCTACCAGCCGGACTTCGTCGCCGAGAACCTGCGCAGCCGCGTCTACTCGGAGTCGGGCCGCCTCAGTGCCGAGATCAGCGCCGACCAGATGGAGCACTACCAGGCCCTGGCCCTGACCCGCCTGCAGGAACCGGACTATCTGCTCTACCCTGAAGACAGCCAGGGGCAGTGGCGGGTGCAGGCCACTCAGGGGCAACTCAGCGACGGCCGCCACGTGGTACTGGAAAATGATGTTATCATCACAGCCATCGAGCCCAATGAACCACTTAAGACCATCACCACCGACTATCTGGAACTGGACCTGGAGACGATGATCATGACCTCCAACCGCCAGATCAAAGGCAATGGCGAGGGCTTTAACATCACCGCCAAAGGGTTGTGGGCGGATCTGAATTTGAACCGGATTGAATTAAAGAGTCAGGTAAATGCCATCTATGAAACCCATTAAACTGCTTCTGGCCGCCATGATGCTGCTGGGCAGCACCGGCGCCGCAGCCCTGGACAGCGACATTCACGA
This sequence comes from Ferrimonas sp. YFM, assembly GCF_030296015.1. NCBI lineage: Bacteria > Pseudomonadati > Pseudomonadota > Gammaproteobacteria > Alteromonadales > Ferrimonadaceae > Ferrimonas > Ferrimonas sp. YFM. The sequence goes on from NZ_AP027368.1 coordinate 4,202,732, forward strand.
GAAAGTGGAGGTCAAAGCCGATAACTCCAGGGCGGATCTGCCCAACGGCATGCTGATCTACTCGGGCCGGGTTCGCATCACCCAGGGCACCCTGCTGATCAACGCCGACGAACTGCGTGCCGAAGCCACCGACGACAAGGTGGTGACCACCCTGATCGCCTCCGGTTCTCCCGCCACCTATCAACAGATGATGGAGAACGGCAAGCTGGCCCAGGCCGAAGCCGCCGAAATTCGCTACGACATCCAGAAGCGCATCCTGACCCTGAAGGGGAAAGCGGAGATGCGCCAGTCCGGCAGCCTGGTCCAGGGCGACACCATCCAGTACGACCTGGAGAAGCAGATGCTGGTGGCCGAAGGCAACAAGGATGAGCAGATCACCACCATCTTCCAGCCTGCAGAAACCGATCTCAAATCCCTGGCCGAGCCCAAGGAAAAGAAAGAGGGTGAGAAGCAGCAATGACCCGCTCAACCCTGACCGCAGAGAAACTGGCCAAGGCCTACAAGGGCCGGGAAGTGGTCAAGAACGTTGGCCTTGAGGTCAGCACCGGCCAGATCGTCGGCCTGCTGGGCCCCAACGGCGCCGGCAAGACCACCACCTTCTACATGGTGGTGGGCCTGGTGCAGAACGACCGGGGCCGGATCCTCATTGACGGCGAGGAGATCACCCTGCTGCCGATGCACAGCCGTGCCCGCAAGGGGATTGGCTACCTGCCTCAGGAATCCTCCATCTTCCGCAAGCTGTCGGTGTACGACAACCTGATGGCGGTGCTGCAGACCCGCAAGGGCCTGAGCCAGTCCCAGCGGGTAGAGAAGCTGGAACAGCTTCTGGAGGAGTTCAACATCACCCACATCCGCGACAGCCTGGGAATGAGCCTGTCCGGCGGCGAGCGCCGCCGGGTAGAGATCGCCCGGGCCCTGGCTGCCGATCCCAAGTTCATCCTGCTGGACGAGCCCTTCGCCGGCGTCGACCCCATCTCGGTGATCGACATCAAGAAGATCATCCAGCACCTGAGAGATCGCGGCCTGGGCGTACTGATCACCGACCACAATGTTCGGGAGACTCTGGACGTCTGTGAACACGCCTACATCGTCAGCCACGGCGAGCTGATCGCCCAGGGTGAACCCGCCGCCATCCTAGAGAACAAGCTGGTGCGCTCGGTATACTTGGGCGACCAGTTCAAGCTATAGTAATTTGAACTCCCGACCAGGAATACAACCGGAAATAACAAGAAGGAATAAGGACAGGTTGTTGTAAATGAAGACTTCTCTACAGCTAAAGCTGGGACAGCAGCTCACCATGACCCCGCAGTTGCAACAGGCCATTCGCCTGCTGCAACTGTCGACGCTGGATCTCCAACAGGAGATTCAGGAGGCTCTGGATGCCAACCCCCTGCTTGAGGTCGAGGAGGATCTCAGCCCAGCCGTCCCCGACACCCCGGACACCGCCACCCGGGATGAGTTGGAGCCCGCTCCGGAAGCCGCCAGCCTGGACACCAGCGAGGCCCTGAGTCAGACCGACATGCCCGATGACCTTCAGGTCGACACCTCCTGGGACGAATACTACACCTCCTCCCCGGCCCCCATGTCCAGCCGGGAAGACGACATGCCCTTTCAGGGCAGCACCGGCGACAGCCTTCAAAGCCATCTGCTGTGGCAGATGGAACTGACCCCCATGTCCGATACCGACCGCGCCATCGCGGTGGCCATCATTGATGCCACCGACGAACGCGGCTACCTGACCCAGACCGCCGAAGACATTCTCGAAGCCATGGGCGACGATGAGGTGGAGCTGGACGAGGTGGAAGCGGTGCTCAAGCGGGTGCAACGATTCGATCCTGTGGGCGTCTGTGCCCGGGATCTGGCCGAGTGCCTGCTGGTGCAACTGAGTCAGTTTGATGGGGGAACCCCCTGGCTGGCAGAGGCCAGGATGCTGATCCAGGAGCACATGGATCTGCTGGCCAATCGCGACTTCCGCGGCCTGATGCGCAAGACCCGCCTCAAGGAGGAGGAGCTCAAAGAGGCGATGGAGCTGATCCAGACCCTCAACCCGCGTCCCGGCAGCGCCCTGGTCAGCGATAACGACCAGTACGTGATTCCCGATGTGGCGGTCTCCAAGCGCAAGGGGCGCTGGGTAGTGGAACTCAATCCGGACACCATGCCCAAGATCCGCATCAACGAACAGTATGCGGCCCTGAGCCGCAACAGCCGCAATCAGGCAGACAGCCAATTCGTTCGCGGTCACCTGCAGGAAGCCAAGTGGTTCCTGAAGAGCCTGGAGAGCCGCAACGACACCCTGCTCAAGGTGGCCAACTGCATCGTCCAGTTCCAGCAAGGCTTCCTGGAGTATGGTGACGAGGCGATGAAGCCCATGGTGCTCAACGATGTGGCGGAAGCGGTGGACATGCACGAGTCCACTATCTCCCGGGTGACCACCCAGAAATACATGCATACGCCCCGTGGCATCTTCGAGCTGAAATACTTCTTTTCCAGCCACGTCAGCACCGACAGTGGCGGCGAGTGCTCATCCACGGCAATTCGTGCTTTAATTAAAAAATTGGTTGCTGCTGAGAATCCTAAAAAACCTCTCAGTGACAGCAAAATGGCGGAGCTGCTGGCAGAACAGGGAATCAAGGTGGCGAGACGGACCATCGCCAAGTACAGGGAAGCCCTGGGCATAGCTCCATCCAATCAGCGGAAACAGCTGTAACCAGCAAAAAAGGAGGAACCTATATGCAAATCAATCTGACCGGTCATCACGTCGAGATCACAACCGCTCTGAGAGATTATGTGCACACCAAGTTCGACAAGCTGGAGCGCCACTTTGACCATATCTCCAATGTCTACGTGGTGCTGAATGTGGAGAAAGCACAGCAAACCGCCGAAGCCAAACTGAACCTGAGTGGCCGCGAAGTGTACGCGACCCACCACCACGACAACATGTACGCTGCCATCGACGGCCTGATCGACAAGCTGGACCGTCAGGTTATCAAGCATAAAGAGAAAATTTCACGCCATTAATCATGGACATAACCACGTTACTCAGCCCGGAGTGCGCCACCATCGCCGCTCCGGGCCTTAGCAAAAAGCGCGCCCTGGAGATGATCTCCCAACTGGCGGGCGAGCATCACGGCAGTCTCAACCCCCAGCAGCTGTTCGAAAGCCTGCTGGCCAGGGAGAGGATGGGCAGCACCGGCATCGGCAAGGGAATCGCCCTGCCCCATGGCCGGCTGGCGAACATCGAGCGCCCCATCGCCGTGTTCATCAAGTGCGACGAAGCGATCCCCTTCGACGCCATCGATGGCAAGCCAGTGGACCTGCTGTTTGCCCTGTTTGTCCCCGAGGACGCCGTACAGGAGCACCTGGCCACTCTGGCCGCCATGGCCAAGACCCTGCAGGACAAAGAGACCTGCCGGGCACTGCGCAAATGCAGCAATGACTCTGAGCTCTATGCCCTGGTGACCTCGTGAAACTGATCATCCTCTCCGGACGTTCCGGTGCCGGCAAATCCGTCGCCCTCCGGGTCCTCGAAGACCTGGGCTGCTACTGTGTCGACAACCTGCCCGCGGTGATGCTGCCCTCCCTGGTGGAGGAGATGCTGGATCAATGCGACACCCTGGCGGTCAGCCTGGACATCCGCAACCTGCCGGACCAGGCGGAACAGATTCCTGAGATACTCAAGCACCTGCCGGATTCCATCGAGCGACAGATCTACTTCCTGGATGCGTCGGATGCCAGCCTGATCAAGCGCTACAGCGAGACCCGCAGACTGCATCCCCTGTCGCGCAGCGGCACTTCCCTGGCGGAGGCGATCGCCTCAGAGACCCAACTGCTGGCCCCCATTCGCGACCTGGCCGACCACAGTTTCATGACCGATGGCCTGTCGGTCCATCAGTTGGCCGACGAGATGCGTACCCGACTGCTGGGGCAGGCGGAACGGGAACTGCTGCTGGTGTTTGAGTCCTTCGGATTCAAGCATGGCATCCCCAAGGATGCGGACTACGTGTTCGACGTACGCTTTCTGCCCAACCCTCACTGGGATCCCGCCCTGCGTCCCCTCACCGGCCTGGACAAGCCGGTGCAGCGCTACTTCGCCAAGGAGTGGATGGTGGCGCGCTTTATCGAACACACCGAAAACTTTCTGCTCAACTGGCTGCCGATGCTGGAGCGCAACAACCGCGCCTACCTGACCATCGCCATCGGCTGTACCGGCGGCCAGCACCGCAGCGTCTACATCGCCGAACAGCTGGAGCAACGCTTCCGCCAGCGGCAGAAGCAGACCTCGGTCCGTCATCGTGAACTGGACAAACGTGAAGCTGACAAGAACCCTTAAGGTGGTCAACAAGCTGGGCCTGCACGCCCGCGCCGCCACCCGGCTGGCGCAGCTGGCCCACAACTACGACGCCCACATTCAGGTGGTCCATGGAGACCAGAGCGCCAGTGCCGACAGCGTGCTGGGGCTGCTGATGCTGCAAACCTGTCAGGGACAGGAGGTGACGGTGATCTGCGAAGGCCAGGACGCCGAGCCCGCCCTGGAAGCGGTCACCCAACTGTTCAGCGGGCGATTCGACGAATCAGAATAAAAAAACCGGAGCCTGGCTCCGGTTTTTTGTTTTTCGACACTAGGTCCCCAATCAGTTACCGGCCACCTTCATGGCGCTCAGCAGGATGGACCCCGTCTTGATGCTGGTGCGGGGATCCACATCTGTGCCCACCGCCACCATATCCCGGTACATCTGCTTCAGGTTACCGGCGATGGTGATCTCGTGCACCGGATACTGGATGATGCCGTTCTCCACCCAGAAGCCGGCGGCGCCACGGGAGTAATCACCGGTCACGCCGTTCACACCATGGCCCATCAGCTCGGTCACATACAGGCCGGTGCCCATCTGCTTCAGCATGGAGGCCAGATCGCCGCCATTGCTGGCCAGTTGCCAGTTGTAGATGCCACCGGCGTGACCCGTGGTGGTCATCCCCAGGCGGCGGGCGGAGTAAGCGGTCAGCAGGTAGGACTCCAGTACGCCGTCACGGACAATCTGCCGGGCACGGGTGGCCACACCCTCCCCATCGAAGGGAGCGCTGGCCAGGCCCACGGGCAGATGAGGATTCTCTTCGATTGAGAACCACTGGGGCAGAATCTCGGTGCCTAGGCTGTCCAGCAGGAAGGAGGACTGACGATAGAGTGACGCACCGCTGATGGCGCCCACCAGGTGACCCACCAGGCCGGTGGCGGTCTCGGCGGAGAACAGCACTGGCACTTCGCAGGTGTCGATCTTGCGCGCACCCAGACGGGCGCTGACCTTAGCGGCGGCGCTGATGCCCAGGGCCTCCGGGTTCACCAGATCGCCAAATCGACGCCCCACGGTGTAGTCATAGTCTCGCTCCATCCCCTGCTCATCCTTGCCGATCAGCACACAGGAGAGGCTGTGGCGGGAGGAAGCATAGCTGCCGATAAAGCCATGGCTGTTGCCGTACACCTTGATGCCGGCGTGGCTGTTGCAGCTGGCACCGTCGGACATCTCGATGCCGTGGTCGCTCTCCAGGGCCGCCTGTTCACAACGGGCCGCCAGATCGATCCCCTCCTCCGGGGTCAGGGCATGGGGGTGGTAGAGATCCAGGTCAGGAAGCGACGTAGGCATCAGTTCGGCTTCGGCCAGGCCGTTATGCTGGTCCGCCGTGGTATGTCGGGCGATGCCATCGGCGGCCCGCACCGCATCGACAATCGCCTGGGCACTGAGGTCCGAGGTGGACGCATTGCCCTTGGCTCCCTCACGGTAGAGGGAGATGCCCAGGGCACCGTCCTTATTGAACTCCACGGTCTCCACTTCACCCATGCGGGTGGAGACGCTCAAGCCCTGCTGCTTACTGATGGCCACCTCTGCGGCAGACACCCCCAGTTTTTTGGCCTCTTCCAGGGCCAGGGCTACCGCCTCCTCCAGCTGCTGACGCTGGGCTTCAATGCTGACTTGGGTCACTCGTCGATTCCATAAAATTCAGTTGCAAGAAAGGATAGCAAACCCCGCCCCTGCTCCGATAGGGGCATGACGGCTCATAGCCTGCTAGAATAGGCGCCCAAATCATTTAGGAGAACAGCTATGGCAGCAAAACGCCCGGAACCGGAGCTCCAGGAAGAGGAGTGGATCAGCAAATCGGAGCTTAAGCGGGAAGCGGAACAGCTGCAGAAGATCGGCAACGAAATTGTGGCCCTGGGCAAGAACGACCTGGCCAAGGTGCCCATGGACGAAGAGCTGGAGGTCGCCGTTGCCCTGGCCCAGCGCCTGAAGGGGAAAAACGAAGCCCACCGCCGCCAACTGCAGTTTGTTGGCAAGCTGCTGCGCAGCCGGGATCCCGAGCCTCTGGTGGCCGCCCTGGACAAGATTCGCAACAAGCACAACCAGGCCAACCAGGAGTTCCACAAGATGGAGCAGTGGCGCGACCGGCTGATTGCAGAGGGTGACGATGCCATGCAGGCGCTGTTTGCCGAAGTCCCCGCCATGGCCGAGGAGCGCCAGCGGGTGCGTCAACTGATTCGTCAGGCCGCCAAAGAAGCCAAGGCCAGCAAGCCGCCCAAGTCCTCCCGGGAGCTGTTCAAGCTGATTCGTCAGTACATGGAAGAGTAGATACCAAGAGGGAGGCAAATGCCTCCCTGCTTTTTAACTGAATCACCTCAGAAATGAGTGGTCACCACCACGCCCAAGGCACTTTCTGAAGACAGGTCCCGCTTGTCCCCGCCGTTAGGCCCTCGCAGAGAGAACTCCCCTTCGGAGCGGTGCCCCAGGTAGGCGGACAGACGCCAGCCCCCTTCGGCGGTGAAACTGCCCCGCAGGAAACTTAGGGGCTGTTCAATCTCAATGGCCCCCTCATCCACGGCAAAGTTCTGGGTCCGGAAAGCCATGCCCGCCCCAAACTCCCAGGTGGGATTGAGCCTGTAGGAGAGCTCCAGGCCGCCGCGGCCGGCGAAGCCGGGCTCGAAGGGGTTATCCAGCCTGAGCTTATCGGTGATCTGCCACTTGATGAACAGCACCGGCATCCAGCGCACATCATAGGGGTCGTTGAAATAGCCCCCGCCAAAGCCCAGGGTCAGGGTGTCGCTGACCGGATAGCTGGCCCCTGCCAGCAGACCATAACCGAAGCCGTCACCGAACGAGGTGGTGTCCGCGTAGGCCCACTGAACCCTGGGCCCCAGGAACCAGGTCAGGCCGGTTCGGTTGGGCTTGGTGAAGTTCACCCCCACCCCCAGGGTCTTGACGTTATCCCAGGCCTCGAGCCGCCCGTCCATCAGCGAGCTTCTATTGAAATCAAAGTCACTGTAGGCCCCCTCCAGCTGCCAGCTCATCAGCCACTGGTCATTGAGGCGTCCCCCCTTATCCAGGGTAAAACCATAGATCTCCTGGCCCACCTTGCCATTGTCCTCGAGGGACGCCGAGGGAAAGGCCACGGTATAGGGAGTAAAGGTCAGGGCGGGCTGATTGGCGCTGGCGCCGAACGCCAGCAGCAGTAATCCAAGATAACGGCAGTTCATCACGATTCCTTGTTAATCAAAACAACATGATACGAATCAGACGTCGGTGGGATCATGGCTGCCCAAGGCCTGACGTCGTTTCAGCCCCAACAGGGCCAGGATGCCCCATGCTAGCACCTGTAGCCACAGGGAGGACAGTTCGTACCCCAATCCAGACAGCCCCAAATTCAATTGGTTCGCCTTGATCATGGCGATCATCGCCGGCTGGGCCGGCAGCCAGGCAAACAGACCACTGAGCAGGGCGGACATGCTGTCCGTGGGCCAGACGAAACCACTGGTAAACAGGATCGGCATGCCAGTCAGCACCATCAGCTGTACCGGCACCGCCCGACGCTGAAACAGGGTGCTGATGGCCACCCCGGCCAGGGCGGTGGCCAGCAGGAAGGGGGTCAGCACGCTGACCATGGTCGCCACAGAGGCCGCCATGGCCACCGACTGCCAGGGCAGCACCAGGTCAAAATAGAGAACGCAGGAGGGCAGATAGAGGCAGGCCAGCATCGCGGTGCGGGCGCACAGCCAGGTGACGGTGGGGTAGCCGGGCCAGGCGCCACGGGTGTTCCAGTTGTTGGCCCCCAGCATCGCCGCCACCATCAGCAAAGTCTGGTGGAGAATCAGCACCAGGGCGCCGGGCAGCACATAACTGGAGTAGCTCATGCCCGGGTTGAACACCGGCTGGAACTGAGTCTCCACCGGCTGCAACCGGCGCAGCTCTGTGGCGATGTCACCGCCGGAGGCCACGCTGCGTTGCAGCCGCACCGACGCCCCAAGGTAACCCGCCCCCTGCAGGGCAGCGGTGGCCAGATTGCTGTAGGGCAGCAGGAAACTGCCGTCCCCGGCGGCGGCCAGTTGCACCTGCTCTCCCCGATACAGGTTACGCTCGAACTGATGGGGGATGACGATCATCCCCTTCAGGTCCCCTTCGGTCAGGGCAGACTCCGCCGCCCGCTGATCAGGGTAAACCCGGGTCAGCGCCACCTTGGGCGAGGCCAGCCAGATTCTCAGGAGCTGACGACTGCTGGCACTCTGGTCCAGGTCCACCACCGCCACTGGCTGGTCCAGGGCCACATGATTGGAGTAGGGAAGAGGATAGATCACCGCATAGAACAGGATGCCGCCGATGGCGGTGAGCATCGCCGCCTTGTCCGCCAGCAGCCCCTGCCACTCCTGCTTGAACAGTTGCCACCAGCTCATGGCATCCTCCGGTAGAGACAGGCCACGGGGATCAGCAGCAGGGACATCATCAACAGCGGCCAGGTGGCCGACCAGTTGTGGTTGGCCCCCGCCTGCAGCATCAGCGGCAGGTAGTGGGTACTGGGCATCAGCACCCGCCAGATCTGGGCGGCCGCAGGCATAGACTCCAGGGGAAAACTGATCCCCATGTAGGCGAAGGCCGGGGCAAACAGGGCACCGCCGACGCTGGTGGCCCGCACCGGGTCATCCACCACCATGGCCACCAGCAGGATGATGCCGGCGATGGCCCCCAGCAGGGGGATCATCCCCAGCCACAGGATCAGCATCGACCCCGCCATGGGCAAATTGAGCCCGGAATAGAGCAGCAGCAGACCAATGCCTCCCATCAGCCACCACCACAGCAGCAGCAACATGATCCGCAGGGGGAGGCCTCGCTTGCCCCTGGCCACCGCATTCACCAGGGTGGCACTGACCAGCAGTTGGTAGAGTGCCAATAGCAAACCGGGCAGCAGGAAGGGCAGATAGCCCAGGTCCGGATTGAACATGGGGGTCATGGAGACATTCACCGGGGCCATGACCGCGGGCAGCGACTCCGTTGGGGTGCCGTCGGCGAGGGCCCCCTGGGCCCCCACCTCAGCCAGTCCGCCGCGAATGGCGCCGGCGGCGGCGGAGTAGAGCCGTTTGCCCATGAGCAGATACTGGGCGTTATAGCGCATCGGCAGCTGGGGCTGACGGCCAGCAATCAGATCTGCGGCAAACCTGGGCGGAATCACTACCTGGGCATACACCTGACCCCGTCGCATCGCCCGCTCTGCGTCCGCCTCGGTGGCGTAGGCCACCAGGCCGATGGCCGGACTGGCCTGCAACTGCCTGCCCAGGGCACGACTGACCGTGGTGTTGTCCATGTCTGTCCAGGCCACCGGCAATTGGGTGGGCAGGCTGCGGGCAAACACTCCCCACAGAGACAGGGCCAACAGCACCGGCAACCAGGTCATCAGACTGGCCTGCCAGGGGTCCGACAGCAGATCCCGGATACTGCGGTGCAGCAGGACGACGATGGATTTGGTCATTGCTCGATCAGCGCGGTCATCCCGGCTCGCAGACCGGGGATGGTGTCCACAGGCACCAGCTCCACCTCAAAGGTGCGCAGGTCGAAGGCCATGCCGGATTCGGTGGCGTTCCAGGTGGCGTAATCCCCCAGCACCGAGCGGTAGCGCACCTTGAAGGGGAAGCTGCTGTCCAGGGCGGGGATGCGCACCTGCACCTGTTCTCCCTCGGGGAAACGGGCCAGGCTGTCCTCTCGAACGTTAAACAGGGCCCAGGCATCGCTCATGTCCACCAGGGTCACCACAGGGAAACCTGTGGGCGCCAGCTCCCCCTCATCCAGCAACACCTGGCTGACCTCGCCGGTTCGCGGGGCTCGCATCTGGCTGTCCGCCAGTACCGCCTGCACCTCGTCCAACTGGCCCCGTGCGGCCAGCGCCTTGCCGGCGGCGGCATCCCGGGTCTCCTGGCGGGCACCCTCCTCCGCCATCTGGTACACCGCTTCCGCGGCCTTCTCGGTGAATTGGGCCGCCTGCCACTGGGTGTAGGCTTCGTCCCGCTTCTGGCGAGCCACCACCCCTTCGTCGAACAGGGCTTCCACCCGGTCAAAGGTCACCCGGGCCAGCTCGGCGGCGGCCTGAGCCTTGTGCCACTGTTCGCGGGCCGCCAACACCTCCTGACGGCGGGCACCATTGTCCGCCTGGGCCTTAAGCGCCTCGGCCGCCTCCAGGCCGGCTCTGGCCTGAGTCTGCTTGGCTTCCAGCTCCGGGCTGCTGATGGCAAACAGCAGGTCGCCCCGCTCTACCTGATCGCCACGATGGACCAGAATCCGTTCCAGGCGCCCAGGCACCTTGGAGGAGACGTGGTATTGACGGGCTTCGATCTGGCCCTGGATAAACTTGGCGTCCGGCTGGCTCAGGGTCCAGGCGGCTCGGCCTGCCAGTCCCGCCAGCAGCAATACCGCCAGCAGACCAAAAAGTTGATTCAGTCGTTTCATTGGGTTTCGGTACTCATCAGAAGTTGGAACAGCAGCGACTGGTTGTCACTCATGGCCGCCAGTTGCCCCAGGGCCACCAGGTAGTGGTACTGGGCTGCGGCGCGGGCGGTCTGCACCTCCAGCAGCTTGTCACCGGCGTCCACCTGATCGATGGAGGTGCCCAGCCCCTGGGCAAACGCCAATTGACGCAACCTGAGGTTCTCCCTGGCCAGGGATTCGGCGCTGGCCAGGGCACGGTACTCATGCTGGGCCTGGGTCAGCTGCTGCTCCCTGGAGGCCATCAGCAGATCCAGGTCCTGCCGGGTTTGCGCCTTGAGGTGCTGCACCTGAAGCTGAGCGCTTTTGGCCGCACGAACCCGGTCATTGCGCCCATCATTGGTGAAGATCGGCACCTTGAGGGTTACCCCTACCATCCACTCGGGCTCCAGCTCGGAGAGCAGGCTCTCATCCACATCGAAGCTGTAGTTGCCCACCAGCGCCAGCTCCGGTTTATAGCGGCCCCGTTCTGCCTCGATGGCCCCCTTGGCCTGGGCCTCTTTGGCGCCGAACAACGCCAAGGCAGGATGGGTGTCCAGCATCTGCCGGTGCCAGCTATCCAGATCCGGGCTTTGCATCGGCAGAGCCAGGGGTTGGCTCAATTCGCTGCCCTTCTGCTGCAACAGGGTATCCAGGGCCATCTGGGCCAGGACACGTCGACGGCTCGCCTGAGACAGGGCCACCTCCCCCTGCTCCATGGCCACCTGGGCATTGAGCTTCTCCACTTCGGCGATCTGCCCCTGACGCTGCAGCGCCTCGGCATTGGCCAGGTGTTGCTTCAATGTCTCCAGCCTCGCCTGATGCAGCTGCTCCACCTTGCGGGTCAATGCCAGGGCAAAGTAACGCTCCACCAGGGTGGTAAAGCGCTCCTGGGTATCCAGTCGGGTCTGCTGTTTCTGCTGCTCCGCTTCGGCGGCCTTGATGCTCTTGGCCGCCTCGATGCGCCCGCCCACATACAGGGGCCACACCGCCTGCAGGCTGGCATGGTAGATATCGCGGTCGGTGATCTCGGTTTTCCAGGCGGAGTCCGGCAAAGGGGGAAGCAATCCGGCCGGCAGCGCCGACAGCAGTTGCGGCAGGGGGTTGATTGCCCTGGCGTCCAGCTCCACCGGCCGGTCCAGCCTCAGGTAGCTGCCTCTCAGGGTCAGGCTGGGGTCACCCAACTGCTGCGCCACGCCCAGCTCCGCCTCGGCCCGCTGATGGGCCTGCTGCTGCGCCTGAAGCTTGTCACTGACGCTCTCCACCCGCTGCCAGGCCTGGTGCAGGCTCAGGGGCTGAGCAGACAGGGCGCCACTGAAGCAAAGCAGGGCACAGATCCAATGTCTCATCGTCTGTCCAAGTTAGAGTCGAAACTCTAGATCTTACTCCATCCAGTTCCACAGTCGAGTGCTTTCGTACTCGTCTGATCTCTAAGTCGCACCAACACCAGAGTTTTTTCACGGCAGCAACAAAAACGGGGCCCCAAAGGACCCCGCATTTCTGTGCCTCAAGCAGGCTTAGTCTGTGCCGCCCACGGTCAGACGGTCCAGCTTCAGGGTGGGCTGGCCCACGCCGACGGGGACACTCTGCCCCTCCTTGCCGCAAACACCCACCCCTTTGTCCAGGGAGAGGTCGTTGCCCACCATGGAGATGGTCTGCATCGCTTCCGGACCGTTGCCAATCAGGGTCGCCCCCTTGATGGGGGTGGTGATTTTGCCGTTCTCGATCAGGTAGGCCTCTGAAGCGGAGAACACGAACTTGCCCGAGGTGATGTCCACCTGGCCACCGCCGAAGTTGGGCGCATAGATGCCCCGCTCCACGGACTCGATGATCTCACCCGGTTCCTTGTCACCACCCAGCATGTAGGTGTTGGTCATCCGAGGCATGGGCATGTGGGCGTAGGACTCGCGGCGGCCGTTACCGGTCGGCGCCATCCCCATCAGCCGGGCATTGAGCTTGTCCTGCATGTAACCCTTGAGGATGCCGTTCTCGATCAGCACGGTGTGCTGACCCTCGGTGCCCTCATCGTCGATGCTGACCGAACCGCGGCGCCCCTCCAGGGTGCCATCGTCCACCACGGTGCACAGATCGCTGGCCACCTTCTCGCCAATACGACCGGCAAAGGCACTGGAGCCCTTGCGGTTGAAGTCCCCTTCCAGGCCGTGGCCTACCGCTTCGTGCAGCAGCACCCCGGGCCAGCCAGGCCCCAGGACCACCGGCATCTCACCGGCGGGGGCGTCCACCGCCCTCAGGTTGACCTCGGCCTGACGCACCGCTTCGTGACACAGCTGCAATGCGCGGCGACGATCCTGCTCGTCGGTCACATCCAGCTGTTCGAAGCCATGACGGCCGCCCATGCCGGCGCTGCCACGTTCCCGGCGATCCCCTTCCACCATGATCACCGAACAGTTCAGGCGCACCAGGGGCCGCACATCGGCAGCCAGGGTGCCGTCGGATGCGGCCACCAGCACCTCCTCGTAGGCGGCACTGAGGCTGACGATCACCTGCTGCACCCGGCTGTCCAGGGCGCGCACATAGGCGTCCATCTCCTGAAGCAGCGACAGCTTCTGCTGCTGCTCCCAGGTGCCGATGGGGTCGATGGCAGGATAACGCCGGGCACTGCCAACGCCGGCCAGGGCATTGATCCTGCCCTCGCCGCCACTGGCGGCAATGCCACGGGCGGCATCGGCGGATTGCTGCAGGGAGTCCAGGGTCACCTCATCGGCGTAGGCGAAGCCGGTCTTCTCACCGTCGATGGCGCGGATGCCCACACCCTGCTCGATGTTGAAGCTGCCCTCCTTGACGATGCCATCCTCCAGCACCCAGGATTCATGGCGGGCCGACTGCAGGTAGATATCGGAGTAATCCAGTTTGTGACTGTGGATGCGGGACAGAATCCGCTCCAGATCATTGAGGTCCAGCCCGGCGGGCTGCAGCAGGGTTGCGCTGGCTTTCTCTAAAGTCATGGCGTCCTAGGTTCCTTGTGCTGCCCTACAGGGGCAACCGAATATGATTGAGGCAAGGCATCGCCTGCCTCACCTCCTGAATACGTTCTCTGTCGAAGGGGGCATCAATCATCCCCTCCTGTTCACCGGCGTCGGCCAGCTGCTCACCCCAGGGGTCGAGGATCATCGAATGACCCCAGGTCTGCCGGCCGTTGGCATGCACGCCCACCTGACCGGCGGCCACCAGATACACCTGGTTTTCGATGGCGCGGGCCTTGAGCAGCGCCTCCCAGTGAGCCTCTCCGGTGACACGGGTGAAGGCGCTGGGCAACACCAGGATCTGTGCGCCCCGGGCGGTCATCTCCCGAAACAGTTCGGGAAAACGCAGATCGTAACACACCGCCAGACCCACTCGTCCCAGGGATGTTTCTATCACCTCAATCTGCTGGCCAGGATGGGTGGTGTCACTCTCCCGATAGTGGCCGGTATTGTCTCCAACGGTCACATCAAACAGATGAAGCTTGTCGTACCGCCCCACACGCCGCCCCCGGGAATCAAACACCAGGGACGAGGCGTAGGCCCGGCCATCCTCCGCCAGGATGGGCAGAGTGCCGGCCACCAGGGTGCACCCGGCCAGTTGGGCCAGCTCCGCCATCTGGGCCTGCATGGGCCCCTCGTCCAGGGGCTCCGCCAGTGCCTGCCATTGTCCCTTGGGACCATCGAAAGCCAGCACGCATTCGGGCAACACCACCAGCTTGTCGCCGGGTTGTGCCGCCAGTGGGGCGAGCTGCCGGCGCAACCGCGCCAGATTCTCTTCGGGGTCTGCTGTGGAGCAGCACTGCAGGGCGTACAGCCGCATAAACTCTCCTACTGACCTACCGTACGACTCTCACCTTCGGGTAAGGGCTCCGGCAGGGCTTCCATGTAATCGGGGGCCTGAGTGTTGGGCCTGACCTGAGACTGAGGCTCAGGCTGTGGTTCCTCTTCGATGATGCGGATCTCCCGCTTGTCCCGTTCCAGTTCCTCCAGAACCGGATCATCGAAGGTACCTGTAAGTTTATAGTTTAGCTGGGTAATCACCTCAATCACCGGTTCCAGAATCTTGGACACGGCGAAGGCGCCGACCCCGACGGTCAGGGAGGCACCGGACATCAGCGCCACCGCGGGGACACTGGCGGTCAGGGCGGGCGAGAAGGTGATGCGATAATTCAGCTCCCGGTTCACCAGGTTGGAGCTGCCGCGAATCTTCATGACCCCCGCATCCCCGTCCAGCTCGGTGTTGCGGGTGCTGGCCAGCCCATCATTGAACTGGATGGAACCGTCAAAACTGGTGTAATAGAAGCCTTTGCCGAAGACGTCGGTAAAGTCCAGCGACAGCTTTCTCAGCAGGGAATCCAGGCTGAACATGGAGAGAATCCGGGCGCCCTTGTCGGACACCTGGGACAGATGGCCCTTGCCGAAGGCAAACTCAAGGTCACCGTCCAGACTTGGCATATCCATGGCCCAGGGCGCATCCTGCCAGCTCACGTCGAACCTGGCATCCAGGGTGGACTCCTCCACCCCCAGAGGCTGACCGATGACCGAGCTCATCTTGCCGAAGTCCTCGCTCTCCAGAGAGCCGGAGAGATCGAAGCGGGTCAGCTCCCCCTCAGGCTGCCAGAACCCCTGGGCCTGCAACTGATATTCGGGGCGCGACAGCTGTAGTTGCTGAACCCGGTAACCGCCGGTTTCATGGGCGGTGGTCAGGGTCAGTTCACCCAGGTCCAGATCGCGGATGTGGAAACTGCCTACTTTGGCCTGCACCGCCGGCATCTGCGCGATCAGGGCAGCCGCTTCCGGCTCACTGGGGCCCTCTTTGCTGTCCCACTCCATCTGCAATCGGTCGGCGTCGATGCTCAGGCCATCCTGCTGCCAGTCCCGGCCGAACAGCACCTCGCCGCGCATCTGATCCGCTTCTGCCCTGAAACGCCAGCCCTGCTCCTCGGGCCAACCCTCCAGCAGGGTCTGGTCGAAGTGCAAACCAAAGATATCTAAGCGGGACAGGGAGCCACTCACCCGGGTCAGTGGCGGCACCACCCCCTGGGAACCGTCTCCTGTGGTGGTGACGAATCCGGTGATCAGAGGCAACCAGTCCTGCAGTTTCACCTGGGACATGGCCAGGTCGATGGACCCGGAGCCCACCCCAATCAGGCTGGGGCGCTTGCCGATGGCCAACTGGTATCTGGGCCAGTGGAACCCCATGCTGTCGACTTCAAACTCGGCCAGATACCCGACGCGCACACCCTGAGTCGCCATCAGCCGGGCCCCGGCCTGGTCACCATTCACCTCGAGCACGGTGCGAATCGGGGTAGAGGCACTCTTGCCCACAGGGGCCGGCAGGTCCACCTCCAGCCCTTCCAGACTGGTCTCCACCTTGGCCTGATAGGCATAGGCCCCATCCTGGCGGAAGTTCATCTCCAGCTTGCCCTGCCACTGGGCCTGCCCCTCGATATGGTCAAACAGGGGGAAGCTCTGCCCTTCGGGAATGTTGTCTGTGTGCCAGCGGCCGCTAAGGTCCACCTGGGCGCGATAGACGTCGCCATCGTTGCCCGTGTCCACCTTGAGGGTCAGTGGCTGATTGAAGATCTGCGCCTGCAAGCCTTCTGAGCGGACCTTGTCGGAGTCGAAGCTCAGCTCACCCCGGACCGAGGAGAGCTCAGTCGAGAGTGCTTGGATATGGATGGGGTTGTCCCACAGGGCCACCCGCCCAAGAATGCTGGGGGATTGATCTGAAACGGCACTGCCCAGGGGGAAGGTGAGATCCAGGCTGGTGGCCACATCACCGCCGATCTGCAGCTGTTTCAGGGTGGCACCCACGCTGCTGGACAGAGAGGACTTGGCCATCAGTTCACTGGCCGCAGTGGCATCGGTGCGCACCGCAGCGGCCACGGTCAGAGTGGCACTGCGATTCAGGGTGGGAATGAACACATGGGCATTTTCCACCGGTACCTGATCCAGCAGTCCCTGGCGCAGCCAGATGTCCATGCGCATGTTCTCAAACATGGCATCAAGAGTGATGTCGGTGACCGCCGGCCAGGACTCGAGGAACTGGAACTGTCCCTGCTCCATGGTAAAGCCCGCCTGGAACACCCCTTCACCATGGGCATAAGGGTAGTCGGCAAAGTCGCCATGCCAGAGCACCTGGGCATTATCGGTATGCCCACCCTGGATCGCCGCAGCCAGGTAGTCTGACAGACCCTCGCCCATCGCTTTGCGGGGGAACAGCTTGTCCGCTTCCTCCATCTGTTTCAGTCCGGCGTTTCCGTAGAGCTGCAGCCGCACCGGCTGCTCCTTGGGCAACAGCAGAGCCGCCTCAAGATCCGCCTCCAGGATCTCCCCGTCCAGGCGCAGATTGTCCGTGGTGATGACCCAACCATCCTGCTGATGAATGAACAGATCGCCACTGAGCTCGGAGAACTTGACCGTATGGCTGAACTGCCAGGGCCAGTACAGGGCGGCCTTCTGGCTGGGCAGGTGCAGGTGCCCCAGGGCGCCGGTCCAGGTCAGGCGGCCATTGATGCCGGCGACGCCGGGCACCTTGCCGCTCATGTCCCACCCCAGGTCTTTCAGGTCGGCAGCCAGGGCCCACTGCCCATCCCGCCGCTGGGCGCGGATCTGTTGAATCTCACCCCGGCCATTGGCCGCCAGCATGTCGGACAGGGAGCGGTTCTTGATGCCCGGAATCACCCCCAGCAGGGGCTTGAGCTTATCCAGCTGCAGCCCACTGAACCACAGGCTGAGATCCCCCTGGCCGTGGCGCAGGGCAAAATGGGTAGGTTGCCAGGGCTCGCCGTTACTCTGAAACTGCAGGTCCTGGCTGGCCAGCAGGCCACCGGCTTCCGTCGGAGACCACACCAGGCGGCCGCCGCTGATGGCCATGCGCTGGGGTTCGGGCTGCTGCCAGCTGAAGTCACTCTCGCCAAACTCCACCTGGCCACTGCGCAGGCCATGTTCATCGAAGGTCACCCAGGATTCCATGTTCAGAACCCCGGAGAACTGGCGGCTGTCACTGCCCATCTGCCGTGCCAGCCAGTCACCGATATCCAGTTGCGCCGCCTGCACATAGCCGCGACCGAACAACTCATCCTGATCGCTGCGCAGTTCCAGCGCCAGCCTCATGGTTTCGTCCTGATTGCTGTCGCTGTCCAGGTAGAGGCGGCCCTCGCCCAGGTGACGGTTGCCCTGGTTACGCCATTGCAGATTGGCAAAATGGATGGGTTCCCCCTCCTGTTCAGACAGGGGGAGATAGAGTCGGGCGTCTTCCAGGTTCAACTGGCGCAGGCCGTGGAGGAAGGTGCGCTT
Organism: Ferrimonas sp. YFM; assembly: GCF_030296015.1. Classification (NCBI taxonomy): domain Bacteria; kingdom Pseudomonadati; phylum Pseudomonadota; class Gammaproteobacteria; order Alteromonadales; family Ferrimonadaceae; genus Ferrimonas; species Ferrimonas sp. YFM. Next base: position 4,220,784 of record NZ_AP027368.1, read on the forward strand.
GAAGGCGTCGATGGCGCCGCCAGAGCCGGTTCCGCTGCCGGTGCTAAGCTGCCCCATCAGGCGCACCTCCACGCCGGAGAAACTGACCTGGTCAAAACGCAGGTCCAGATCGGCCAGCGACGCCCAGAAGTCCAACTGGGCCACCGCCTCCTCGACCCTCACATCCAGGTCGAGATCTTCCTGGGCGGGCAGACGGAAGTTCTGAATCACCAGCTGCGGCCCCTTGGGCTTCCAGCTGGCCCCAAGGCGGCCAAACTCCAGCTCAAGGCCACTCTGGGCACTCAGTTGGGCGGTCACTTCTTCCCGGATGGAATCCAGCTCAGGCAGCAGGGTACGCACCGCCGCCACCAACAGCGCAAACAGCACTATCAGGGTTGCAGCGGTGTACCAACAGAAGCTCAGCAGTCGCCGGAATCCGGGGCCCAGGGTCACATCATCACCACGTCGAACTTATCCTGGGCATAGAGGGGTTCGGGTTGAAGACGGATGCGCTTGCCAATGAACACTTCAAGCTCAGCCAGGCTGTGAGCCTCATCCCCAATCAAGGCATCGTGCACCGCGGGGGAAACGTAAACGGAAAACTCGTCGGCGTCGTACTGGCGATCCACCCGGATGATCTCCCGGAACATCTCGTAACAGACGGTCTCCACCGTCTTCAGGGTGCCGGTGCCCTTGCACACCGGACACTCACCGCAGAGCACGTGCTCCAGGCTTTCCCGGGTACGTTTGCGGGTCACCTCCACCAGCCCAAGGCGGGAGAAGCCGCTGACACTGGTCTTCACCCTGTCCACCGCCAGGGCGGCCTCCAGGGTGCTCAGGACCCGGTTGCGGTGCTCGTCCGAGGTCATGTCGATGAAATCGATGATGATGATCCCACCCAGGTTGCGAAGGCGCAGCTGGTGGGCAATGGCCCGGGTCGCTTCCAGGTTGGTGTTGAAGATGGTCTCTTCCAGGTTACGGTGACCCACGAAGGCGCCGGTGTTGATGTCGATGGTGGTCATCGCCTCGGTCTGATCGATGATCAGGTAACCGCCGTTCTTCAGCTCCACCTTGCGCTCCAGGGCCCGCTGGATCTCGTTCTCCACGTCGTAGAGATCGAACAGGGGCGATGGGCCGGTGAAGTGCTCCAGAACCGGTGCCACGTCGGGTACAAACTCCTGGGCGAACTCGCTGAGCTCCTTGATGGCGGTACGGGAGTCCACCTGCACCCGCTCGATGTTGCAGATCGCCAGGTCCCGCAGCAGGCGTCTGGGCAGAGTCAGATCCTCATACAGGGGGATCACCTTGCCGCCGGGTCGCTGCTGACGCTCGCTGACTTTGCGCCACACCCGACGCAGGAAGGCGGCATCATGGGCCAGCTCCTTCTCACAGGCCCCCTCGGCGGCGGTACGGATGATGAAGCCGCCATCGGTGTCCACAAACTGGGCCACCAGTTTCTTCAGGCGCTCCCGCTCCTCCTCGGATTCGATGCGCTGAGACACCCCCACATGGGCGGCGCCGGGCATAAACACCAGGTAGCGGGAAGGCAGGGTGATGTCGGTGGTCAGCCGGGCGCCTTTGGTGCCCAGAGGGTCCTTGGTCACCTGGACGGTGATGTCCTGGCCGGGACGCACCAGGGAGGCAATGTCCTGAGCCTGAAACTGCTTCTGCTCAGGCTCCGCCACACATTCGGTGTGAGGGATGATGTCTGACGCATGGAGAAAAGCCGCTTTCTCATGGCCGATGTCCACGAAGGCCGCCTGCATGCCAGGCAACACCCGGGTCACCTTGCCACGGTAGATGTTACCGACGATCCCCAGTCGGCCACGCCGTTCGACGTGCACCTCCTGAAGTTGGCCACGTTCCAGTAGCGCCACCCGGTTCTCGGTGGGGGTGACGTTGATCAGTAGTTCGGTACCGATGACTGATGAGGGATGCACCTGACCTCCAAGCTGTTAAAAACGGGATAAGAGTTCTCGGGTCTCTACCAAGGGTAGGCCCACCACGGCAGAGTAGCTGCCGTTTATCGCCTTCACATAGGCGCCGCCCAATCCCTGGATGCCATAGCTGCCGGCCTTGTCCATGGGCTCGCCACTGGCCACATATTCCTGAATCTGTTGCGGGGACATGGCGCTGAAGCTGACCTGGGTGGTCACCAGAGCCTGCTCCAGCCGCTCCCCCTGAACCAGGGCCACGGCGGTCATCACTTGATGGTCGCGCCCCTGCAGGGCGGCCAGGGTCTCCATGGCGTCGGCTTCATCCGCAGGCTTACCCAGGATCCGGCCGTCGAGCACCACCACGGTGTCCGATCCCAGCACGGGACGGCTGCGGTCGGTCAGGGCTTCACCCGCGCGGGCTTTTTCCCTGGCCAGGCGAGCCACATAATCAGTTGGACTCTCACCGACTCCCGGGGTTTCATCGATCTCTGGGCTGACACACTCAAATTGACAGCCCAGCTGTCCCAGCAGCTCCCTCCGGCGAGGGGAGGAGGAGGCCAGGAAGCAGTTTGGCAGGGTCATGACTATTTAACCTTGTAGTGACGGCGGGTACGCCTGAGCAACCAGAAAACCCAGGGCCACAGCAGGGGGGTTATCACCACCGGCTTCAGGTATTCCCAGGAGAGCTGGACACCGCTATGCAGATATTCTGCCCAGAATACCAGAAGATGGCTGAGCAGGCTCAGCATGGCAATGACGCTCATCTGCTGAACCCAGGCAAAGTGACGCAGCTTCTGGTACTGCAGCACCACCAGGTAGATCACCACGGACAGCGCCAGTGAGCGCACCCCCAGGGTGGCCCCCAGCAGCACATCCAGCAACAGGCCGACCACAAAGGCGGTCAGAATACCGGCCCGGTGAGGCAGGGCCAGGGTCCAGTAGGCCAGCACCAGCATCACCCAGTCCGGGCGCCAGTCTGCCACCAGTTGAGGCAGGGGCATGATCTGCAGGAACAGGGCAATCAGGATGCTGATCCAGATGATGCCGTAACGCTGTGGCTTATCCATCTGAGTTCTCCTGAGAGGCATTGCCCTGTACTTCGTTCTGCCACAGCAGCAGCAGATAACGGATTCGATCCAGGTGGGCCACGGGTTCGGCACTGATCTGGGCCCAGGTCATCCCCTCGTCCCGCACCACCTGGGTTACGGTGGCCACCGGGTAACCTTCGGGGAAGCGCTGCCCCAATCCTGAGGAGATCAGCAGATCCCCCACGCGAACGTCGGTGCTCATGGGCACATTGGCCAGCTCCAGCTGATTCAGTTTGCCGCTGCCATGGGCCACCGCTCGCACGTCATTGCGAGCTACCCGCACCGGAATGGCGTGGGTAAAGTCGGCGATCAGCAACACCCGGGCGGTGGTCTGAGCCACCTCGGTCACCTGCCCCACCACGCCGGAGTCGTCCAGCACGGGCTGGCCCACATACACCCCTTCGTTCAGCCCCTTGTCGATCAGCACCTGGCTCTTGAAGGGATCACGGTCCACAAACATCACCTCGGCCACCATGCGGCGGGCGTCTTTGCGGGTCGGGGATTGCAGCAGGGCACGCAGGCGGGCGTTCTCCTCCTGCAGGTTGGCCATCTTCAGCAGCTGCTCACTCATCAGCAACTGGCGCTGCTGCAGGCGGTCGTTCTCCTTGAGGAGTTCGGCTCGGGTAGACAGGTTGGTGGAGAGCTCATCCAGCACCAGAGCGGGCACATTCGCCAGGTACTGCAGCGGGCTCACCAGGGTGGCCATGGCGGAGCGCAGGGGCAACAGCCGGTCGTTGGCCAGAATCAGGGCGAGAGAAAGCAATACCGCCATGAACAGGCGGTATTGCGGAGACGCACCTTGGATAAAGAAGGGTTTCATTCAGCGGTAATCCGCCAATTACTCTTCGGCGAAGATGTCACCGCCGTGGACGTCGATCATCTCCAGGGCCTTACCACCGCCCAGGGCAACACAGGTCAGAGGCTCATCGGCAATCACCACGGGGATGCCGGTCTCCTCCTGCAGCAGGTGGTCCAGGTCACGCAGCATGGCGCCACCACCGGTGAGCACCATACCGCGCTCGGAGATGTCGGAAGCCAGTTCTGGTGGGGACTGCTCCAGGGCGGTCATCACGGCGCTGACGATGCCGGACAGAGGCTCCTGCAGGGCTTCCAGAATTTCGTTGCTGTTCAGGGTGAAGCTGCGTGGCACACCCTCGGCCAGGTTGCGGCCGCGCACTTCGATTTCGCGAACCTCATCACCTGGGTAGGCGGAACCGATCTCGTGCTTGATGCGCTCGGCGGTGGCTTCACCAATCAGACTGCCGTAGTTGCGGCGCACGTAGTTGATGATCGCTTCATCAAACTTGTCACCACCCACACGGGCAGAGGCGGAGTACACCACGCCGTTCAGGGAGATGATCGCCACTTCGGTAGTACCACCACCGATGTCCACCACCATGGAACCTGTGGCTTCAGACACCGGCAGGCCAGCACCGATGGCCGCCGCCATGGGCTCGTCAATCAGATAGACTTCGCGGGCACCGGCACCCAGGGCTGATTCGCGGATGGCACGACGCTCAACCTGGGTGGAACCACAGGGAACGCAGATCAGAACCCGGGGGCTTGGGCGGAACAGACCGCTGTCGTGTACCTGTTTGATGAAGTACTGCAGCATCTTCTCACACACCATAAAGTCGGCGATCACACCGTCTTTCATGGGGCGGATTGCCTTGATGTTGCCTGGGGTACGCCCCAGCATACGCTTAGCTGCACTACCAACGGCTGCAACGCTCTTGGCGTTGGGCCCCTCCTGACGGATGGCCACTACGGATGGCTCATTCAGGACGATTCCCTGATCTTTTACGTAGATCAGCGTGTTGGCGGTACCTAAATCGATAGATAGGTCGTTGGAGAAAACTCCACGAAGCTTTTTGAACATGTACCAGCCCTGTATGCGAAACGGTAAGAAATGCGAAAATCAGCTAACTTTACCAACGCCCCGACCAATCCACAACCCGCTTTACTACTGGGGTTAATGGTTATTTCGCAGTGACGAAAAATCGACTTGCTCCAATTTTCCGACACCAGCCTTCAGCCGCGGCTTAAAAAGCGCCTTTTTGTAAGGTTAAGTTTCCCAGAATCCTCAGAACACCTCTCGGCGGTAGATCACTTTATCGTGACCCCGATACCGACCAAGGGTCACCTCGGCGCTGGGGTTCTGCAGCACCGAGGGATGGTCTTTGTCCCAGTACCACTGCAGCCAGGTGGGCGCCATGGAGGACGCCTCCGGGAAGGTGCAGCCAGTCTGACTGGCAAAGGGGTGCTCCAGGTGATACTCCAGGGTCAGCGGCGGATTGGTCACCGCGCCGGCCCCTGCAATAGAGAGTGACCCAAAGATGCCGGACAGGGAGTACGCCTGACCTGAAGTCACCGGCAGCGGATTCAGGGAACCGGTCAGGGTGACCCTGCCCGAAGTGGCAGGAGATCCCGCGTTCAGGGCGCGTCCGTCCCCGTAGAAGCCGGTATCCAGCAAGTTGGTGGCGAACTGCAGACCGTTGAAATACTCCAGGGTCAGGGGCATTCGCACCACCTGATTTTCACTGCCATAGGCACTGGCCAGCACGGCGCGTCCATAGCGCAGCTGCGGGCCCTGGATGTAACCCAGACTGGTACCGCCACTCAAGGTGGTAAAGGCGGCACTTTCACAGCTGCCCCACTGCCCCAGGCACAACTGATCGCCGCTGACGGTGAACGCGGCAGCTGGCAGGTTCAAGGTAGTCTGACTGCCGGAGGCGGTGGTGCCCAGAGGTGCAACCGGTGCGGTTGGCCTGGTAAAGCTTATCCAGCTCTTGTCGACGCTGAAGCGGCGGCTGCCATCCAGATCATTGGCGTCCGACTCGGTCACGGCGATGCCACTGGGCTCCTGCACGCTGACCGATGCATTCTGGGTGGCATAGGCCCTGGAACTCATGGGGTTGGGCAGATTCCAGAATGCCGAATCAAAGTTTTGGGTGACGCTGCCGTCGACGGCATAGCCGGTCACGGTCAACACTGGGGACGAAGTATAGGGCACGGGCTGGCCCAGATAACTAAAGCTGTTGCAGTAGGCGCCCAGAGCCGTACTGGAGGTCTCTGCCCCCAGATAGGCTGGCGTCACCCGGCCAATATTGGCGGCACTGGCATTGCTCTTGGCCAGTTGATGACCCAGGTAGTCGATGTCGTTCTTGGGCACGAAACGGAATACGCCGACCTCATCCAGCACCCTGGCCACGGTACCGCTGCCGTCATTACCAATCACCGCATTGCCGCTGGCATCCGCCGGCAGGTCGGCGCTGTTCTGGCCGCCACTGGGTGCCACCAGCTCAGGCTCGAGATCGATGCCGCTGTGGCGGAAGTTGCGGGTTCTGGGGTTGTTGCCGAAATTCCCGTCATCATTGGAAACCCAGCAGTGGGCGGTCACATTCACGTCCACACTGTTCCCCGCCTTCATCAGGGGATCGCAACTTTCATCACCGGCGGTGCACAGGGCGTCGCCGGCGCTGATGTGCAGCCCCGCCGGCAGCCAGTCCACATCCGCCTCCCCGGTCAGGGTGACCTGGCCAGAGCCAGTTCCCCGAAGCATGGTCGCCGACACCTTGAGCCTGCCCGCTTCATTGTATTGAATCGGCAGTTGATCGATGCCGTCGGTCTCAAAGTTCATCTGACGGGTCAACGCTTCGCCGGTGTTCAGCGAAACACCATCAATCAGCAGGGGCTCAGAAACACTGAGGCCACTGGAGGGGTTGGCATACTGGAACGTAAAGGCCACAGGCTCATCCCCGGCGGTCACCGGCAAACACTGCTGAGGATCCTGAGTGTTGGTCTCCACCACGGACACCTGAAGATTGTCTCCGGTCTTACAGGAGGTCTGATAGTTCTGGCCGGTGCTTAACAGCAAGCCGCTGGGGGTGAAGGTAATCAGGCAATCGCTGTCACCATCGCCACTCAGACACTGACTGGCGTGGGAAGACACCCCTATGGTCACATCGACATTGTTGATGGCGTCGGATTGCCACAGGCGCAGCCGATCATTGTGCTGCACCTGCAGGGTCGAGCCGGTGTCGCCGGTGCGCAGGTTTTGCCAGGTCACCGAACCCGTGGCGGTCAGGGCCAGAGAATAGGTATTGCTGGTGTCGAACGCTGTGCAATTGCTGTTACTGCAGACATCCACCACCACCTCGGCACCGGCACAGCTGATGGCAGTATCAGGGTGGCGCAGTCGCATTGTGGCCGCAGGCTGATCCTGAGGCCCCTCGATGGCCAGGAAACCGAACTGCTCACGATAGTGCTGGCGATCATTATCGAGGGCAATGTCCTCCTCAATAACAACGTTTACCACGTCCTCAGTTAGGGTGCACACCCGGGCCCAGCCACCGTCACCGCCGTGGCGAGTGTTCTTATCCGCAAACAGGTAAGGCACCGAAGGAAAGTTCTGGCTAAACGCTTGATCATTGCTGCTACTGCACTGCTGCTGAAGATTTCGGGTAACAGTATGGCTGCTGGCACTTTTGTCATGGCTAAACAGGTTGTTTCCGGACTCAACCAATCGATAGCTGCCACCAATCAGTACTTCACCTTCCCCCTCAACAGCAAGATAAGCCAAGGTTTCTTGATCAGTACCTGCCCAGTCTCTGTCTGAGAAACGGTTTGATACTTCACTGCCTTCCAGGCTGAAACTGGCGCCGCTTCCAGAGACATTTTGAATATTCACAGTGTAAAACGGGGCTAGAACACCGTACCACCAACTGTCATGAGCATTGTGCGTCTGAAGCTCACCAAGAACAGCCACAGAGCTTCCAAACCCATAGCTAAAGCTGATGTTATTCAAACCTTTACTGCAGCCGTCCCAACCGGAGGATTCCTTTCCTTGATAAGTACATGTTCTGTAAGAATCCGCTTCTATGGTCACCCTTACTTGACCACTTCTGTCAGCAAGGTGGTGCAACCCTGGTTCAATAACAAGATAATCCACTGTATTGATGCTTGACTGGGAAGAGCCAGGTGGCAACCAGGTAGAAATATTTGCACCATTAATATCAATGCCGTCAACCACTGCAGACTCTGGTTGCTGGTTGTTAATATTGGTCTTGCTGATGGGGGGCATCACAAACAGCAAAGGGGTTTCAGAACCTGTATAGCCGTCAAAGCTAACATAGGCCGCACCAGAGCTGACATCCGCCCGGCCAAAACGGATGTACTTAGTGGTTGGCTCTGGGCCGGAAGAGCAGGAGTATCCCCCTTGCACCAGCGCCCCGGATTTGATGATGATCTCGTTGCCAGCAGTCAGGCTCCCCCTTAGGGTGGCATTTTCCTTTATCTCTGCTTTTTTCTTAACGTATACAAAGGCAGCCAGCTGAGATTGGGACTTCATTTCCAGATCGTCGTAGACCCAAAGGTCCAAACGTCCAGGCACATAGTTTCCAGATACCTGACTGATATTTATAGACGAAGACTCTTCCATCTTAAGGTCCTTCACATAAAGAACCGTATCGTCACTAAGAGAGATCTGAGCTAGATACTTCAGCTTAAGCTCATCAATCCAATAAGTTCCACTGCCAAAGTTAGCTGTAGTGCGCTCCTCCATCTTCAGCTCTTTGATTCGATACTCTTGCCCGGCAACAAAGTTCAATGAGCTGCCATACTTCAGTTTTATCTCTTTAAAATTGAAGCCATCAGACGAGGTAAGTGTTCGAGAAGCATTGTTGTTCAGCTCAATTTCCTCGTTACCACTGGCATTTTTGAAGCTAGGGAAGGACACAGAATCAGCCCGATCTCCCGAGGCAACACAGGAGCCACCGTCACAACGGAACTGCGATTTTAGGTCAAATTTATTGTCGTTGGAGAAGCCCAGGTTGCCACTGGTGGTCCCGGTAATATTGCCGTTTTCCTCACCTTTAAGCTTGGTACTCGACTTGTAACCATTCACCGGAGTCGGGAAACGTTCGTCACACTGCTCAATGGCCAGCGCCTGCCAGCTAATTAGGAGTAACAGTGAAGTGAAGATTCTCAGCATCGTCTTCTCCTGACCCTAATCAAACGCCTGGGACTCGAAGGCGCGGCTAACCGCCAGACCTCCGGTTCCGCAACTGGCGTTGGAGCTGATGATAAAGCGATTACGCACATCGCCACCCAAAGAGAAAGCCGTGTGATCGCAACTGACCTGAACCCGACAACTACCCAAACCGGCGCCAGTCGGCAAGCCGGCGCCGCCACTCAAAGTGGTGCTGGCCGCAGTACAGGCGGTATTGGCTGCCACCGCGCCCCGATTAAGAACCTGTGCCAGCCCCCAATCCAGGCCGGCCTGGCCGGCGGACCAGGTGCGAGCGCCGTTGACCTCAAGCACCATCTGGTCATCCTGGCTGTCCAGCATCTGCACCAGAGTCACCCCCAGCACCAACATCACCACCACGATAAACAGGGCGATGATCAGGGTAGAGCCACGCTGTTTGTCAGGGGACATTTTCAACCTGGACCTCCTGAGCAAAGCGTTGGGTCTGACCCGCCTCGGTCAGCCAGAACTGCAGCTTGACCACATTGTTTCTGGCAAGACTGGGGGGCAATAGAGTGAAGGGGCACTGTTCATTGTCTCTGTCCGACAGATCGCAACCACCCAGGTTGTTGCTGAACCCCTCCCCCATCAAGCTGGTGCTCCCATTCGATGAACGGCTGAGATTGCCTGTGTTACTCAGGCAGTAGCTGACACTGTTTCCCGCCACGAAGAAGCGCTTACCCACGGAGAAATCCCCCTGAGTCAGGTCCTGATCCAGAGTCAGGGTACAGATGCCATTGCTGCAACTCGATGCGTTCACTTGTGGCAAAGTCGCTGGCACTGAGTACCCATCAAGAATCGCCAGCCCTTGTCCCATGTTGCAGGCATTGCAGTTCGCCGTCGTGCAGCAAGGCATGGCAAAAATGGAGATCTGCCGTGCATTATTGTGCACCGGCGCCTCAATGAAGTGACCGCTATCGATAATGGGACGGAAGTTCACACACTGACTGGTGCCATTGGCACCGACAGAGACACTGCCTGGCAGAGCATCCCTCAGCTCTCTCGACAGGCGCTGCAGGCCAAAACGATACTGGCTGATGGACTCTGACCATGCCTGACTGTCCGCATAGATGCGGGTGGCGTAGGTGACAAAGCTGGAGACACCGATGGAGACAATGCTCAGCAACATGATAGTTATCACCAGCTCCATCAGGGTAAAACCGCGCGCTCGCATCAGAAGTTCCCCCTCACCATCTGGAAGGGGTAGCGGCTGCCGTCCGGCGCCACGGCGGTAATGGTGATCACCTTGGCACCGCCGGACCAGTTGGTACTGCCGACCGCTGCGGTGTTGCAGCTGATATCCACCTCCAGTTGGAAGCGCTCATAGGCACTGTTCCCCAGCAGGTCATCGGCATTGCCACGATAGCCGTTGTAGTCCTCTAAAAAGGCCCAGGCCGTCGGGTCGTTGCCGGCCGTCACCTTGGTGCAATTCAGGTTGGTGACCCGACCGCCACCATTGGGCGTATTGCGATCAAACTGCCTTCCCATCAGCTCGCCCATCACCGCCTGCCCAAGCTGGGCAGCGCGAACCTGATAGAGACTCTGAGCCGCCCGCTCCGCCTGGGGGAACACCAAAGTGGCCAGCATCACCAGAGCGATGCCCATCACCACCATGCCCACCACCATCTCCAGCAGGGTAAAACCGCGGTTGTTAGCAGCCATGGATGTACCCCTCAGATTCGATGCACACCGCGAGGGTTTCACTGCCGGTGAGGGTCAAACGGCAGATGCCGCCGGTGAGAGTACAGCCTGTGATTCGCCCCAGATCATCCATCCCCAGGGTGAAGGTGGTATTGCCTGCCATATTCAGGCCGACGCCATCATTAAGGCAGACACCGTTGGTGATGGTATCCCCTGAGTCACACTGCTCCTGGCGGCTTTGCCGAGCCGGTGAACCACAGGTGGCGGACAGCCAGAAACCGCGAGGCGCGACGCTCAGTTGGCAATTTTGCCCAGCCAGGGAGAGTTGTTGCAGATAGGAGAGTTCAGAAAGGAGTTGGTCCTGGGCGGCGCGGACCGCGAATTGGTCCGCCCCCAGAAACCGGGTCATGGCGGCGACAGAGAGTATGGTGACCAAAAGAATGATGGTCACCAGCTCTACCAGAGTAAAACCTCGATTCTGCCGCCCCATAGGCCAATCCTAAATTGGATTAACAGCCAGTACCGTCGACAACGTAACTTACTACACCGGCGGTATTGGTGTAAGTCAGCTTACAGGTGCCATTGGAAGCGAAACCGTTAGGCACAATAGTTGCGGTATTGGTGCCTTCGAAGATGCCCCATTCTGCAGTAGCAACAGTGTCAGCCGCAGCCAGTTTGGCACTGCCGAAGTCAGCATCTACCGCTTCGTCCAGAGCAGCAAAGGTAGGTGCAACGTAACCATTCACGATGGCCACACCAGCTACGCTGTCGCTTGATTCATTCTCTTTGCCTTCGATGGCTGCCTTGGCGTAGACCAGGGAGTTGGCCCCCTGTACCGAGGCTTTCATGCCATCCAGAGTGGCCTTGCGGGCATCATTCTGCAGGTTGATGAACTTAGGAGCGGCAGTAACGGCCAGGATACCCAGCACGATAATCACTACCACCAACTCAATCAGGGTAAAACCGGACTGTCGCTTCATAACAAGAATCCCAAAAGGTCAAAAGTCGCCACTCGTGGCGATTAAACCGGGAAGCGCAAAGCGCTTCCCAAAAATTACGACTGATTAACAGCCATTATCTTCGATGGTGTACTGAGCTACCGCACTGCTGGTCGCAGGAACATACTCCAACTGACAAGCTTTGGACTTATCAGCGCCAGTCACCACACTAACGCCTTCAGGAGTGATATACACAGTTCCGGAAGTAGTACTATCATCCACGCCCCATTCTGCATCAGTAAGATCAGCAGCGGCTTGAATTTGATCCTTGTCGGCAGCAAGAGAGCCAAAAACTGGGGTCACAGCAGTAGAGCTTCCCTCTACACTAATGTCATCGCAGCCTGCAGGTTTGGAAGCCAAAGTACAGTTCAGTGACAAATCGTTATTGATGGCTGCTTTGGAATAAACCAGAGCATTGGCACTTTGCAAAGCACCCTTGGCACCTTGCAAGGTCGCAGCGCGAGCATCAGTCTGCAGGTCAATAAACTTAGGTGCGGCAGTCACTGCCAGGATGCCCAGAACGATGATCACCACCACCAGTTCAATCAGGGTAAAACCACGTTGTGCTTTCATAATCTTAATTCCGTACTAGTTACAACAAGTCTTAGTTGGAGAAGGTCACAACCTGGCCAGTACCAGGGTTGTATTTGAAGCCTTTTCCTTGGCCGCCATCGAAGCTGGCTGGCATGTTACTGGTGTCCAGAGTCGCCAGCTGGACGTAGTAGCACTCATCCAGGCCGGTAATATCAGTTCCACCGGGAATCACCAAGCTGCCACCAGTGCCGCCGCTCACATCTACTGCGTAACGGGCATCTGCCAAATCAGCCGCGTTTGCGCTACGCAGTACTGCTGGCGGTGGGCTTTGTAGAATTTCGTTAAAGACGTTCAGGCAGCGCGTTGCGTTCATGCTTGTAGGCGCCTGACCCTGCTGGCCCGACGGGTAGCCGTAGTCATTTACATTCACGTACTGACCATCGAGGACCACATTTCCGTCATCCGGACGACCTTCCACTTCCCACTGAGCACGGGTAATGCCCACGGCAGAAGCAAAGCCACCTGCTACGCCCTCAGAGGCCGCGTCTTCGGCCTGATCGGTAATATCAATAAAGTGGGGAAGCGCTACAGCGGCCAGCAGGCCCAGCACTACAACCACGATAACCAACTCAACCAGAGAGAAACCGGTTTGTCTTTTCATGTTTCGCTTCCTTTTGTCGCTCAAAAAAGAAAAAGTGTGATCCCAAACAAATTGTACCCTTAGGGTACCTAAAACAAAATCTTATATGCCAAAAGTGACGATTATTCGTCGTCCGACAACAAAATGACGCTTCCTGTGGCGGAATCATACCGTAGAAACGGCTGTGAGTGAAAACTGACCCAGCAACTCTTGCCATCTTTACGAAGAGTTACATTGCTGTTGGACAACTCCCTCCCCATCATCATAGACCACCAATTAGCACAGTTACTTACAGGATCGGGCCAACCTCGATCATTTACCTGCATTTTTGTCTGAATCGGGCCCGACCCTGCGTCAGAGGTCGGAGCAGTCCAAAAAATCTCTTTCGGTCTGCCCTGTTGCATCCAGCTAACCCGCGCCAGGTTGACACTGGTCACAAGTCTCCCCTGCAGGATATAGGCCAAATTTCTGTCAATCTCGGGCTGCTTATTGTTCCAGCCACGCAGCAGCAAAAACATCACCGCCAACACCACCACCAGGGTGAGCAACTGGGAAAAATCGCGTTTTAAGCGCAACTCCACCCTCTGATGCAGATTCATCACTATCCGCCCTTGTAGGCACTGAACATGTCCCACATAGGCAGATACACACCCAGGGCCAGCACCATCACCATGGCCGCCACAATGATCAGCAGGATCGGCTCAATCTTGGCGGTCAGTGTCTTGAGGTCGTAATCCACCTCCCGCTCATAGTACTCGGCAGCATCATCCAGCAGTTCGTCGATGCGTCCGGTTTCCTCGCCCACCGACAACATCTGCAGCACCAGAGGAGTGAACAGCTGCGACTGGGCCGCAGTACGGGTGATGGATTCGCCCCCCTCAATGCCACGGCGCATCTCAACAATGCGGTCGTGCATATAGCGATTGTCCACCGCATCGGCCACCAGAGAGAGGGACTGGTTCACGGGCACGCCGCCTCGCAGCATCATCGACAGGCTTCGGGCAAACCGGGCCAGAGTCGCCCTGTCGAGGATGGTGCCGATAATGGGCATGCGCAGCTTGAATCGGTCGAAGGTCCAGCGCCCCTTGTCCGTATTCAACCAAACACGCCAGCCGAAGATGGTGCCCACCAGCCCGACAATCAACAGCGGCCAATAGTTGAGGAAAAAGTCTGAAGTGCCAATCAGGATACGGGTGGGCAGAGGCAACTCGGCGCCAAACTTGGCAAACATCTTGGCAAACTCAGGGATCACCAAAACGTTAATCACCACCAGGGCGATGGCGATAAACGCCAGCACCAGGATAGGGTAACGCAGTGCAGTATTGATGCGGCGCTTGGTGTCCTGCTCCATCTCAAGGTGAACGGACAGACGCTCAAACGCCTGGTCCAACTGACCGGTGTTTTCGCCCACGTGCACCATGGCCACATACAGCTCGTTGAATACGTGGGGGTGCTGATTCAGGGCCGACGAGAGGGCATAGCCCGACGTCAGTTGACTGGCCACCTCTTTAAGAGCCTCAGACAACACCTTGCAGTGGGTGGACTCCGCCAGACCGTTAATAGCACGCAGCAAAGGGATGCCTGAGCGAGTCAGAGACAGCATCTGGCGGGTAAACATCTGCAAGTCTGCCATCTTCACCTTGCGGCGGAACAGCACCTTGAGATCGATGCTCTGAGACTCCCGCTTCAGCTCGATGCGCAGCGGCACTATGGCGCGGCGCATCAGTTGATCGGCGGCGGCACTCTCATTGGCCGCTTCCAGCACCCCTTCCACCTGGGTACCACTGCCATCCCGCCCCTGATATCGGTAGTGCGCCATATCAGCCTCTCATCTCGCGGGCACGGTCAATCAGAGGGGAGGCCAGTTCACTGACATCCTCGGCCAGGCGCATGGCATCTTCGATGCTGGTGATCCCTTGAGAGGCATACTCCAGCGCACTGTCCACCAAGGGGCGGAACTGACCGCTGTTGCGCACCGCGGCGGCAAACTCATCCGGGCTGCCCTTACGCAGCGCTTCCACCATGGGCTCATCCAGCTCCAGCATCTCGAACACACCGATACGGCCACGATAACCAGTATGGTTGCAGTATTGGCAGCCCCGGCCTTTACGGTAATTCTGGGATTCGTGCTCCACCTGGGGCTGAATATGGCGCAACCAAGCCATCTCGGAAGGTGGCGGCGTGTGGTCCTCACCACAGCGTGGACAGATGCGCCGTACCAGTCGCTGGGCGATGATCGCCCGCAGGGCACTGGCCACCAGATAAGGGGCCGCCCCCATATCAATCAATCGCAGGGTCGAGGTGATGGCGTCGTTGGTGTGCAGGGTCGAGAGCACCAGGTGACCGGTGATCGCGCCTCGCAAACCAATCTCGGCGGTTTCCTGGTCTCGCATCTCACCGACCATGATGATGTCAGGATCCTGACGCAAAGTGGTGCGCAGTACTTCGGAGAAGCCCAGGCCAATTTTCTGATTCACCTGCACCTGATTCACTCGAGGCAAACGGTATTCCACCGGGTCCTCTACGGTGATGATCTTGGCGTTGGGCTTGTTCAGCTCATTCAGTGCCGCATAGAGGGTGGTGGTTTTACCCGAGCCGGTCGGCCCGGTCACCAGGATCATGCCGTGTGGGCGATTAATCTGGTGTCGCAGGCGGGCAATGATCTCCGCCGGCATCCCGGTCTGTTCCAGCTCCAGTAAGCCAGCGGACTGGTCCAGCAATCGCATCACCACAGACTCACCAAACTGAACCGGCATGGTGGACACCCGCACATCCAGTTGGTGCTTACCCACTTCGAAGTGGAAGCGGCCATCCTGGGGAATCCTTTTCTCGGAGATATCCAGGCTGGCCATCAATTTGATCCTCAGCACCAGAGCACCGGCAATGCCGTACTCGGTCAGCACGGTTTCCTGAAGCTGACCATCCACCCGCTGGCGAATCCTCAGCTCCTTGTCACCGGGCTCAATGTGGATGTCCGAAGCCCGGATACGGATGGCATCCTCGAAGATGGAGTTGAGCAGCCGAACCACGGTGGCTTCGTTATCTGCATCCTGGGCCGTGATGCTGGCCAGGTCGAACTCCTGCTCCTGCTGGTGCTCCTGCTGCAGCTCACCGGCGATGGAGGCGATGCGATCCGTCTGGCGATAGAGGCTGTCGATCCCCTCAAACAACTGGCTTTCGGTCACCAGGGCCAGCTCCACCATACGGGGAGATAGCATAGGCACTATGGCGTCGTAAGCCGCCAGGTCCGCCGGGTCGCTCATGGCCACGGTGGCGCGATTGTCGTCGGCGTCGATCACCAGGGCGCGGAAGCGGCGGGCGTGCATCTCGGGGATCAACTTCACCACATTGGGGTCGAGCCGACGCTCACTGATGTCCACGAAGGGCACATTCATCTGCCTGGAGAGGAAAGAGAGCAGCTGCTCCTCGCCGATAAATCCGAGATCGATCAGGGTACGCCCCAGCTTACGGCCACCACTGCGCTGGGCGGTCAGTGCCTGATTCAGCTGCTCTTCGGTAATGATCTGCTGACTGACCAGCAAATCACCCAAACGCTGTTTTAACTGAGGTTTCATCCTGCGTCTCCAAGCTGTTGCAAGCGCTGCTCAATGTATCGTCTGGCGCTGTCCGACAGAGTGCGGGTGGACAACGCCTGGCGGTAAGCGGAAGCCGCCTCGCCATAGTTGCCGAGCCGGTCCAGGCTGTGGGCCAGACCCAGCCACCAGCGCCCCTGACGGGGATCGGCATTGGCCAGTCCCCGGTAATCATTAACCGCCAGCGTGAGCATCGACAACTCCCTGGCCAGATCCGCCCGCCGGGCCATCATCGGCAGCGACAGGGGTTGTTGGTTCAGTTGTCCCAGCCACAGGGCCGCCTGCTCACGGGCACCGGAGCCCAGGGCGACCTCGGCGGCGGTAAGAGGGTAATCCAGCTCCCCGGGCCAGCGGCGGCTGGCCTCCGCCAGAATCACCAGAGCCTCCCCTGGATCACTGACTGCCAGACGCTGAGCCAACAGCACCCGGGCCTGATGCAGAGACGCGTCCAGGGCCAGGGCCTGACGCAATGCATCTGTGTCTTGCTGCTCCTTCCCCTGCTGGTAGAGCGCCTGTGCCTGCTGCTTATGGGAAAGTTTGGCCGGCGCCACCACCATCACCTGCCGCTTGGGCTTCGGCTCGGTAACCTGTGCCGTCTCTTCGGTTTGTGGCGACCTTAGCGGCTCATCAACATCGGTCGTCTCGACCTCCTCTACCCCGTTGGTTTGGGTTGAGGCCAGATCCAGGGTCACCGGCTCGGTCACCCCTTTGGGCTTGGCGAGGGGCTCGGGCGCTCCAGGTGCTGCCTTTATCTCTGGCGGAAGTTCGGCAACAGTTGAATGGGCCAGAGCCTCAGGTTCGGGTTGCGGCACAGGCTCAGGCTGTGCCTCAATCGGTGCGGCTTCAACATCAGGTGTGGTGCCCGGCTCACTCGCCACAGCCGGTGCCTCTGTAGGCACAACTGGCATCGGATTCACCGCCTCAACGCCCTGCTGTGGGGAGTTGTCGGCCAGACGCACCTGCAGTCTTGGCCAGAGTCCCACCCAGATCACCAGGGTCAGCACCAGGCTGAGCAGCAGAATCCACCACCAGCCGCTGCGCTTATTCTGCCCCTGATGAGGCAGGGTGGCACTGGCCAGATTCGGCTGGAGAATCCTCTGACGCTGCTGCTGGTCCAGGTCCTTCAGCATCTTGTTGATGACGCTCATAAGGGCCCCTCCAGATAGAGGCTCAACGCCAATCCGGCACCCGCCAGCAGCAACATGGTCAAAGAGAGCACCATCAGCAGGTTCTCCCGCCACCAGGGGAGCAGGGTCTGCGCCGCTTCGGTATCGGATACTGCAGAACGAATCATCTCATTGCTGACCTTTTCCCGTTCACCGGCCCCGTAAGCAAGCATCAGCGCCTTATGGCAGAGCACGTTCAGCAACCTGGGAATGCCCCCGGACGCCCGGTGCAACCAGGCCATCTGCTGCCAGTTGAACAAGGGTTTGCCCTGATAACCAGCAACCGCAAGCCGGTGCTCCACGTAACCGCAGGTCTCCTCCAGAGTCAGCCCTCTCAGCTTGTAGCTGAAGGTGATCCTCTGCCGAAGCTGACGGAACTTGCTCTCGGCCAGCCGCTGTTCCAGCTCGGGCTGGCCAAACAGCACCACCTGCATCAGCTTGGCGTACTCGGTTTCCAGATTGGTGAACAGCCTCAGGGCCTCCAGGCTCTCATCAGGCAGCGCCTGGGCTTCATCGAGCAGCAGTACCACCCGCTTACCCTGACCAGCCAGCTCCATCAGCCTGTGGCTGATCGCCTCGGTCAGGTGATGCTGGTCTCCCTTGGGGACTATGCCCAACTCGGCGGCGACGGCCTGGCGAAGCTCATCGGCTTTCAGGTAGGGGTTGGGCAGGTAGGCGATCTGATATTGATCCCCCAGCTCGTTCAGCATCTTTCGGCACAACAGGGTTTTACCCGTGCCCACTTCGCCGGTCACCTTGATGAACCCCTCACCCGCCGCCAGGGCGGTATGCAGAACCTGAAGCGCCTCCACATGGGGCGCTATCTGCATAAAGAACTGAGTGTTGGGGGTCAGGGAGAAAGGCAGCTCCCTTAAACCAAAGTGATACAGATACATAAACTCAGTTTGTTGGGTACCAGGTGTCGATCAGTGTCTGAGACTGTTCCAGCTGCTGTTTCCAGGTGCCGTTCTCAATCACCGTGGGTTTGAGCAGAATCACCAACTCCGTCTTGGACTCCCGCTGAGACGTGTTGGTGAACAGCATACCCAGGCCGGGAATGTCCCCCAGCAGAGGCACCTTAGACTCAATGTCCTCTTTCAGGGTCTTCATCAAACCGCCAATTACCACCACATCGCCGCTGCTGGCCCGCACCAGGGTATCGGACTCACGGATGTCGCTCTGGGCCAAAGGCAGCTGCACCAGGTCACCCAGTACGTTGATGGACTTCACCTGCTCGGAGATGTCGGACACAGAGGGACGAACGTGCAGCAGCACTTCACCCTCTTTGGAGATCTGCGGGGTCACATCCAGGGCAATGCCGGAGAAGAAGGGGGTCAGCTCAATCTCAGGATTATTGATGGCGGTATTACCAGCTACCGTGGTGGTACTGGACACCTCGGTGACGAAATACTCATCGGTGCCCACCTTGATGATGGCCTTCTGGTTATTGGTGGCGGTTACCCTTGGGCTGGACAGGGTATCCACGTCGCCCTGGGTATCCAGCAGATTGATCACCGCATTGAAATCGGAGTTGGAGAAGGTCAGGCTGGTGAGATTACCCAACGCCTGAGTGACTTGGTTACCAAACTCACCCTCACTGGTGCCGCCGGACCAGACGTTGCTGGCGCCCTGACCATCGTCCAGCAGAGTCCACTGAATTCCCTGTTGGAATCCATCGTTCAACCGCACTTCCAGAATGCGCGCTTCCAGAATCACCTGGCGTTGCATATGCTCCTGAGCCTGCCCCAGGAACTCGCCCACCAGGCGCAGCTCCTCAGGATTGGCCCGTACCGTTACCAGGCCCGCCTGGGGCAAAACCACCACAGAGCGGCCCTGACCGGATCCCACAAGGGTGGTCACACTCTCTTTCAGTTCACCCCAGAAGTGACTTTCATTGAGCGTCTCGATGCGAGTGCCAGTTGCGACCTCGCCACTGCCTGAGGGGTCATTGCTGCTGTCATTCTGGTTGTTATTGCCGGAACTTGAATTGTTATTGCTGTTGGAGTCGTTGTTGTTGGAGCCACTGCCGTTGTTGTTGTCATCAGTCAGACGACCAGAGCTGACACTGGTCACCGTCAGGCCCGCACGCTTCATGTGCAGGTAGTTCACCGCAAAGGTTTCGGAGCGCATACCCGTTGGGTAGACCTGCAACACCCGGCCGCTGCGACGCACATCGTAACCGTAGATATCCTCGACGGTCTTCAGTACCTCATCGATGGTCACCTGCTTCAGATTCAGGGAGATGGTGCCCTGAACGCCGGGATGCACCGCCACGCTGTAACGGCTGCCCTCCACCAGGCTGGCAAAGAACACCTGTGCATCCACATCCTTGGCTGCTACGTCCACCAAGGGCTGGGCACGGCGGCTATCCGGCAAGCGCGGGACCGCCAGTTCCTGGGCAACGTCCGTCGGCAACGCCATGGGCGGCGCTACCTTATTGCTCTTTACTTGCTGCTCCTCCAGCGCCCGGTTCAGCGCCTGCTTAGTATCCACCGGATCTTGACGGTCCTCCGGCAGAGACTGACAGCCGGCCAACAGCACAGCCGCCAATGGCAGGCAACGAAGTAGGGTCATCGATTCCCTGATATTTCTCATAATTGGACACCTAGCTTGGGAAACAGAACCAGCTTGCGACCATCCGCCAGCCAGACTGCATCTCGTTCAATTCTTTTTATTGTTGAACCCATCAGGGCGGCTCCCGTTTCGAAGGATTGCCCACCTATGATGGCGACACGCTTATCTTTGGACACCAGAATGGACTGCAACTGGCCGTTGGACGCCACCGGCGCCGCAGCCTGAGGTACCTGAGCCGCCCAGGTGGGTGGCTTAGTCGGATCCCTCAGGGACTCGGCCTGAATGTCAGCGACCAGAGAAAAGCTCAAAGTCAGTGCGAGGACGCGTACCAACACGAATCAACTCCTTCTCAGTTCCGAGGGTGTAAATGTCCAGAGTCATCACCGCTATGGGGTAGGACTCCACCTGATAATCCACTTTCTGCCAGTAAAACTGCTGAGGCAGAGCTTCCATTTTGCCCAAGACCTTCATAAGGCTGAAGAACTCCCCTTTCAGCTTCAGGGTCAGCCCGTGCTGATACAGGGAACTGCCCGCCGCCAGAGGCTCTGAGGGATTCGATACCAGAGACACCAGCTCTACCCCTGAGGCACTGGTCAGCATCTGCGCCAACACCGAGGGCATCTGCTCTGGCAGAATCAGGCCAATCACCCTGTCTCCCAGGGCTGCCTGAGCCTGTTCAATCTCCGAGGACAGGGTTTGCAGCCTGTTGCGACTGTCTTCGTTGACGTCCAGAGTCAGGCGATCATTGAGCTCCAGCACCTGGGCCTGAAACTGAGGCAGCTGACTCTCCAACTGAGCCGTCGAACTTCGCAGTTTTTGCAGCTTCAGCCACATGGGCTCGGCCACCATCAGCAGCCCGATGGCCAGCACCATCACCTGCAGGGCGCCAAAAATCAGCACCCGCTCCCTGGAGGTCATCGCCTCAAACTGTTGTCTCAACCGATCCAGCTGCTTCATGGCTTAGCCTCCTCGGTTTCGATTTCATGCCCCACGGTGAAGGTCACCGGACCGGTGTCGTTACCGCTGATATTGAACTGGCTTAGTGACCGGCCACGCAGAGAGGGCTTAAGGCCAAGCTGCCCAAGCCACTGAGGCACCGCTGCCGGAGACTGGGCCAACCCCTGCAGCAGGATGCCGCTGTCGGACACACCGAAACGCTGCAGCCACACCTGTTGATCACTGCTCTGGGCCAGATCCCGCATCAGGTTGGAGAACCCTGGGTTGGCCATCACACTGCGTCGATCCAGCTCCGCCGCCAACAGGTCCATCGCTTCCAACTGGCGCTGGAGTATGTCCACCTGCTGCAGCAATTGTTCATCCGGCTGCCGGGCAGAGACTTCGGCGGTCAGGGTTTTAATCTGCTCTTCGGCCTGGGCCTGCTGACTCTGCAGCGCCGTCAACTTCGTCTGGGTCTGGCTGGTTTCATAGCTCAGCCAGCCAATCAAACCCGATAGGGCAACCACGGCAACCAGGGTGGCCGCCAACATGCGATTGAAGCTCAGGCGCAGCTCGACCGGCAGCAGGTCCTCACGGAATAGATTGACTCTATGCTTCATCCTGCACCTCCGGAGTCTCCTCAAGGACCGCCGCGGCGATGCAATTCACCACGTCCCGATCCACTGTGGCGATGGACTCCACCGGCAGTTCGAACAGAGTCTGAATGCGCGGCTCCAGCCACTGCTGCAACTCCACCGGCAACAACAGAGAGATGCTGGCAGGCATAGGCATCCTCAACTGACGATCCAGGTAATCCAGGGAACGCTGCAACTCCAGGGTCAGGGAATCGAACTGCATCTGGCGGGTCAGCTCGTCCTGCTCCTCGGCAAACACCACCCCGTTGATGGGGCGCTGCAGTACGAACTCTCCGCCCACGGACACCAGCAGACTCAGCTGATTTTCCCGCAACTGGCCCAGCATAAGGTGAGGACGGTCATCCTTGGGCATCAGGTTGGTCAGGGCGATCTCCTCGATGGTGATCAGCTCAATCTTCACCTTGAGGCTGTTCAGCAGGGTCACCAGAGGCTGAACCTTGCGGCGATCGGCCACCACCACCTGCAGCTTCTTGGGGCCAGCAGGCTGAACCTTCAGCTCGAAGTAATCGATCTGCTGATGCTCTAAAGGGGTCGAGGAAAGGTCTTTGACCGACCAGGTCAAGGCGGCCACCAGCTCAGACTCGTCCACATTGGGGCGGTCCACGGTGATCACTTCGTAGCAATCGGAAGAGAGCAATAAACGGAAGGTTTTCTGGCTCTTGGGCAGCTGGTTCAGTACAGCACGCCACCCCTCGACGCTCTCGACAGACACAGGAGAAAGGCGCAATTCCTTAGCGGCCAAATGGCACAGATTGCCTGATAAATATCCACCAATGTAAATCGGCTCTTGAGACCGATTGGAAAATATCCCCATAAACCCGCCAGTTGAAGATTATTTGAATTAGGTTATTTAGCAACGCTTTTAGTATATATACGTGTGCGGCAATAGTATCACAAGACCTAATGCTAACCATCATTCCTGTCAGAAATGCGTCAGTGTCAAAAAATCAGAACGCCTGCTTCAATGCATCCAGATCATCACTGGCTTTTCCGGCCAGCGCGCCCTGATATCCAACCACATCAAGCTCTTCCAAGCGCTCCCGTTCCTCCTCCAGCTCAACCCCTTCCGCCAGGATAATCACCTTAGCCTGCTCCAGGCTATTCACCACACTGCCGATATACAGTTGATTCTCCGGACGAAGATGGACTCTTTGAGCAAGACTGTTGTGAAGTTTGATCAGGTCCACACCGAATCGCTCCACATAGTCCAGCTTCTCCACCGATTGACCAACACCGTCCACCGCCAGCAGGCAATCCACCGATTTCAGCTGACTCAAAGGCTGCTCCAACTGATCCGCCTGGGTCACCAGCTCACGCTCATTGATCTCCAGAATCAGCTGCTGGCGACGGCTGCTGTAACTGGCCAGCAGCATCTTCAGCCGCTTGATGAAGCGTTCGTGCAGCAGGGACTCCGCGGAGATATTCAGGGAAACCCGCACAGGCCAGTCGTGATCCCGCAATTTACGCAGGGCGATCTCCACCAGCCTCAGTTCAATCTGAGGGATCAGGCCGCAGCGCCAGGCCATGGTGCGATACAGGGTGGCACGCAGCAGCTCGCCCTGGGGAGAACGCATTCGGCTGAACACCTCCAGGTGTGCCAGCTCCCCCTTCTGAGTCAGAACCGGTGCCATAAACAGCACCAGCCCGTCTCTGGCCAGCGCATTCTCGATCATGCTGCGCCAGCGTACCGAGCCCTGAGCCAGCTCCCGGTCCACCGCGCCTTTGTCGTACATGAACCAGCCGCTCTCTCCTTGCAGCAGCGCCGCTTTCAGCGCCATCTCCGCTTCGGTCATCACCTGGTCCGGCGTATCACCCCGGTTGTAGTAGGCAACACCGATGTAGATCAGCTCATCCCGATACACCCCTTTGGGCAGGGTGATCATCTCGATGCACTTCATCAACTTGGAGACCAGCCCCTCGCACTCCTTCAGGGGAAGCTGAGGCACCATCAGTGCCAGCTCCAGGGAGTTGCGACTGGCAAACACCGTATCGAAGTGCTCGGCAATCAACGGGCGGGCCAGCTCGATAAACTGGCGCTTCACCTTCTTGCGCTCAGCCACCGGCAAGCCTTCGAGACCGGTAAACTGCAGCAGAGCCACCATCCCCTGCTGGGTGATCTCGTCACCTTCGGCCTGGGCCTGCAGTCGGTGCTCGAAGAAGGAACGGTTGCCGATGCCCAGCTCGGCATCCAGGAAGGTGTTAGCCCGAATGAAGTGATCCAGCTTGCGCTTGGCGGCCTTTTCCGCCTGCCAGGCGCGATGAAGTTTGCCCAAGGCCTTGGCCACACTGATGGGGCGCTCCGCCCTGTTACGTGTGGCTGCGGCTCCCCATTCGCCCTCGAGAATTCGCCGCCCCCGGGCCGCCAGCAGTTCCACCCCGTTCATCTCCCGGGTCAGCCAGAAGTAACCGATGAGCACCATGGCCAGAGACGCCAGCAAACCGGCGCCGATCACCACCCATTCCCGGGCGGTGAACCCCATTAGGATCTGCGGTGCCGGCATCACCACCTTCATGCTGACGTCATTGGACAGGCGCACCTCGAAGTGACTCTGATGACGCTGCAAAGGATAGGGAGCCTGCCATTGATAAAGGTCGCTACCGTCCCGCTCAAGGCGGAAACGGGAAAATTCGTAGCTCACCAGAAGGTCTGGCAGCCAGCGGTCCAGGGCGGACAGATCCGAATTGCGGAAAAACTGGCGCTCCATGGTCGCAGCCAGAGCTTCGACGTTCTGTTGCTGATTGCGGTTAGCGTGGGAAAACGCCGCGGTCCACGCACTGACCATCAGCGCGAATACCACGATGCTCAGTGAAGCTACCCAAAAGGAGAGCAGTCGTTGGGTCTGTTCCCTGGTTGTTGTCATTGACGCCCCTGTCAGGCCCGGTCTTCTGTTGCCGGGCTTAATCACTTTGATACTGTCTATGGCACTTGGCAGGAGTGGCTGTACTCCGCCCATTTTTGCCTAAGTTACCGCAATGCGGCGGGAATCCCTACTCAAATGTAACGGAAAGTGTCGCCCTTGAAGCCAGAAATTAGAGCCGTTAAACAGGAAGGTCGTCCCTGAGAAACGGCCCCTTTAACCTTTTGCCGTTCAAATTACACCGACACCTGCAACCTGACCTCCACATTTCCCCGGGTGGCATTGGAGTAGGGACACACCTGATGGGCCTTTTCAGTGAGGGCATTCGCCGCCCCCTGATCCAGGCCGGGAAGGTGAATGTACAGATCGATATCCAGGCCAAATCCGCCGGGTATCTGGCCTATGCCCACTTCGGCGCGAATGTTGGTATCGTCGGGAATCTCCATCCCCTCCTGGCCAGCGACAAACTTGAGCGCCCCAATGAAGCAGGCGGAGTAGCCCGCAGCGAAAAGTTGTTCCGGATTGGTGGCACGACCGCCTGCGCCCCCAAGCTCCTTGGGCGTCGCCAGAGGCAGGTCGAGCAGACCGTCACTGGAGCGGGCATAGCCGTCCCGACCGCCCGTTGTGGTCACACTTGCCTTATAAAGCACATCCATAAAGGTCGCCTCCTGTTCAGAGAAAATGCGGCCCAGTTCAACAGGCCGCCGCCTCTAAGGGTAGGCTTGAATGGCCACCAACAGGTGACCAAGGGAGAATTTAACTGAAGAGAGGGGAACACTCCCCAGCTGCGCGTTTCTTTCAACAAACAGGCAAATGAGAAAGGGATATATGCAATTCCCGCCCAGCAGTCACCCCATCCGCGGCAGGCAGTCCGCATTAAGGGGGAGCAGGCACCCGACCAATAGGGCACCGGGGCTCAGTGGGGAGTGTTCCATGTCGCCTAACCTGAGATTGAAAAGCGACAAACCAAGGCTACGCCCAGACAATACGAATAACAATGGTTATCATTATGAAATGGCATGTTAACCATTGATTTTGGGATCCACTCCGCAATTTCTCTTAAGAGACAATAACCTGAACGAGCCCCCACCGATTCAATCAGGGCTGACGATGAGACAACTGTGCCACCCGCTCCTGAATGCAACTGCAATAACACTGATGCTCATACCAGTTGGCCACGTTGATGGAGTGCACCCACGCAAAGATTCGCCACTGCTTCCACAGTGCCGGGTAGAGGGTCTCCCGATCGGTTTTGTGTGTCTGATACAGCGTCTTGGCACTGACGCTGATGCCAAACTTCTGTCGCAACCTGTTGGACAACTCGGTGGCCATGCTTGCCTTCTGATCATCACCGCCTGAGAACACCGGCAAGTCCAGCCTGTCTCGCTGACCGAAGAGGAACAGATGGAACTGCAGGGCGCAGGTCATGGAGAGCATCTTGCCGAAGCGATACTCGCGACCCTGTTCATCCACAAACAGCTGCCGGGAATAGTCCGAGGCAACATACTCCAGTAACTTGGCCAAAGATTGGCGAGACCGCTCCATGGTTGTGATGGGCACCACAGTCATGGCGGAGCCCTCCGCCGCTGGCCCGGAAAACAGCGAGCGGATCAGCCGCTGACCTGCAGAGGTTTCCATCAGCGCCATATCGACGGTCAGTTTGCGGCTGGTGTGCGTGAGGGGGGTGGACTTACCATCAATCAACAGCTCAGAGTTGAGATCGATAGCCTCCTCCTTGATGCCAAAGCGAAACTCGGTCTCCCACACCTTATGGGCCACAGTCAGAAACTCCCGCCATAAAGCCAGCCGGATTATCGGCTGGGCAAAGTGGTCCGGCACATCATCTCGACATTGAATCGCTTCGGTGCGCAGAAAGCCTTCGCTGACAGCAAAGCTGAGCAGCTTCAGGGAGGCCAGCGGGTCAGAGACCAGGTAGGCGTTCATCACCAGATCCAGCAAATACTCCGGCGGTACCTCGGTGGGACTCAGTTCCGGGTCCTGCAGAAGCTCATAACACAGCTGCTCAACCAGAGAGAACTCCAGGCCAATCCGCTCAGTCAGCGCTTGCAGCAAACTGCGCACCAGGGCACGGCGAAAGTCAGCGTTATATTCCTGGAAAGCTTTCACCTTCTGCTCATCAATCCCGGTGCTGCCCGAGGCGTTAGCCGTCATAAACTCCCGCCAGTCCGTCGCCTTCCCATGCAGCTCGCAGGCCTCGGTCTGGAACAAGCACAACACATAATGGGCCAGATAGGGCCGGTGACTGTCCGGCTGCGCTTCCAGTTTCCGCGTAAGCCGGTCTGTAAGCTTTAGCAACCAGGCGTAGCGATCCGGGTCCCGCTCCGGTGACAGGCGGGTCTGGGCTGACACCAACAGATCCAGTGCATGGTGGACCCCCATGGCCCTGCGGTCGATTCTTGGCATGGCAAACACTTCCCATTTTGGTACACCACAATTGTACCTTTCAAGGATTGTGCAGCAATTTTATCCTGATTTCATCGATTTAGTCAGCTCTTGGAGCAGCAGATGAAATACAGCAGAGAACCCAGCATCGCCGCCCTGGTGAAACAGTTCATCGCCAAGGGCTGGACCTTCAGAAAGGGGCGCAAACACGGCAAGCTGATTACCCCCTGGGGCAAGGTGGCGGTCATTCCCGCCACCCCGAGCGACCGCCGCGCCTATCTCAACCTGCGGAGCCAACTGCGCCGCATGGAAGCCACTCCTTGTTAATGCCACCAAGCCAAAGAGGAACTCTTATGTCTAAACCATCATCCGTTATTGGTGCTGCCGGCGTCACCGCCACAGCGGGTACCGCAGCCTCCACCGCTTCCGCCGTTGCCGGGGGCTCGGCGGCCACCATCATGTCGGCCACCGCTGGCACCACCGGGGCCGCAGTGGCCTCAACTCTGGGGGCAGCGGGTACCTCAGGTGCCGCCGCCATCTCCTCGGGCATGGCGACCGCAGGAGGCCTGGTTGGAGGAGGCATGGCCACCGGCGCCGTGGTTACCGCCGCCGCGCCTGTGGCACTGGTTGCCGCAGTCGCCTGGGGCATCAGCAAACTCTGGGATTGAGCGCCGCAACGAAAAAGCCCCGTCAGTGACGGGGCTTTTTGATATTCGCTAGGAAACCGGGCCGGTTTTAGAACGGGATATCGTCGTCCCAACCGTCGTCCAGATCCGGGGTGTAGCTCTGCTGCTGGTTCTGCTGCTGAGGTGCGGCAGGCTTTTGCTGAGGCGCTGCAGCGGCAGGCTTCTGCTGAGGGGCTGCCTGACGGGGAGCAGACTGCTGCTGACCGTAGCCACCACCTTGCTGCTGGCCACCCTGGAAGCCACCACTTTGCTGGCCACCCTGGAAGCCACCGCTTTGCTGGCCACCCTGGAAGCCACCGCTTTGCTGGCCGCCCTGGAAGCCGCCACTTTGCTGGCCACCCTGGAAACCGCCGCCTTGCTGGCCGCCACGGGAATCCAGCATCTGCATCTCTTCCGCAACCACTTCGGTGGTGTAACGGTCCTGGCCGTTGTTGTCCTGCCACTTACGAGTTTGCAGTTTGCCTTCCAGGTAAACCTTGGAGCCCTTGCGCAGGTACTCACCGGCGATCTCGGCCAGACGACGGAACATCACAACACGGTGCCACTCAGTACGCTCCTGCTGCTGACCCTGCTGGTCTTTCCAGGTTTCACTGGTTGCTACGGTGATGTTCGCCACGGCATTACCGTTTGGCATGTAACGAACCTCGGGATCCTGTCCCAGGTTACCAACGAGAATCACTTTATTGACGCCACGGCTGGCCATCGTTGTCTCCAATGTTGAACTTGTTGTAATCGGCAAAGGTTACCACAGCACAGGGCCGGAATCATCACTTGCCAGAGGCTTTCATCAGCTCCTTGAAGCGAGCTTTGGCTGCGGCTTCATCCTGCCACTCCCGCAGAGAATCGGGGTCTGGACACCTGAGTTCTTTGCAGATCAATTGATTGGGATTTCCACCCGGGAAACACTCCGGATTGGTCTGGAACAGCGCCAACATGGCGCCATAGTGGCCCACGCCCAACGCCGGGGCCGTCTCCCGGGCCATGCTCCAGAAAGAGCGCCCCTCCATGGGGCAGAGCTTCAGCTCCTGCTTACGAAGCTTCGGCTTGGGCGCCACCTCGGTAGCCTTGGCCACGGAGGCATCCTGAGCCACCTTGCGCGTCACCGTAGGTGCCCCACCGGAGGCGGGTTCCAGGTCGATATTGAAATAGATCAGCTTGTCCGGCTCATCCTGAAACAGGCTGGTGACCACCACCTGGATGCGTGAACCCCGGGCAGGCACTTGTGAGTGCAGGTGGATAAGGAAGTCGCCATCCATCTGCCGGGCCAGGGGGTAACGGTTGCCGTTCTGCAGCAGATAGAAACGCAATTGCTGCACCACGAAGGGATCGCCAACGACATTCATGGTCAGGTTGAGTGGCTCATTGGAGCGGGACACCACCTGGTTCACACTCAGGTGATCCACCTTCTGAGCCGCCGACGCCACGCTAGCCCAACACAGCAGTGCCAGGAGCAAACCTCTGACCATATTGTCCTCCGAGTTGACCGAATTAGCCCGCCAGCACCTGCCTGGCCTGCTCGATATCAAACTCCGACTCCACCTTCAGATAGGCGGCCTGCTGATCCAGGATCAGGGTCACCTCGGCGACACCGGCCAGAGTCAGCAATCTGCCCGCCAGCGCCTGGGCGTGGGCGTCATCATTGATATGAGCATCCATGGTAATGCTCTTAACGGACTTGGGATTTTTCAGTCCCAGCATGGGGACAAACCAAATAAGGGTCAAGCCTGCACACACCAGGAACACCCCTTCGGCACCAAAGATGGTGTACATGCCACCACCGATGGAGCCACCGAAGAAGGCCCCCATAAACTGGCTGGTGGAGTAGATCCCCATGGCGGAGCCCTTATCCCCGGCGGGGCTCAGGCGGGAGATCAACGTCGGCAGGGACGCTTCCAGATAGTTGAAGCCGGTGAAGAACACCAGGGTGGCCGCACCCAGCACCCACAGGTTGTGGTGGGCTGAAGCCATGATCAGCATGGACGCCGCCAGCAGCAGCATCGCCATCAGGAAGGGACGACGGCTGTCCTGCTTGCGCACCGAGTAGATGATCATCGGCGCCATAAACACGAAAGACAGCAGCAGGGCCGGCAGGTACAGCATCCAGTGAGAGGTGGCTTCCAGGCCGCTGTCGACCACGACGATGGGCAGGGCCACGAACAGGGCGCACATGATGAAGTGCAGGGCGAAGATGCTGATGTCCAGGCGAACCAGCTGGCCATGCTTGAGCATCTTCAGGAAGCGCTTGGGCACCGCCACCACGTCGCCGGTGGGCGCCTGACGCACCGCGTTGGGCACCAGGCCATGCACCACCAGCAGGGCGGCGGAGGCCAGCACTGCGGTCAGGTAGAACAGGCCGGAGAGGCCCATGGTGTCAGCCAGCGCCGGGCCGGCCACCAGGCTGATGGCAAACGCCAGGCCGATGAAGGAGCCGATCACCGCCATCACCTTGGGGCGCTGCTCTTCTCGGGTCAGATCCGAGGCCAGAGCCAGCACCGCTGAGGCCACCGCGCCCATGCCTTGCAGGGCACGGCCAACGGTCACCATCTGAATCGATTCGGCCATGCCGGCCACCAGGCTGCCGAGGATAAACAGGATCAGACCTATAGTAATCACCGGCTTGCGGCCAATCTTGTCGGACAGCATCCCCGCCGGGATCTGCAGCAGCGCCTGAGTCAGGCCATAGCCACCGATGGCCAGGCCCACCCACATAGGGGAGAAGCCTTCCAGGTGCTGGCCGTAGATCGCCAGCACCGGCATGAT
This sequence comes from Ferrimonas sp. YFM, assembly GCF_030296015.1. Classification (NCBI taxonomy): domain Bacteria; kingdom Pseudomonadati; phylum Pseudomonadota; class Gammaproteobacteria; order Alteromonadales; family Ferrimonadaceae; genus Ferrimonas; species Ferrimonas sp. YFM. Next base: position 4,251,261 of record NZ_AP027368.1, read on the forward strand.
CAGGAACAGACCAAACATCCGCAGCCCATACACGCTGGCCAGGGTAAAGGCCGCTCTGCGTTCAGTTGGGTTTAACCCATTACTCACAATCTACTTCCTCAAAATCGTTGTTTTTCTCGGCGCCAGAGGGGCGACAGTTTAACAGAGCTTCGCCACCTTCACAGAGTCGATTCGGCACTGATTGTCCCACTCTTCCGAAAACACGCCTTTACAATGCAGATTAAGACCATCGATTTCCTTGAAGTGCCCTGCCAATAGAGAATATGCGATACTGCTCAAATTCTTTTTCCAACCGGCAGCATCATGGATCAGATTGACGTTCGCGGCGCCCGCACCCACAACCTGAAAAACATCTCCCTGACCCTACCCCGAGACCAACTTATTGTGATTACCGGCCTATCCGGCTCAGGTAAGTCGTCTCTGGCGTTCGATACCCTGTACGCCGAAGGTCAGCGGCGCTACGTGGAATCCCTCTCCGCCTACGCCCGTCAGTTCCTGTCGCTGATGGAGAAGCCGGATGTGGACCACATTGAGGGGCTGTCCCCGGCGATCTCCATCGAGCAGAAGTCCACCTCCCACAACCCGCGTTCCACCGTGGGCACCATCACCGAGGTGTATGACTACCTGCGTCTGCTGTTTGCCCGGGTGGGTGAGCCCCGCTGCCCCACTCACGGCCAGCCTCTGGCAGCTCAGACTGTCAGCCAGATGGTGGATAAGGTGTTGAGCCTGCCAGAAGGCAGCAAACAGATGCTGCTGGCCCCCGTAGTGCAGGGACGTAAAGGCGAACACACCAAGCTGCTGGAAGGCCTGGCGGCCCAAGGCTACATCCGTGCCCGCATCGACGGCGAGGTGTGCGACCTGTCCGATCCACCGCCGCTGGAACTGCACGTCAAACACGACATCGAAGTGGTGATCGACCGCTTCAAGGTGCGCCCGGACCTGGCCCAGCGCCTGGCCGAGTCTTTCGAAACCGCCCTGGAGCTGTCCGGCGGCGTAGTCAAAGTGGCGGCCATGGACGACGCCGATGCCGAGCCGCTGGTGTTCTCCGCCAACTTCGCCTGCCCCATCTGTGGCTACGCCATGGCCGAGCTGGAACCGCGCATCTTCTCCTTCAACAACCCCGCCGGGGCCTGCACCAGCTGCGACGGCCTGGGGGTTCAGCAGTTCTTCGACGAGCAGCGAGTCGTCACCAACCCCACCGCCTCCCTGGCCGAAGGCGCCATTCGCGGCTGGGACAAGCGCAACTTCTACTACTACCAGATGCTCAAGTCCCTGGCCGAGCACTATAAGTTCGACTTGGACGAGCCCTTCGAAGACCTGCCTAAAAAGGCACGGGACGTGATTCTTAATGGCTCCGGCCGCACCAGCATCGCCTTCAAGTACGTCAACGACCGCGGTGATGTGGTCACCCGTAACCACCCCTTCGAGGGGATCCTCAACAACATGAACCGCCGCTACAAGGAGACCGAATCCAACTCGGTGCGCGAGGAGCTGACCAAATACATCAGCACCACCAAGTGCCGCAGCTGTGATGGCTCCCGCCTGAGGGAGGAGGCGCGCAATGTGTTCATCGAGGACATCAACCTGCCGATTCTGTCGGAGTGGTCCATCGGCCAGGCGCTGGAGTGGTTCAGCAGCATCGAACTGCAGGGCCAGCGGGCGCAGATTGCCGAGAAGGTGCTCAAGGAGATCAACGACCGTCTGGGCTTCCTGGTGAACGTGGGCCTGAACTACCTGACCCTTCACCGCTCCGCCGAAACCCTCTCCGGCGGTGAAGCCCAGCGTATCCGCCTGGCCAGCCAGATTGGTGCCGGCCTAGTGGGGGTAATGTACGTACTGGATGAGCCCTCCATCGGTCTGCACCAGCGGGACAACGAGCGACTGCTGGCCACCCTTACCCACCTGCGGGATCTGGGCAACACGGTGATCGTGGTGGAACACGACGAAGACGCCATCCGCACCGCCGACCACATCGTGGACATTGGCCCTGGTGCCGGCGTTCATGGCGGCCAGGTGGTGGCCCAGGGCGACTACAAGGCGATCTGCAATAGTAAGGACTCACTCACCGGCCAGTACCTGTCTGGCAAGAAACAAATTGCCGTACCCGAGGAGCGTACCCCCTACAACGCCAAGAAGGTCATCGAGCTGACCGGCGCCCGCGGCAACAACCTGAAGAACGTGGATCTGACCATCCCCTGTGGCCTGATGACCTGCGTCACCGGCGTGTCCGGCTCAGGCAAGTCCACCCTGATCAACGACACCTTCTACAAGATTGCTCACAAGGAACTTAACGGTGCCACCGTGGATGAACCGGCGCCGTACACCGCCGTCAAGGGGCTGAACAACTGCGACAAGGTGGTGGACATTGACCAGAGCCCCATCGGTCGCACCCCACGTTCCAACCCGGCCACCTACACCGGCATCTTCACCCCCATCCGTGAGCTGTTCTCCGGCACCCATGAAGCCCGCTCCCGTGGCTACAAACCGGGGCGCTTCTCCTTCAACGTCCGCGGCGGCCGCTGCGAGGCGTGTCAAGGGGATGGTGTAATCAAGGTAGAGATGCACTTCCTGCCGGACGTGTACGTGCCCTGTGACCAGTGTAAGGGCAAGCGCTACAACCGCGAGACCCTGGAAGTGCACTACAAGGGCAAGAACATCAACCAGGTGCTGGAGATGACCGTCGAAGAAGCCCGCGAGTTCTTCGACCCGGTGCCCGCCATCGCCCGTAAGCTGCAGACCCTGATGGACGTGGGCCTGTCCTACATCCGCCTGGGTCAGTCGGCCACCACCCTCTCCGGCGGTGAAGCCCAGCGGGTAAAACTGGCCCGGGAGCTGTCCAAGCGCGACACCGGCAAGACCCTGTACATCCTGGATGAGCCCACCACCGGCCTGCACTTCCAAGACATCCAGCTGCTGCTGGACGTACTGCACCGCCTGCGCGACCACGGCAACACCGTGGTGGTGATTGAGCACAACCTGGACGTCATAAAGACTGCCGACTGGATTGTGGATCTGGGCCCAGAAGGCGGCTCCGGCGGCGGCGAGATTCTGGTGCACGGCACCCCGGAAGAGGTGGCGGTTCACAAAGAATCCCACACCGCCCGCTTCCTCAAGCCGATGCTGCCCAAGCTGGCGTAAGCACCAACCACGCATTGACGACAAAGGCCCAGTCAACGAGACTGGGCCTTTTCTTTTTCAGAGCACAGCAACCACAGTGAAACCCGACTGCCGCACCGCCATGGCCCAACTGATTGAACAGGTGAGGGACGCCTTCCCCTTCGGCGTGCCCGAAGCTGAGATCTGTGGCGACACCTGCGTAGGCTGCCCAAAGAAACTGTTGGAACTGGTGGACACTGAGCTGTGCGACTGGGAAGCCCGACTAGAACACGGCGAAACACCCAAGCTGGGGGACATCTCCCGTCTGGCGAAGCTGTGTAAGAACGTGTATCGGGGATTGAAGCGGAATAAGCTAGTTACCTAATGTCTATCCAAGAGTAAAGCTAACACACTTAAGGCGCTAAAAAGTAAGCCAAGCACATCACTATAGTTCCAAAAACAAAGCCCAGAGCGAAAAAAGATAATGCAATCTTCATCCAAACCTCATAACAACAAAAAACTATCCAGAGAAACTTTAAATAAAATTAATCAACTTCGCTCGAATCAAAAGATCTTAGCCCCATAATGGGCTCAAAGAGTTTCATAACTGCAAACGCAAAAGCATAACCTATAGCGCTGGCAGTCGCAGGATCTACATACTCTTTCAAAAAAAAGTAGACTCCAAGACTGACTACCGTCCCTATAGTAAATCCTGATAAAATCGCGTACCGTAATCTTGACGCTAGTATCTGGCAGCATGAGGGACAATTAATATATTCTCGCCAAGCTAAAGGCCACCTATCTTTGAAATGCAATTTCACGTTGCAATTAGGACACCTATACATTTCACGCTCCATTCAAGGGCCTTAACGGCCCTTGTATTGTTTTTAGTCCTTTTTAAAGAACTCTTCTAGTGCTTTCCAAGCTTTTTTTCCATACTTTCCACCGATAACAGCACCGGCGATGGCTGCAGCTCCCAAAAGTACTGGATGACCACCTACGACCTTCTTGAATTCGTGAGAAGATAATTCAACCATTAGTCCTCTCCTATCGCAGATTTAAAAAACTCAGTACCAAATCCAGCCGCAAAGCTCTGAGAAAACACTCTTACAATAGATGAGGCACGATACAGGTGCACAGCACCAACTCCAACCCAATAAAGTGCAACAAACCCACCAGTCACACTTTGCATTTCTGCTTTGCTAAGTTTTTCCACAATTTATCCTTACCTACGTCCATGTTGAGATAAGCTTAGTTAGTAATACTAGTCTGCTAACCAACTAAGCACCAGTACAGAGGTTCGAACACCCCTGATTTAGGCCCCCGAAGGCACCTAAATTCCTTTTAGAGAAAAAATTTCATCGAAAGTGTCAATCTCCGTTATACCACCATCATCAACCTTCAATATTCTGGTAGCATTCCTAACTGTTTCCAATCGGTGAGATATAACGACTCTGGTAATCGGCAACCTGTCAATCTGATTACATATACTCGTTTCGTTTTCCAAATCTAAGTGACTAGTAGCCTCATCCAAAAACAAGACTTTTGGACGTTTGTACAAAGCCCGAGCGAGCAAAATCCGTTGAACTTGGCCACCTGAAAATTGACTTCCCATATCTCCAACTAAACTGCTATACCCCATCGGCAACTTTTGTATATCATTATCAACGGACGCAATCTGAGCACACTTTTGCATCCATAGCATGTTCGGCTCAGGATCAAAAAATGTTATGTTATCTGCCACAGAACCAGTAAGAAGTGTGTCATCCTGCATAACTGCAGCAACCTCCGTCCGAAAACGCCTAGTGCCAAGCCCTCGGATCTCTACTCCATCCAAATAGATACTTCCGGCATTTGGCTCCAAGAGCCCAAGGAGCAACTTCATCAACGTTGTTTTTCCACTTCCTGACGGCCCGACAAGCGCAACATGCTCTCCCGGCAAAACATCAAAATCTAACTGATCAAATAAAAGTGATTCTGATGAATCATAACCATATGTCAGACCACGAACTCTTAAGCCGCCCTGAGCCCGCTCTAAAGTATCCGTTCCTTCCCTATGTTTCTCTTCTTCAGCCAAAGCAATATCTGAGATCCGCTCAATGTGTAACCTTAACATCCTGAAGATAATTAGTTGTTCGAGAAAGTTGGAAGCACGCTGGGTAAGTTGCTCTTTATAAGCCATGTAGGCCAAAACCATTCCAACACTCAAGCCTCCACCCATTACTGCGAGTGCCGCAACATAAACTACGACTACATTCTCTATTCCAAATAGTAATTTATTGGCAGAATCGAAGCTGATTTCTAATTTCCCCAATCTAATATCCGCATTGATTACTTCTGAGTACTGGTTCTGCCAAAGGTTTTGCCTCTGAGACTCTCGCCCAAACAACTTAATTGTTTGTATTCCTCGAATGCTCTCCAAAAAGGTACTTTGCTCTGCTGCGGAAGCTCGTATAGACTCCTCTGTGGTCCTTTTCAAAGAGCGATATAGAGCTAGTCTTAAGATGGCATAAAGGCAAACAGCGGCTAAAACGATGAAGGTTAGTCTAACATCATAAACAAACATCACAATCAAGACTGTAAGTACCATTATCCCATCAACAAATGTTTCAACTAGTCCTGTAGTCAACCTTTCTCGTATCTGAGCTAAAGAACCAAATCTAGAAACCAAATCCCCTATGTGCCTGGACTCGAAAAAATTCATCGGAAGCCGAAGAAGATGATGAAGTAGGTTTACACCCAGGTAAAAATTAAACTGAGCAGACAGCCTCACGATTAACCAACTACGGATGACTGAGATAATTACATTTATAAGCACCAACAAAGAGAACCCTATTGCAAGCACTTTCAAAAGAGATGTATCTCTACTTAATAGTACTTCATCAACCACCCACTGCATATAGTAAGGCGACAATAATGAAAGCAACTGAATTAGTAAAGTCATGGCAAGAAGAGAAACTAAGCTTCTCTTAAAACCAACCATTTTGGTCCAAAGCTGATTCAACGCCATTCTTTCTCGGTCATCTTTACGTGTAAAATCGGCCGTTGGCGTGAGCTCCAGTGCAATCCCGGTAAAATGCTCTGCAAACTCGTTTAACTTCATTTGCTTCCGGCCTGTAGCAGGGTCAATTAGAGTGACCACAGCTTTACTGGCTTTGCTCAACACAACAAAATGGTTCATATCCCAATGAATTACACATGGAGTTTTTAACTTACCAATCTCCTCCAATGGACATTTCAGCGCTCTGCTTGCCAATCCCAACGAGTCAGCAACCTCTACCATCTCCTGAAGGTTCATTCCTTTCAGATTAGCTTTAAATCTCCTCCTCATCGCTGGGAGATCAACCTTTCTCCCAAAGTAACTGGCTACCATGGCAAGGCAGGCCAAGCCACACTCCGCGACTTCAGCTTGAAGGATCACCGGTACTCGCCTTATGCCGCTAAAATCCAGAGAGACTGTACTTACAGCATCAGACATCAGCCGATCCTCCCTTTCAGGCTATAAATGGGATCGAGTAGCCACTGCATCAGCGATCGGCGTTCTAAGATAATGTCAGCTTCGAGTAACATCCCACTTCTAAGGGGAATAGCCTGACCATAGGCATCGATGCTTTGTTTAGGTAGAACTGCTCGAACGCGGTAAAAAGATTCTCCTAAATTAATCGGTAGTCGAACATCGTGGGAGGTTAAAATCGCCTTGTCTACTTGACTAACGGTAGACTCAACAGAGCCAAATCGTTGGTAAGGAAATGCATCAAACCTGAGCCTTGTAAGAGCACCGTTCTTAACAAATCCTACTGAGCGGCTCGGGAGCAACAATTCTGCGACCAAAACTGCTCCCTCCGGCAAAATACTAAGCAAAGCCACTCCTGACTTTAAGAACTCTCCGTTGGAAATACGAATTGCGGTAACTACTCCAGAAGTAGTGGCACGAATTACGTATCGAAATCGATTCTCCACCTCTTTCTGCTGGCGAAGAAGCGATACACGACGCCTATCCAACTCTACCTGTTCCAGTTGGCTTCGCTCCGGAAGGTCTGCTAACTTCAGCTCAGTCTGATTTTGCTTCATTCTTACATTAGCAATGTCGGACTCAGCCTGTTCTACAGCATGGCGAACAAGTAGCAGTTGCTCTTTCTGACTCTGGTATTCAACGTGTGAAATAAACTGCTCTTTATATAAAGATTCAGTTCTTGCGAACAACTTGGTTTTCAGTGACAGCCTTTGGAGCAAAGTTTTTCTTTGACTCTGAAGGGTATTTAAGTATAGCTCTAGCGACTTTGATTCTTCATGCAGTTTATTTTCCTCTAACTCCATTACTTTATTTCTTTTATCCCTTTCTCTCCGAATCAGTACCAGCCGCTGTGAAATCTCTTCAGTCAAGGAATGCTCCAATTCTCCTCCCGACGCTAAAGAACGGACTTTAGAAATAGTCACCAAGGGCTGGCCCTTACGAATGATTTCACCTTCTTTAACATGCAGTCGCCAAACGGAACCTGCCCCATCAGCAAAAACATTGACCATTCCTTTGTCCGGCTTAAGATAGCCTTTCACCGTCTCTTTTCGCGCATAGTCTGACATCGCAATAAAGATCCCCACCAACAAGACAAGGCAAACCAAAGTCGCAGCCAACACATGCAGTGACAAAGGTTGGGAAAGCCAAACCTCGCCTTGCAGGCGCTTTCCTTGCGCCTCGACAGCCTGACGACGAAAAAGAGACATACGTTCAACCTCCGCTCAGAATCACATCGAACTTGCATCGAATTTAGCAGTGGTATTTGTGACGATTAGAGTAATCACAAATTATCACCTGATGACCTCTCCTCAATTTCGTTGTGATTAATTGTGACGTACGATGCGCATCACATATATGACTAAATTTCCCTCTATAGCTCAGACACATACATTTCGACAACAAAGCTCAGTCAAATTGGATACAAGGCCCAACTGCCCCTCCTCTTTGGACTTTATAGGTATATCCCTACTGCGGTTCGACGACTAAAATCGACTCATCCTTACCCTACTCTCGACCAAAAAGGACCCTGGATGCGCCCGTTTGAGCGTCTGCTCGCTGTGATGTTGTGGCTGGAAGTCGCTGTGGCTCCGGCTTTGCTGTGTGCATTGCTGGGCAGTGTCTATTGCATCATCGCCGATCACTTGGAACTGACTTTGGTGGGTTGGTGGGCATTAGCAGGGTTGGTGCCTGGAGTGATTGCCGCCGAGTACATTCGGCGCACCCGGGGGTTGGTGATGCCCATTGCCAACTGCCTGCCTGGTGCTGAAGGTAAGAAGCGCAGGCTTAGTTAGACACTGCTATTCGAATGGTGCGGCGAATACCTGCACCCAGTAAAAGCGATACTCGGTCCCCGGATTAGCCACACAAGCAAATCCTGTTTCTTTGTACTCCGCCGCCATCAGATTTTTACAATGCTCCGGGCTGGCCAGCCATTCCTCTATAGCTATCCCCACCTTGGGTTGCCCTGCCGCGATATTCTCGCCAACCAACTGCCAGCGGTAACCATAAGCCCACACTCGCTGGCCCACATCACTGCCATCATGGCCGGTATGACTTAAGAAATCGTGGGCAGCCATGTTGTAAGCGTGTTCAAAGGCGGCATGTTCCAAGAGCGGGTTTGGTTTCAAAAGATCTACGGGCTTCATGTAGAGGTCGCCGCAATTGGCTCCTTTGATGCGAACGGCGTTGATTTGTCGAAGAAGGTTGTCGAGATTCTCGGTGCAGGGAAGATAACGAATCGTCGTCTTTTCCTGTGGGCCATCGTCAGCCATGGTCTGGTCAAAGAGATTTAACCCCGAGGCCATCACAACGGCACTCAGCAACCCGTTCATTGGAGCTTGCACATCTGTCCCCCATCCAATACCAATACCAATACCATCCCAATTGTAGCCCCTCCTCCAGTTCACTATGGATTGCCCTATTTGGCCTAGGCAGCCATCAGTTTTGGTTGTCTGTCCTTTCGGGTACACTGCCCCCACTTCAGGAGGACACTCTTTGACCACCAGCTTCAACGACACCATTACCCCCAGCGATTCAGGCCAGCGCCTGTATGGCTTTTTGCGCGCTCGATTCCCCTATCTGAATCAGCAAACCTGGCAAGCCTTCGTCGATGAGAGCGCGGTTTGTGTTGATGGTGTTCAGGCCGAAGGGGACCCCGTGCTTGAAGCGGGGCAACGGCTGAGCTATCGCATCGGTGATTACTTCGAGTCCCCGGTGGACACCGGCTGGAAACTGCTGTGGCAGTGCGAGGAGATCATCGCGGTACACAAGCCCCATGGCCTGCCGGTCAGCCGCACCACCCGCAACATCATCAACACCTTGGTGGCGCTGGTGCGCCGCGAGAGCGACTGGCCCGATGCCCACCTGCTGCATCGGTTGGACTTGGAAACCGGCGGCATCGTATTGCTGGGCAAAGACAAGGCCGCCGCCAGCCGCTGGCAACCCAGGTTGAAGGAGCTGATGCTGCGCAAGGTCTACCACGCGGTTGTGTGTGGCTTGCCTGATTGGGAGCAACAGGAGTTGGAGTGCCGCCTGGGCACCAGAGAGGACAGCCCCATTCGCTGCCAGATGCATGTGTGTGGGGATGACGAGAAGGGCAAACTGAGCCACACCAAATTCCGGGTGCTGGCCAGAGGTGAAAATTGCGCCCTGGTGGAGTGCGAACTTGTGACCGGCCGTAAACACCAGATCCGCGCCCACTTGGCGCACCTGGGCCATCCCATTGTCGGCGATAAGATCTATTCCAATAATGGCGACTACTACCTGAAACGACTGGAAGATGCGGTCACCGACGCCGATGAGCTCGCCCTGGGCGCCCCTCACCACCTGCTGTTGGCCAAAGAGGTAACCATAAACAATTGCCCAGGCAGTGAGCAAGTGCTTACCAACCCTCACCATTCCGAGGCTTGGCGACAGTTCTGCCAGACGAAGGGACTGCCCCTGCTCTAGCCCCAAAAACAACAAACCCGGCGAGTTAGCGGGGTTTGTTTTTAAGTTGGAGGTAAGTCCTTACTCAGCCGCAAAGTGCTGGCTGAGGCTGGTCATCACCACCGAAGGCACCACCACCTTATCGCTGAGCAGGAAGTCAGCCACGCTCTGATCGAAGGAGCGGTAATGCAGCTTGGCCTCTACGCTGTAGCCGCCCTCGGGCAGATCAAAGCCGTACTCCACTGTCTTGTTCCCCTTGGCAGGGATGGTGTTCTCCTGGGCGAAGCGGGCCACCTTCCAGGGTTTGTGCTCTGGTTTCCCCTTCGCATCCACCGAGGCATCCTGGAACACCACGGTACCCTCCGGCAGCAGGTTTTCGTCGGTCAGGGTACCGGAGCGCAGCAGTTCATGGCCGGCGTCGTCGCGCACCACCACTTCGAGCCAGATCTGGCGGATGAAGGTCAGGCTGGTTGGCAGGGCATGACCGGCGCGGCGGTTGTGCACCGTCAGTTGCAAGGTGGCTTTGTCGTCCTCTGCTACAACCTTGGCATTCAGAGAGGCGGCGCTCTGCAGACGTTTAATCGCTTCCATGGCGTGCGCTTCGCCGTTCTTGACGCCCAGCAGAGGCGCCAGCACCGCGTTGCCGCCGACAAAACCGTGGTCGTGCACCAGGGCGCGCTCTTTACCGCCGCGGGCAGCCTTGCCGCCCAGACCATGATCCGCCAGCTCGGAGACCGGTTTCATCTCATCGGCCACCCGAATGGCGGCCTCCACCGGCACCATGTGGCAGTCCTGACACTGAATCCCCTTGGCGGCATATTCAGACTCTTTCCACTCCTGGTAGGTGTGCTCCAGGGCGAAGTCGTGGGCCGGGTTAAACACGTTGTGGCAGTTGGCGCAGAACTCCGATTTGGTGTGCAGCTCGTTGTACTGGGCTTTGTGGCCCCGGGCCTTGGCATCTTTCAGCGGGCCGCGTTTCACGCCGTCATTGGCCAGCGCCAGGGAGGCGTTGCCATGCTCTCCCATGGAGGTGTGGCGCATGTTGGTGTCTTCGACGCTGTGGCAAACGTCACAGGAGACCCCGGTGGTGGCCATCTTCTGAGTGGTGAAGCCACCGTATTTAGCAGTCTCAGGGTGAAACTCCACCTTCTGGGTAACGGTACCCACAGCAGTGTGGCAACCGCCGCACAGGTTTTTGGTGGCGCCGTCGGTTTCCCGGTCGCCCAGGGCCCACTCCGCCTGGAACACAGGATCGATGAAAGCGATGGAGTGCATGGAGCCCTGCCAGCCGTTCCACTGACGGGGGTGACAGCCTTTACAGCGTTTGGGGTCACTCCAATCCTTCAGCTCCGGAGCTTTGTCTCCTACTACGCTGAGGTAGGAAGGGGCGTAAGGCTGGGTGTCTGAGGCCTGGGCCAGCATGGGCAGGGCGGCGCACAGCAGCGCGGGTAAGAGTTTGAGTTCCAACTTCATCATTATTTTCCTGATAATCCCGGTCTCGGGTACTGCATCACGGCGAAGGTTATTATTTTCTCTGACCGCCCCACTGAACTTGAATCGATAATACTCTTTAAATCCAAATGGATAGGCCGATGCGCATGGTACTTCAACCAGCTCCTGTGCTCTGCCGCCGGGCACACACTCTGACGAAAAGAAGCGATGGATTGGTCAGGACGGGAGCGGGGTAACAACAAGACGGTGAAGCCTGTGAGGTGGATCGGCTTAAGACGTTGGTGTCAAAGTGAAAAAAGTTTCTCAATGGGCCTCAAGAAAAACCTTTCTCACCCTGGGGAAGTGTGACTGTCCTCACCCGGAACTGATCTCCAGCCCTTTAGAGTAACTCCCGCTAGTCAGAGCTGGCCGGTCGAACGCAACGGACCGTGCTGCTCTTGGTGTTTTTGCTCCCCGGCAGTGTGCATGAGTGTCCCGCGACTTTACACTCTGGCATCAGCGTTTGCAGGGTTTATCCCCTTGTCCCCTGCCACTCACATCATCGATGCACGTCGGGGAGCCTTTCTCTTTTTAGGTCGCTGCCATCCAGGCGGCGATCCGGACTCGCAAGGAAACATGAAGAAATTGATTCTGGCCGCATTGACGCTGGCCTCCCCCCTCTGCTGCGCCACCGACGTTGATCTCAGCGGCTTCATCAAGGCCGATCTCAAGTCGGTTCATGGCGACATCCCCTACGCCGGCATCTGGACCGGCGCCGACACCCCGGCGGAGCAAGACACCGCCAAGACCCAGTTCAGCGGCCAGGAGAGCCGCATCCGCCTGGCCCTGAAGGAGACCAGACTCAGTGCGGTGATCGAGGTAGACTTCGCCGGATCGGCCCAGGGCAATACCGTGGTCTCCAACTCCTACAGTCCCCGCCTGCGCCACGCCTACCTGACCTACCGCGACTTCCTGGCGGGCCAGACCTGGTCCACCCTGGTCAATACCGCCAGCTTCCCGGAAACCACCAACCTCGGTGGCCCCCTAGTCGGTGAGGCCATGGTGCGTCAGGCCCAACTGCGTTACCAGGGGAAGCACTGGCAACTGGCTCTGGAGAACCCCAAGACCTACGGCACCCAGTCCAGCGGGCAGAGCATCGATGACAACAACGACTGGATGCCGGATCTGATCCTGCGACGGGACTGGCGCGGTGACTGGGGAGAGTTGTCCATAAGTGGTCTAGCCCGCTATCTGGACCCGGATGGACTGGCAGAGCTGGGAGTGGGCGGCTCTGTCTCCGCCAGCCTGCCCCTGGGCCAGGACAGGCTTCAAATACAGCAGCACCACGGCAACCTGGGGCGCTACGTCGGCACCTCCGCCGCCAAGGACATCGCCTACGGTGAGTTGGAGACCACCAGCGCCACCATGCTGGGTTACCAGCACCATTGGAATGGCACCCTGCGCTCCACCCTGTTTGTGGGCAAAATTGTCACCGATGTGGAGAAGGTGGACCGCACCCACCTGGGCATCAACCTGTTCGCCTCCCCCGAGCCCTATCTGGACCTGGGACTGGAGCTGGGCCACATCCAGGTGCAGGACGAGGACACCGAGTTCCAGCGGCCCCAGCGCGGCGGCTCCAGCTACCTGCAGGCCACCGCCCTCTACCGCTTCTAACCATAAGAAAAGCCCCGGATGACCGGGGCTTTTCTCTGTTTGATGCGGCTCAGTATTCCCGCTGAACGCTCTGCTTCCAGAACTGCTGGGACAGGCCGTGGGTCTTGGTGGACAGGCGGCTCATCTGCTCGCAGCGGTCCTTGGCCATCTCGGTCTGCTCCAGGCTCTGCTCCGCCAGTTCGCTGATCACCTGAATTGCCCCGCTGATTTCACTGGCCACCGTGGTCTGCTGACCCATGGCGGTGGCATTGTGCTCGGACATCTCGGTGATGCGGTTGATGGAGGCGCGCAGCTGCTCGAAGGCGGCGTCCGCTTCCTCGGCCAGCTCCACGGAGCGGCTGGCCTGGGTCTGGCCGGCTTCCATCGCCTCGGTGGCACGGCGGGTGCTCTCCTGGAACTTGTTGACGATGGTTTCAATCTGGGCAGTGGATTCGCTGGTGCGGCTGGAGAGCTGACGCACTTCGTCGGCCACCACGGCAAAGCCGCGACCGGACTCGCCGGCACGGGCCGCTTCGATGGCGGCATTCAGCGCCAACAGGTTGGTCTGCTCGGCGATGCCACGAATGACGTCCAGCACACCGCTGATGTCTCGGCTGTCGCGCTCGATGGAGGCCACCACTTCGGAGAAATGGCCCACCTCTTCGCTGAGCTTGTTGATCGCTTCGATCACCGTCACCAGACGGTCGTGACCCTGCTCGGCGGCAGTATGGCTGCGACCCATCTCTTCGGCGGCGGTCTGGGTGTTGTTGTTCACCTCGGCGAAACTGGCGGTCATCTCTTCCATGGCGGTGGCCGCCTGGCTGGTTTGCTGACTCTGGCTGTCGGCCCGCTCACGGGTGTCGTTGATGGTGGAGGTCAGGTTCAGGCTCTGCTCGCTGATGGAACCGGCGGAATCCGCCATGCGTCCCACCACGCCACCGGTCTCGGTGACCAGGTAATGCATCGCCAGATCCAGCTTACCGATCTCATCCTGACGACCTGTGTACACGCCCTGGGCGATGGGATCTTCGATGATGTTGGTGGCGGTCTGCACCAGGGTCCGGAAGGGCGCCAGCAAACCATAGATGCCTGCCACACCCAGCAGACCACCGGCAACGCCGGCGGCCACAGGGGAGTACACGGCTCCGGCGGCGGTGGCGGCACTCACCGAGGCTGCCCACAGCATCAGACGGCCACTGAAACCCAGCACATCTTTGCGAAGCTCTTTGGGGGTCTTGCCCTGATTGATCGCCGAGTAGATGCGCTCCGCCGAAGCCACCTGCGCGTCAGTGGGTTTGCGGCGCACCGACTGGTACTCATGAATCTTGCCGTTCTCATACACCGGCGCCACATAGGCGTTCACCCAGTAGTGATCCCCGCTCTTGGCGCGGTTTTTCACCACCCCCATCCAGGGCTGACCCGATCTCACTCTCTCCCACAACGACTTGAACGCCGCCGGAGGCATATCCGGATGACGAACGATGTTATGGGGTTGACGGTGCAGCTCCTCGAAGGAGTACTCCCCGACCTCGATGAAGGTCTCATTGGCGTACTTGATGTTGCCATCCAGGTCCGTGGTGGACAGCAGGATGCAATCGCGACTGAGCGTCTTCTCTTTCTGGGTAACCGGTTGATTATTGCGCATGGTAATCGGGGCTTTTTTTATAAGAGGCGCCATTCTGGCAAACCCCTTCGAACCGGGATATGACCCACATCACGTTATTGATACGTTAAATGAGCTGGTCAATAAAATCAGGGGGAAAGAGAGGAGAAGCGGGTCATTTATGACAGCTTTGTGAACAGAACCGCGGGCGCTTGCGCAACCCGCGGTGGTGAATCCATTCGGATAAGTCGAAATCAGTATTCGCGTTGAACGCTCTGTTTCCAGAACTGCTGAGACAGGCCGTGGGTCTTGTCCGCCAGCCGGTTCATCTGTTCGCTGCGATCCTTGGCCAGCTCGGTCTGCTCCAGACTCTCCTGGGCCAGCTCGCTGATCACCTGAATTGCCTGGCTGATCTCGCTGGCCACCGTGGTCTGCTGGCCCATGGCAGTGGCATTGTGCTCGGACATCTCGGCGATGCGGTTGATGGAGGCGCGCAGTTGCTCGAAGGCGGCGTCCGCTTCTTCCGCCAGCTCCACGGAGCGGCTGGCCTGGGTCTGGCCCGCTTGCATCGCCTCGGTGGCGCGACGGGTGCTCTCCTGGAACTTGGAGACGATCTCCTCAATCTGCGCGGTGGACTCGCTGGTGCGGCTGGAGAGCTGACGTACCTCGTCGGCCACCACCGCAAAGCCGCGACCGGACTCACCGGCACGGGCCGCTTCGATGGCGGCGTTCAGCGCCAGCAGGTTGGTCTGATCGGCGATGCCCCGGATCACCTCCAGCACACCGCTGATCTCGCGGCTGTCCTCTTCGATGGAGGCCACCACTTCGGAAAAGTGGCCCACTTCTTCGCTGAGCTTATTGATCGCCTCGATCACCGTCTCCAGACGGTCGTGGCCCTGCTCGGCGGCCTGGTGGCTGCGGCCCATCTCCTCGGCGGCGGTCTGGGTGTTGTTGTTGACCTCGGCAAAGCTGGCAGTCATCTCCTCCATGGCGGTGGCCGCCTGGCTGGTCTGCTGGCTCTGCTGATCTGCCCGGTCCCGGGTCTCGTTGATGGTGTAGGTCAGCTCGGTGCTCTGCTCGCTGATGGAACCGGCAGAGTCGGCCATGCGCCCTACTACGCCGCCGGTCTCGGTCACCAGAAAGTGCATCGCCAGGTCCACCTTACCAATCTCATCCTGACGGCCGGTGTACACCCCACGAGCAACCGGATCGTCGATGATGCTGGTGGCGGTGCTCACCAGTTTACGCAGTGGCGACAGCAGGCTGTGAATCCCCAGGGCGGCCACAGCCGCACCGGCCACACCGGCCGCAATGGGCGAATAGATGGCCCCCACGGCGGTCAGAGAGGTGGCCGCCAGGGTCCACAGCATCAGCTTGCCGCCAAAGCCCAGCATGCTGGGTTTCAACTCTTTGGGGGTCTTGCCGGCATTCACCGCCTTATAGATGCGATCGGCCCGCTGCACCTGTTCAGAGGTGGGCTTGCGACGCACCGACTGATACTCATGCAGCTTGCCGTCTTCGTAGACGGGGGCGATGTAGGCGTTGACCCAGTAGTAGTCCCCGTTCTTACAGCGGTTCTTGACTACCCCAATCCAGGGATTACCGGACTTGATGGTGTCCCACATGGACTCGAAGGCCACCGGCGGCATATCCGGGTGACGCACGATGTTGTGCTCTTCACCGTGGAGTTCATCGAAGGTGTAGCCACAGATGTCACTGAAGTCCTGGTTGGCGTATTTGACGTCGCCATCCAGGTTGGTGGTGGAAAGCAGGATCGAGTCCAGGCTGACGGGCTGCTCTCGTTCGGTAACCGGTTGATTGTTGCGCATGAGATGATTGTTCTTCTGTAGGGTGTCGGCATTTTGACAGTTGCCCCGCCTCAAGAACTTGACCGCTGTCAAACTTACACCTGCGCATCCATAGCCAACTCGCTAAAATTTCGAGCGAAATCACAACATCTTTCACATGCATTTCAGTGAATATAAGCGGGGCTAAATCGAAGGGCAGAACAAAACTTGAACAGGGCATTTTGCCGCCATGGGGCGTAAAGCGTCATGAATTTGTCACATTTCACTGCGCACGGCCACAGTATCTGGGGCTAGAGTGAGGAAAACGAACTCTCTGGAGATCAAAATTAAATATTTGCAATCCAGAATGAAAATTGCGTTTATCGCCTTATATACGCCCAGCACAAATAGGCCTGCCACAATAATAAAACTCGACTTTATATTCCCCATTCCATCGCGCCAAAGATCACAGAATTAATTAATCCAACATTTAATCTCTTGCCCGACACATCAATTAATCCAAAGGGTAAGAATATGAAACTGAAATTAATGGCTTTGGCATTGGTCTCCACCATCTCCGCTTCCGCCTGCGCCAGTGAACCTGAAAAAGGCGATTGGCAGTGGGAAGGCGAATACATCTCCGGTGCCGAAATGAAGAAGGGTGGCTACAACGAGTACGGCACCAAGTATCCGGTTCCCGGTCCTCGCACCGAACTGCCCTGGCACATCAACGCCTACAAGGAACTGCCCCAGAAGAAAACCGCCCGTTTCAAGGCCTACAAGAAGTGGGCCGAGGACCATGGTCATGACACCAGCGCCATCGAAGCCAACCCCTCCTACACCTACACCTACCCCATGGGTCCGGGTGCGCCACTGGACACCAAGAACCTGATGGCCGGTACCTTCACCTTCCAGCCTGGTGCCGTCTATGCCGTCGGTCAGCACCCCAGCTGGGAAAGTTATGTGGTGATCAAGGGTGAAGGTGAGTTCTACAACTACGACCGCGTGGTTAAGGCCACCCCGGGCACCTTCGTGTTGACCCGTCCCTTCGACGTACACGCCATCAAAAACACCTCTGATGAGCCCCTGGAGATCATCTGGTTCTGGTGGAAAGAGGATGACCAGGCGTTCGATTCCATCCACATCGGTGGCCTGCCCTTTATGCCTGAAGAGTGCTGGACCGATAAGGACGCCCAGAAACACTGCGTTACCCCACCGGTCACCATCAAGCCTGCCATCGGCAAAGACGCCGAAGCCTGGTTGTACGCCGATAAGAAATAACCGGACACAGGACCTAGACAATGCTTAACTGCAGCAAACCCAAGACCCTGGCCCTGCTGGTGGCCTCTGCCCTCTCCATGCTGGCCATGGGCAGCGCCCAGGCAGAGACCCACATCGGCGGCTCTCTCAAGGTGAACTACGCCTACAAGGAGTTCTCTGAAAGCTCCAAGTCCAAAGGCGGCGATCTGGATTTCAACTCCTTCGAGCTTAAGGTGAAGAGCGAATGGGACGACGTGGGCATGAAGGCGGCGTATCGCTTTATGAATGGCCACGACTACCTGAAATTTGGTTACGCCTATTACAACGGCCTGCCCGACTGGCAGTTCCAGGCAGGCATCATCAACAAGCCTTTTGGTAACCGCAAATACGCCTCCCACAACTGGTGGTACAGCCTGAACTATTACCTGGGCTTCGAAGATGACTTCGACATGGGGGTGAAGGCCCAGTACAGCCAGGGTGGCTGGATCTCGGAAATGGCGTTCTTCAAGAACTCCGAGTATAAGGCCACCGATGCCCGTGGTTTCGCCGCCGATGCGGCCCGAATGACCATCAATGGCACCGACTACCACAACGAAGAGACCAACACCTTCAACCTGCGTCAGAGCTATGGATTCGACACCGGCGGCATCAGCCACCTGGTGGGCGCCTCCCTGGAGTATGGCCAGTTGTATGACACCAAACTGGACGACAATGGCACCTCGACCGCCTATGCCGTGCACTGGGACAGCCGCTACAACGGCTACAACATGCAGCTTCAGTTCGTGGACTATGACTACGATCAGGCCAACCAGCGCAGCACCTATGGTGTGAAGATGCTCAACAGCGCCTTCGAGGTGGCCAGCGCCGGTCAGGTGTATACCTTCAACCTGGCCAAGTCCTTCAAGCGCGACTGGGGCAGCTTCACCATCTACAACGACTACAGCATGGTGGAGCCAGACACCGCCGACGCCAACCAGGACCGCTCCGTACTCAACAGCACCGGCGTGAGCATCTCGGTGAAGCAGTTCCAGATCTACATCGACCACTACATGGCCAAGAACTCCGTGTGGCTGGGAGATAAGGGCATCGGCCTGGCCGATGGCGACGATGACTGGAACCACAGGATCAACGTCAACCTGGCCTACAAGTTCTGATTCAACCTTCCCTCCTTTGGTCGCGCCTTCGGGCGCGACCTTTTTTGGCAAAATTGCAGTTACGCAATCCCCCCTGCCCTGACATCGCCCTGGTTCACGCTCTGCCTCTCTCAATGCCACTCAGGGCAAAAAGTGAGACGTGAACGACGTACAACCCGAATTCACACGGCTACTCTTGCGGCGAACCGGCTTTCTGGAACCGCACCATGAAACGCATAAACACTCTGGTACTGGACGACGAGCAGATCTGGGTCGACACCCTCACCGGGTTGATCGAGGAGCTGCCCCTGGACGTCAACATCATCAAGGCCACGGACCCCAGGCAGTGCAGCACCATACTGGACACCCTGGACATCGACCTGATCACCTTGGATCTGATGATGCCCGGCATCACCGGATTGCAGCTAATCAAGGAGATCCATTGTCTGCACCCAGACATCAGCATCATAGTGGTCTCCGGCATGGACAACCTGGATACCGCCGTGGAGTGCATGCAGGCCGGTGCCTCAGATTTTCTGGTGAAAGACAGTGAAACTCCGTTGATGAAACAGCGCCTGCACAGAATCATCGAGCGCTGCTGTCTGCAAAGGGACTATAGGGCCCTGGTCACCCAGTACCTCAATCCCACCAATCACTGCCTGGACAATTATGCCCCCCTGATCACCCGGCAGGAGTCCCTGAAAGCGGTGATCGGCTATGCCCACACCATAGAATCCAGCGCCTCGCCACTGTTGATCCAGGGTGAAACCGGCACCGGCAAGCGGACCCTGGTGAACTGCATGGCCGGCAACAGTCAGATTCAGGAGATTCATTGTCAGGCGCCGGCGGAGGTGATCCTCGAACAGTTGCTGGGCTGTGCCCGTGGCTACCAGAATCGTCAGCAGGCCTCCCTCGGCTTGCTGCACCAGACGGAAGGGGGAGTCATCCTGCTTCGTCAGGTGGAACACCTGCCGCTGCAGGCCCAGATTGTGCTGCTGGATCTGCTGACCAGCCACCGGTTCTCCCCCCTGGGCAGCAAAAACCAGCTGCCGGTCAGAGCCAGATTCATCGCCACCAGCCAGGTCCAGCTGAACACTCTGGTGGAGGAGGGACTGTTCCGTGCCGATCTCTATTATCAGCTCAGCACCCATCAGGTGACCCTGCCCCCATTGCGGGAGCGGGGCACGGATCTTGAGTTGCTGGTTCCCCACCTGCTGGACAAGCTGTGCCAGACCCACAACCGTCCCGTGCCCGAGATACCCCAGGAGCTGTATCAGCTGCTGCACCACTACCCCTTCCCGGGCAACCTGACCGAGCTGTCCAGCATGCTCACCGATGCCCTGTTCTACGCCAGTGGTGGTGACCTGTCGCTGCTGCCGATTCAGCGGCGCTGCCATACCCAGGAGGAGGGCTGTGTCGAGCTCATCAGTCACCAGGTGGTGTTCCCGGACCCTTTGCCGACCATCAGCGAGTGCAATGAACTCTTGATTCGTGAGGCGCTTAGGCGCTGCAACGGCAGCCAGAAAGGGGCCGCCGCCCTGCTGGGGATCTCCCCCGCCGCCCTGTGTCGCCGGGTTGCCAAACTATGAGGTGGCTGTGGCTGCTGCTGTGCTGGCCCCTGATGGCCAGCGCCGAGATCCACTACGGCATCGATCGGGATTTCGCCCCCTTTGAATGGCTCAACGAGCACGGGGAACCCGAAGGCTTCAACATCGACCTGATGCAGATGGTGGCGGACGAGATTGGTGAACCCCTGGTGGTCAGCGGCGCCTCCTGGGAGGAGACGGTGGACGCCTTCAACCGGGGACAGATCAATCTGATTGCCATAGGGGTCAGTCACTCGGGTGAGGTCAATCCCGCGCTGCAGCCCCCCCTGAGAGTCAGCCCCTTTGCCATGGCCTACAGCCATATCCATACCCTGAGCCACAGACACAACATCACCAACCTCAATGATCTTGAGGGACTGAAGGTGGCGGTGTGCCGAGGGTCCTACACCGCCCACGCCCTCAGGCAACAGGGACTGGAACTGGACATCCTCTATGCGGACTCCGAACGGGAAACCTTGCAGCTGGTGCGCCGGGGCATGGCCGATGCCGCCATCACCAACTACCAGGTGGGCCGCAACTCCCTGGCCAAAGACACCTCACCGGTGCTCATCGACAGCGGCATTCCGCTGTTCCCCAGAATGTATGCCTTTACCGTCAAGGGCAGCAACCCCCAACTGGCCAAGCGCATTCAGGAAGCGATCATCTCTCTCAGTAACAGCGGCCAATTGTTCAAGCTGAGAGAGCGCTGGTTCAGCACCACCCAGAAGATTCGCCAGTTCGACCAGCTCAGCCAGATGTTTGTCTACGTGCTGGTGTCAGGACTGGCACTGTTTATCCTGGTGGTCCTGTGGAACCGGACCCTGAGAGAGTCGGTGCGCAAGCGCACCCAGGAACTGGAGCAGCAATCCGCCATCGCCGAGGAGCGGGCCAAGCTGGCCACCCTGGGCACCATCTCCGCCGGCATCGCCCATGAGATCAACAACCCCAATGGGGTGATTCTGCGTGCCTCCGAGCGACTGCGGCACGACTCGCTGAAGTTGATCCATTTCCTCGAGGAGACGCCCGGCCTGGAAACCGACCTGGAGCTGCACCGCATCGATCTGGCCAGGATGGAACAGGAGCTGCAGCAGCAGGGAGATTACATCCATCAGTCCAGCCGCAAGATCTCCAGCATCGTCAAAGAACTGAAGGACTATGCCCGCCCCACTCCCGCCACCGAATTCCAGAGGGTCAGTGCCCGGCAGCTGTGCCAGGCGACCCAGGTTTTGTGCGCCTCCTTCATCAAGGCGGCCAGCATTCGCCTCGAGCTAAGACTGCCTGACAAGGATCTGCAGATGCTTGGCAACAAGGGGCGCCTGGAGCAGGTGCTGGTGAACCTGCTGGACAACGCCGTCCGCGCTTCCCGGCCGGGAGATACAGTGACCCTGGCGGTGGAGAAACAGACCGACAGGGTCGTCATCAGTGTCTCCGATCGGGGCCATGGTATGGACGCGGAGACCCAGGAGCGCGCGACCCAGGGGTTTTTCACCACCAGGCGCGGCGAGGGCGGTCTGGGATTGGGGTTGGCGATCTGTCAACGCATTGCCCTGGAACATCAGGGAACACTGACCATCCACTCGGTGGCCAATATGGGCACCCGGATTGAGATCGCCATTCCCTTGATAAAAAGCGACCAAGGACAAAAATAAACACCGGCCGATTGCAGTTGGTTAATTTAATATTGAAATTAATTAACTGCATCGGCATTTGCCAAATTAAATATGCCAATGGCAAATATTAAATAAAGGCTGTCGATTATTTGTCTGGCTATCGAAAGCCCATACTTCTCTCTCTATGATGGCCTGGAGTGTTATTACTTTCGGGCTTTCATCATGAAATTATCTCCTCTCTCTCTCGTCATCAGCGGTGCCCTGCTGCTCAGCGGCCAGGCACTGGCTCAAGGTATCGTTCCCCTCCACAAGGAGTTCACCGAATGCAGCTCCTGCCACACGGCAGGCATGCAGGTAAGAGACAACCTGGCCGCCGAAAACGCCGCCTGTGTCGACTGTCATGGCAGCTACCCTGAACTGGCCACCGAAGACCGCCACGACATCGATCCCCACGACTCCCACCTGGATCTGGGCAACCTGAACTGCACCACCTGCCACTCGGGCCACCAGGAGTCCTCCATGGTGTGCAACTCCTGTCACGAATACGACATGGCCATGCCAGCCGGTGACAATCAGTGGCGCCCAACCAAGCTGGAGACCGACGCCGACGCCGTGGCCAAGGCGATCGCCGCCGGCCCGGTTGAGCAGATCGATGTTCTGGTGATTGGCTCCGGCGCCTCAGGCACCACCGCCGCCGTCAGTGCCGCCCAGGCAGGCATCGACAAGATCCTGATTCTGGAAAAGGAGCCAATGCCCGGGGGCAACTCCATGCTGGCCGCAGGGGGCATGGCCTCAGCCGAATCCAGCACCCAGAAGGCGCTGAAGATCGGTGACACCAAGAAGGTGTGGTACCAGGACATCATGAAAGGGGGCTACCAACACAACGACCCGGCCCTGGCCCGCACCCTCAGCCAGAATGGCGCTGAGGGCATTGAGTGGCTCAAGTCCCTGGGTGCCGACCTCAACAGCGTAGGCCGCCCGGGCGGACACAGCTTCGAGCGGGTTCACCGCCCCACCGGCGGCGCCAAGGCCGGCCCACACATCATGACCACCCTGATGAAGGCGGTGAAGGACCATGACATCGAAGTGCGGGTCAATGCCCCGGCAGTGAAACTGGTGGTGGACA
Source organism: Ferrimonas sp. YFM (assembly GCF_030296015.1). NCBI lineage: Bacteria > Pseudomonadati > Pseudomonadota > Gammaproteobacteria > Alteromonadales > Ferrimonadaceae > Ferrimonas > Ferrimonas sp. YFM. The sequence continues at coordinate 4,274,489 of NZ_AP027368.1, forward strand.
ACCACGACCGCATCCAGGGTGTGGTGGTCAAGGGTAAGCACCAGGGTTACTACATGGTGGGTGCCAAGAGCGTGGTGATCGCCTCCGGCGGTTTTGCGGCCAACAACGACATGGTGGCCAGCTTCCGACCCGAGTTGAAGGGGATGAACACCACCAACAACAAAGGCAACCAAGGTGACGGCATCCAGATGGTGGAGGAGATTGGCGGCAAGGTTAAGGACGTTAAGGAGATCCAACTTTTCCCCACGGCCGCCAAGGGCAAGATCCTGATCACCGGGACCATTCGCGGTGCCGGCGCCATCCTGCTCAACGATCAGGGGCAGCGCTTCGTCAACGAGCTGGGCACCCGTGATGTGGTTTCCGGCGCCATCATCGACCAGAGCAAGCATCACGCCTGGATGCTGTATGACCAGGACGTGGTCAATGAACTGAGTCAGGTGAAGGGACTGGAAACCCTGGGCCTGGTGGACGTCGTCCTCAGCTACCCAGAACTGGAAGCGGTCACCGGCATGCCCGCCAAGGCGGCCCAGGCCAGCCTTGAGCGTTACAACGAGTTCCAGATGAAGGGTGAGGATCTGGACTTCGGCAAACGCTTCATGAAGACCGATGTCCGCTTCCCCATCTACGTGGTGGACGTGTCACCGGCCATCCACCACACCATGGGCGGCATCGCCATCAACGAGAACACCGAGGTGTTCCTGCGTAACGGCACCAAGATTCAGGGGCTGTATGCCTCAGGTGAAGTGACCGGCGGCGTTCACGGCAAGAACCGCCTGGGAGGCAACGCCATCGCCGACACCGTGGTGTTTGGTCGTATTGCCGGCGCCCAGGCCGCCAAACAGGTTAAGTAGGGCTCATCCCCCGCACAGGGCGGCACCTTAGGGTGCCGCCTTTTTTGTTTCAGGGCCGCACCCCCAGGGCGTGGCAGATGGCGTAGCTCAGTTCGGCCCGGTTCAGGGTGTAGAAGTGGAACTCCCTCACCCCCTCTTTGGCCAGCACCTTGGCCATCTCGATGGCGACATTGGCGCCCACCAGCTTGCGGGTCGCCGGGTCGTCATCCAGGCCATCAAACATGTGGTGCAGCCAGTTGGGCACATGCACATTGGTGAAGCCAGCAAACTTCAGCAACTGCCGGTAGTTGGTCACCGGCAGAATCCCCGGGACGATCTCCACATCGATGCCTGCGGCGGCACAACGGTCACGGAAACGCAGGTAGGACTCGATGTCGTAGAAGAACTGGGTGATGGCGCGGTTGGCTCCGGCGTCCACCTTACGCTTGAGGTTGATGAGATCCGCCTGGGCGCTAGTGGCTTCCGGGTGCACCTCGGGATAGGCGGCCACGGAGATCTCGAAGTCGTGCTCCTCCTTCAGCAGCTTCACCAGATCCACGGCGAAGCGATCGGGACGCCCCTGGCCTTCCGGCAGGTCGCCTCGCAGGGCGACGATGTGGCGCACCCCCTGCTCCCAGTACTGGTTGGCCAGGCCACGCAGCTCCTCTTCGGTGGCGTCCACCACGGTCAGGTGAGGGGCGGCCACAAGATCGGTCTGATTGTGGATCTTCTCGATCACCTTATGGGTTCTGTCCCGCACCCCGGAGTTGGCACCATAGGTCACGGAAACAAAACGGGGCTTGAGCGGCGCCAGCCGCTCAACCGAGCTCCACAGGGTCTGCTCCATCTCCTCGGTGGAAGGGGGAAAAAACTCGAAGGAAACCTGGATATCCTTCAGGTGGCTCAAACGCTCGTTCAGGGCTTCTAACTGCTGTGCGTGATGAAATCCCATAAATACTACTCCCGTAAAACGTGCGTCCGGCTCAGTGCAGCAGACGTCGGCAAATGGCTACAAAATCGGACTGAACCGCGGCGGCGGTCACCTCCCGTCCGGCCCCCGGGCCCTGAATCACCAGGCCGTTGGGGTAATGCTTACTGAGGAACAGGAACTGATTGTCCCCCGCTGGCAGGTTGGCGAAGGGATGGCTCTGATCGACCTGCTCCAGGCCAACCCGGGCCTTCACCTCGCCCGCCTCTATGGTGAGGCTGGCGGCATACCTCAGGGCCAGGCCCTGCTCCTTGGCAGCCTCGGCGGCGGCCTGCATCACAGGGTCCAGTTCATCGATGCGCGCCAGGAACTGCTCCAGCGGCAGATCCGCCAATGCCTCCGGCACCAGGGATTCCAGTTCGATCTGCTCCAGCTCCAGATTCAGCCCCAGTTCGCGAGCCAGAATCAGCAGCTTGCGCTGCATGTCACGGCCAGACAGATCGTCTCTGGGGTCAGGTTCGGTCAGTCCCTCGGCCTTGGCCTTGAGCACCAGCTCAGAGAAGGGGCCACCGCGGTCGAAGTGATCGAACAACCAGCTCAGGGTGCCGGAGAACACCCCGGACACCGAGGTGATGGCATCGCCACTGCGCTTAAGATCGTCGATGCTGTAGAACACCGGCAGCCCGGCGCCCACCGAGGCGTTGTAACGCCAGTAACGGTGGCAGTTGGACAGCTGACGCTGCAGTTCCTGATAGAAGGCACCCGGGCCGCTGCCCGCCTGCTTGTTGGCGCTGACCAGATGCAGACCGGCGGCCACAATCTCAGGGTAGTGCAAAGCCAGGGTGGCCGAGGCGGTAATGTCCAGCAACACCACCTCATCCAGATCCATGGCGGCAGCCTGATCCAGCCACTCCAGAGAGGAAAACTCCAGGGCTTCATCCTGGTAGCGGGTCAATCCGCTGCGGGCGTCGATGCCCGCTTCATCAATCAGGTAATGCTGGGAGCCGATGATCCCCACCAGGCGCATCTCGGCCTCAAACTCCTCGTTGAGCTGCTGCTGTTGCAGGGCAAAGAGATCCAGCCAGGCAGACCCTATGTTGCCCTTGCCGGCCAGCACCAGTCCGATGCGCTTGCGGGGCCCGGCGCAGCGACGGTGAATGGACTCCACCAGGGCGGTCACCTCGCGGGCCGGCACCAGGGTGACCAGGGCCTGGTCGTGACGGCAGCAGGGCAAGGCGCTGCGGCTGAGCAGGCGGGAGAAGGCCCCCGCCAGTCGACCTGGGTGCTGACTCACCAGGCCTACCAGACCGTAATCGTCGCCGCTGCTGAGCAGGGTCAGACCCAGGCTTTTCGCCTGATCCGACAGCTCGCTGCCCAAAGCCTTGGCCTGCTCACAGGTCAGGGCCAGGGCCAAGGGCTGGTCATAGTGGGCCAGGGGCGGCAACCCCTGCTGCGCCAACCAGTCACACAACTGCTGAAACGCGGGGGCTTTGCCCTTGAAGCGAAACAGGGTCACCCGACTGAGGCTGGTGACCACAGGTTCGGTCTGCTCGTTGCCTCTGGGCAGGATGCGGGTAAAAGGGCTGTCCGGGGTGTAGCTGGAGCGAACATTCAGGGCCAGGGCCAGCTGACGCAGGGGCTGCAGGGTACGGCTGTGCAGAACCGGCGAGCCCAGGCGAGCCAGTTGATCCGCTTCATCCAGGCTGAGGCTGGCCTGCAGACGGGCGTCCGCCAGCAGGTTGGGATCGGCGTTGTAGATGCCGGCCACGTCGGTCCAGATGGTCACCTCGGTCACTTCGGCCAGGGCACCGATGAGGGTGGCGCTGTAGTCAGAACCGTTGCGTCCCAGCAGACGGGTGCGCCCCTGGCCGTTGGCCCCAAAGTAGCCGGTGATCACCACTCGCTGGTTGGGGCGCTGCGCCAGAGCGCGATGCAGGTTCTCGGAGGATTGCCCCCAATCCGGGCGGGGCTGGACGCTGTCATCCAGCAACAGGAAATCTCTGGCGTCCAGGGCAGTCGCCGGTGCGCCCAGTTTGCTCAGCAGGGCCGCCAGCAAGCGGGCAGACCACAGCTCGCCAAACGCCTGGATGGCGGCGCAGTCTCTGGGCTCGGCAGCCAGGGCCTGATCGATGTGGTGAACGTCGGACTCCAGCTGATGAGCCAAAGGCTGCCCCGACTCCCCCAGGGTGTCGGTGACCAGCCCCAGCTGGAACGCCTGCAACTGAGCCAGCTGTTCATCGTAGCTGTGGCCATGACGGGCCAGTCGCAGCAGCTCCAGCAGGGCGTTGGTGGTCTTGCCCGCGGCAGAGACCACCACCAGATCCCCGGCGTGACCGTGGGTCTGCAGGATATGAGCGACCCGGTGGTAACACTCGGCGTCTGCCAGGCTGGAGCCACCGAACTTGTGCAGCTGCTTCACTGTCACTTCACGGCCTCCAGGGCCTGGCGCAGGTCCGCCACCAGGTCCTCACTGTCTTCGATGCCCACGGAGAGGCGGATCAGGGTGTCTTCGATGCCGGCGGCGCGGCGGGCTTCCGGCGCCATGGCGGCGTGGGTCATGGTGGCCGGGTGCGCCACCAGGCTCTCTACCCCGCCCAGGCTCTCCGCCAAGGAGAACAGCTCCAGCTGAGCCAGGAAGTCACGCACCTGCTGCTCACCGCCCTTGAGTTCGAAGCTGAGCATGGCACCAAAGCCGCTCTGCTGACGCTTGGCCAGCTCATGGCCCGGGTGGGATGCCAGGCCGGGATAGTGCACTTTGGCTACTGCGGGGTGGCTTTGCAGCAGGGCAACCACGGCCTCGGCGTTCTCCTGATGCTGGCGCATGCGCAGCGGCAGGGTGCGCAGGCCACGCAGGGTCAGGAAAGAATCGAAAGGTGCGCCGGTGATGCCCAGGCAGTTGCCCCACCAGGCCAGGGTTTCCGCCAGCTCCTGTTCGCGGGCAATCACCGCACCGCCGACCACGTCGGAGTGACCGTTGATGTATTTGGTGGTGGAGTGGATAACGATGTCCGCCCCCAGGTTCAGAGGCTTCTGCAGCACCGGAGAAAGGAAGGTGTTGTCCGCCACCACCAGGGCGCCCACTTCCTTGGCAGCCTTGGCCACCTTCTCCACGTCCACTACGCGCAGCAGCGGATTGCTCGGGGTTTCCAGCCACACCATCTTGGGATTCTGCGCCAGGGCATCGGCCAGGGCCTGCTCATCGCCCTGGTCCACTACGGACAGCTCGAACGCGCCCTTGGCGGCCAGGCTGGTGAACAGGCGGTAGCTGCCGCCGTAACAGTCATGGGGCACCACCAGGCGCTCGCCAGGCTTAAGCAGGTTCACCGCCAGGTTGACCGCCGCCATACCGGTGGCGGTGATCACCGCGCCGGCGCCCTCCTCCAGCTGTGCCAGGGCATTGCCCAGGCTGTCCCGGGTGGGGTTGCCGGAGCGGGTGTAATCGTATTGCCTCGGCTCATTGAAACCGGCAAAGGTGTAGTTGGTGGACAGATAGACAGGTGGCACCACGGCACCATGAGTCAGGTCGGTATCAATCCCTTCACGGGCAACAATGGTGGCGGGCTTATGAGTACTCATTCCGTGGCTCCTGGTTATTCTGTGCGCTCAAGATGTCTGGACGTCCAAATTAGTCGATCCAAATTTGGGCGTCAAGACTTTTAGACGTCTAAACGTTTATAGGTTAAGATATCTACAATTTGACTCAGAAATCAGAGCAGTTACAATTTGCACCCGTTAACCCAAGTCAAAGGCAAAGGCAATGAGCACTGAGTGGAACGGCAACTACATCAGCCCCTATGCGGAACACGGTAAGAAAAGCGAGCAGGTGAAGAAGATCACCGTCTCCATTCCGCTGGGCGTATTGAAGTTGCTGACCGATGAGCGTACCCGTCGTCAGGTCAACAACCTGCGTCACGCCACCAACAGCGAACTGCTCTGTGAAGCCTTCCTGCACGCCTTTACTGGTCAGCCTCTGCCTGAGGACAATGACCTGAGAAAGGACCACCCGGACACCGTTCCGGAGTCTGCCAAGCGCCAGATGAAAGCCCTGGGCATCGACTGGGAAGAGATGGAGTAAGACTCCAGCGAATTGATAAGAAAAGGGATACCGCGAGGTATCCCTTTTTCGTTGTCAACTAATTGAGTTCAACAACTCCCGGATAGTAGAGGTCCGTTGGGCTGTCTTTGGGTATCTCTGTCAGGCTGACCTGCCCGGTAGCCAGGTGATACGCAAACAGCTGTTCCTCTTGGCCCCGGACCACGCCCAGGATGTCACCGTTCTGATCTTCAATCAGGTAACCGACCACCTCTGCATTGCCAAATGTCGCAACCTCACTCACCAAGTCCATCACTGGATCAAACTGCATGAGCTTGCCATTCTCAGTACCGAAATACAGATAGCCGTCGGACGCCACCAACAACGCTGTGCTGGGTATATCCGTAAGGCCGGTAACTGCATCCGTACGAACTGGACTTGAGCAGTCGTTGGTAATGCGCTGAATGGTACCCTCACCCGCTACAGCGCTGGCCCTTGTAGGCAGATACCATGCATCCTGACTTGCCAGATAACTCAGTGTACGCACAGGGTCGTGAGGGCCATTGACACTGAATGAGTGGCCCATCACCTTGGCTCTCGTAGTCAGGTTAAAGCAATAGAGATTAACGTCAGAAAGCACCCAGGCCCCTTGTCCCTGGATGGCCACTTCGGTGTTGGCATGGGCTCTTCCGGTACTGTCGAACTTATCCAATTGGGTGAAGGCCAGGGAGTCAGGGTCCAGGCTATACAGCACCTGACGGAAAGCATCGCGCACGTCGACACCCAGGCCATAGATTAGGCCTGTCTGCCCCTCTGCTAATGCAATCCCCGGACGAACTGAGCCGTACCCCGAGCCATAATCGATGATGGCCGTATCAGGATCATAACTGTAGTTAGTCCCGAAGCCTTCGAAGTCAGGGGCATAGATAACTGAACCAAATAGTTTTCCGTTACTGTGAAGCAGAGGACGACCAAAGGTATAAGCCCCTTTCTGATACCCCAAGCTGGTGACAGAGACGCTGTTATCCAGCCTGTCCAAGGTCACGAAGGCGCCCTGGTTCATCTCTCCCCCATCGAAGCTAACAACACTGACGAAGCGATCATCCACCGGGTCATCCGGGTTACTGGATATACCAGGGTCACCCACAAACAGCTTTCCTCGCAGCTCATCTCCAATGATCAAGGGGGAGTCCGAGTAACTTCCGTTCTTCACCTGCTTCACTTGAGACGGCAGATGTTTGAATGGTGCATCTGTACCTGAGATCCGCTCAATCTCTACAGCAATTGAGGTCGCAGGATCCGTAGCATTGATAAACAACAAACCGCCATTTTGAGAGGCTGCAAGTCCGGTAGGCTTCAAGTCACTCCAGTTGCTGAAGCGCCTCAAATTGGTGCTGTCAGCACTTGCACGATTCACCTCAACCAGAATGGGTGGCTGACTGCTGCCAAGCCCCTGACACAGACCGTAGAGTTTGCGAGCGTCCCAGGGGAAGGTCCCCAGAGGGTTGAAGCAGTCAAAGTTGACATAGCCACCGGCCCCTCCGGCTCGGGTTGTCACCTCGAAGATGGAATCGGGACTGCGATTCCACACGTTGTAGACAGTGTCGTCTCCATAATGCTGAAAGCGCCCATCATAGGGTACGGTGATATCGGCATAGCCCTTTGCGTTCCATGGCTTTGTCAGATCATTGGGATCTGAAGGGGTCAGTTCAAAGGCATTGGTTTCCGTCACCCCTTTTTTGTTGTGGTTGATCACCATTATTCGGTTATCACCACTCCATTGAATGTTGGCCAGCGGAATGCGGCCAAAGGTATTTCCCTTGCCGTCGCCTTGTCCCAGCTCCGCAACCCAGCTCAATTGGCCAAAGTCGTCGCTGCTACGGTCAATATTCAAATGGTAAAGTCGGCCTGCGTCATTAACTGACCCAAACTTAACCATTCCAAATAACGCAGAGCCATCGGGGTGCAGGAGTAACCGGGTATTAAAACCATAAACCCGGTTTCCAGAGAGTGTTTGGTCCTCTATGTGGCGCACTATCTCGACCTGTTGTGACACAGGATCGAAGCTCAGCACGACCCCTCCGGCGTACACACCCTCGGTATCCAATTGGGTATAAAATCTCTTATCCTTTGTGTTGTACACCAATGCCAGGTCAGATTTGTTTTGAACGCTCGGCTTACCCTTGAGACTGATGAGTGGGTGAATATCTCCCAAAGACGACTCACTGATCGAATAGAGTCCACCGACCTGCTCCTCGCCGCCCAAAGTGCTGCTCATCACCAATGTATGCCCCTGGGGGACGGGGTTGACCACTATGGATCCCGACGGCTTGTTTGTGATGGTTACCGTCACCGGAGCACTGCTCAGCACCCCATCACTGACCACCAACTGGGCCACGAAGGTCCCGGCAACATCGAGTCTAAAATCGGTGTTTACCTGATCAGCTGACGAGAGCACTGCCTGGCTTCCCGCTGGTAAAGAGAGCAATGACCAACGGTAGCTAAGAGGGTCTCCGTTGCCATCGGAAGAGGCGCTGCCACTTAATGACACGTTATCTCCAATACTCACCTGACGATCACTACCAGCATCGGCAACGGGAGCCACATTGCGCTGCTTGTCATGGATGAGCAGTGTGTCGGGCAAGCTGGTGGATTGACCATCACTGACCACCAATTGAATCAGATAGTCCCCCTCCTCACCGGTGACCAGCACAGGATAGGCGGAATCCGCCTTCACTAGCTCGGCCTTACTGTTCACCGGACGAGACAACAGAGCCCAGCGATAAGTAAGGCTGTCGCCGTCAGCATCGCTAGAGCCACTGCCATCCAGATTAATCAGCTCGCCGGCCTCCGCTGTTCGATCTGCCCCGGCATTCGCAACCGGCAGCGAGTTCTGGCTGAGCTCACGAATGATGACAGTATCTGGTGCGCTGTCTTGCTCACCATCGTTAACCACCAGCTGCAACACATAATCACCGTCAACGTCTGCGACAAAACTGGGCATGGGCGTACGTGCGGCTGAGAGTGAGGCCTGACTGCCTGCTGGACTGCTGATGAGCGACCACAGGTAAGAAAGAGCAGCGCCTTCAGCATCCGTTGAAGCACTGCCATCCAACTGGACAGTTTGTCCTTTGACAACCGACGCATTGACTCCAGCATCAGCCTTAGGGGGGAGGTTCACTTCAGTAATCAATACGGTATCGGGCGCACTGGTTAAAGCACCATCACTTACAACCAGTTGAGCCACATAATCTCCAGCAGCGTCCAGGGTAAGGGAGGGCCGCGCAGAGTCCGAACCGCTTAAGGCGGCATTACTGCTGCCTGGTTTGCTGATCAAGGTCCAGCGATAGTTCAGTGCATCGCCATCAAAGTCGTAGGAGCCCGAGCCATCCAGTATAAGAGTGTCTCCGGGTCCTCCCTTGTGGGTTATCCCCGCATTGGCTACCGGGGCTAGATTGGTGTCTCGATCACTCAGCAGCAGAGTGGCTGGCAGGCTATTGCTCTGGCCATCACTGACGATCAATTGAATCAAGTAATCTCCAGACACATCCGGGATTAACTGAGGGTGCGCACTGCGAACATCTGTCAGTGCACTGGCACTGCCGGTTGGCGCAGAAAGCAGAGACCATTGATAACTGAGCCCATCACCATCGAGATCATAGGAGGACGACCCATCAAGATGAACAATCTGTCCTGTATTCACCCATTGATCATGGCCAGTTACCGCCACAGGTGGCCGATTGCCTCTGTGAAGGGTAGAAGTCACTGTCTCGCTGAGGTTTACACCGTCACTGACCGCCAGTGCGACAATATAATCTCCCGCTAAATCCGGAGTCAGTTCCACTTGAGCGAGATTGGTGGCATTCAGAGCTACCTGACTTCCCTGAGGTACAGACACCAGGTGCCACTGGTAACTGATGCTGTCGCCATCGGCGTCGGACGAGCCGCTGCCATCGAATCGAACGGGTACACCTGGAGTTGAAAAGGCGGTGCTTACCACACGCGCAACAGGCGCCACGTTGGAGTCGCTGATTCGTACTCGATCAGGCTCGCTGCTTCCAGTGGCATCGCTCACCACAAGCTCTGCGTCATACTCACCCGGCAGATCCATTTGCAGTACGGGAAAAGGGGTATTGGCACGCTGTAACTCAGCAACACTGCCCGCAGGGCGACCAACCAAGGTCCAGTTAAAGCTCAGTCGGTCACCATCAGGGTCGATGCTGGCACTTCCATCCAGGGTAACTGAGGTCACGCCTGTGACTTTAATGTCATGACCGGCGTGAGCTATCGGCACCACGCCTGTGTCACTGATTTTAACCCTGGCCGGTTCGCTATCAGATTCACCGTTGCTCACTACCAGCGTAATCTCGTAGTCACCCACTGCATCCAAATAGAGCCCAGGGTAAGGACTGGCAGAATCGGTCAGTGCACTGCTGCTTCCCACCGGGCGTTCCGTGACAGTCCACTGATAGCTAATGACTCTCCCTTGAGGATCATAGGAACCACTGCCGTTCAATATCGCAGTAGCACCTTGGCTGAGGGACTGAGCGTGCCCCGCATCCGCAACAGGCCTCACTACAGAGGCCGACGCCGAATCACTGTCGCTGCAACCAACCAACAACCCCAAAACGAGTACTACACTCAGACTCACTGGTACACGCATCATTCCAACTCCCTTTGCGAACCTTTATGGGCAACCACCCTCACCGATCACCAAAAAGATCTTGTTAAATCAATCAAATTCCTTTTCACTTAAAAGTTAGTTGAAGCTGGGGCAATGACAAGGTTCTGCACTTAAAGTTGCTCAGATCGCAAAAGGGATACCGCGAGGTATCCCTTTTTTGTTATCAGCTTCAGTCGGCAAAAGGCGCCGGCTTGGGGGTGTCCGCCACCGAGGGGGGCAACAGCGGCAGGGTGATGGCTGGCTGCGTGCCGGTGAGGGTCTTGAGGAAGGCGGTGATCTTCGCGGCGTCCTGATCGCTCAGCTCCCGGCCCAGCTGCACCCGCTGCATGGTGACTACCGCTTGCTGCAGGTCGTAGGTGGAGCCGTCGTGGAAGTAGGGGTAGGTCAGCTCGATGTTTCTCAGGGTGGGCACCTTGAACACCATGCGATCATGCTCCTGGCCGGTCACGTCGACGCGGCCCTGAGCCGGGTTGTCGGTGACAAAGGGCTGCATTAACCCCATCTTCTGATACATGGTGCCTCCGGCGGCAGGACCATTGTGACAGGCGGCACAGCCGTTGGACTTGAACAGGGCATACCCCTGCAACTCCTCGTCGGTCATCGCCTGCTTGTCACCCTTGAGCCACAGGTCGAAACGGCTGTCCGGGGTCACCAGGGTCTCCTCGAAAGTGGCGATGGCATCGGTGACCCGTTCCAGATCGATACTCTTATCCCCATAGACGCCAGCAAAGGCACTGCGATAGCCGGGGATGGAGCGCAGCACGTCCAGGGCCAGTTCATGCTTGAGCGCCATCTCCTTGGGGTTGGCGATGGGACCGGCGGCCTGCTCTTGAAGATCCGCCGCGCGACCGTCCCAGAACTGAGCCAGCATGTAGCGGGAGTTCAGTACCGTCGGGGCGTTGATGGGCCCCTCCTGCCAGTTGTGGCCGATGGAGGTGGGCAGGATGTCCACCCCGCCCAGGCTGAGGTTGTGGCAGCTGTTGCAGGAGAGGAAGCCAGACTTAGAGAGACGCGGGTCGAAGAACAACTGCTTACCCAGGGCCACCTTGGCAGGGTTGTCGATCTGAGGCACTTCGATGGGCTGGATGGGTTCACCGGCGCTGACTGCGGCACTGATGAGGCTGAGGGACAGAACGAGCGTTTTCATACTGACGAGTCCTTGTTGTTGGATTTGTCGCCAGTCTATTGGGCCGTGCTCATCGAAAAAATCGGATAAATTCGATTAGGTCTATCGCCGGACGATCCTCGTTATTATTGATTTAAAACAAGGATTTGAATCAAACAATCTAGTGGTATCAAAAGCGAAGACCATCTGTGACAGATACGACGTTTTGGTGGCCTGTCGGCACCAAAAATCGCGATACCCTGCGCTCCTGCCTCACCCCTTGCCGCAGTTTTTCCCGGAAAGCCGAAGCATAAAGCAGGGATACCTTGGGCATCCCTGATTGGTCGTAGCCTACTTAGAAGTGGTAATGCACCCCGAGATAGAGCTGAGACAGTTCAACGTCCACGTCGACGGAACTGAAGTCCTCGTGCTCCAGCTCACCGTCATTCATCTCATAGGCCAGTCGCAGGCCCAGGTGCTCACCGACACTCCAGTCCAGTCCCACGCCCCAGGAGAAAACAATGCCATCGAGATCGGTGTCACCGATGGGGGTGTCCACATTCACCAGGGTATTGGCCAAGCCCGCCTTGGCAAACAGGGAAAACTCCTCGTTCAGGGTCAGTATGAAGCGGGGAGCAACACTGAAGGCAGCGCCCATCACCTCGACACCGTCCCCCTGTTTGAACTCTGTGGTGGCAAAGAGTGAACTTTCGATACCAAACCAGTCGGTAAAGTTGTAGCCACCATAGGCGCCGAAGCTGGTTGCTGTGCTGTCGTTAGAGGGATCCAGCTTGGCACTGCCCAAACTTCCCCCTACGTAAGCCCCCTCTTTAGCCAGGGCGCTACCGGAGATCATCATCGCTAGAACTGCGGTTGCCAGAATGGATTTTTTCACTGTCTATCCTTTGTTTTCATCAAATTGATTACACCAGTGCGTGCAATAATAAATCAATAAAGAACAGATGGATACGCCAAATGGTGGCCATTCTCTGACCCAGAAAAAAACAGGGCAGCCCTAGGGCTGCCCTGCTCAGTCGGTGAAGACGACTCAGTCAATCATATAGTGGGCCGGCAGCTCTTCGAGCTCGGCCACGCCGGAGTCGATGGCGGCCTTGGCCACCGCCTTGGCCACCCGGGGCAACAGGCGCGGGTCCATTGGCTTGGGCAGCACGTACTCGGAGCCGAAGCTCATCTCGGTGGCGCCATAGGCGTCCAGCACAGTCTGGGGCACAGACTCCTTGGCCAGCTGGCGAATCGCTTCCACCGCGGCCACCTTCATCTCATCGTTGATGGCTCGGGCACGCACGTCCAGGGCACCACGGAAGATGAAGGGGAAACAGAGCACGTTGTTCACCTGGTTGGGGTAGTCGCTGCGGCCTGTGCCCATGATGACGTCAGGGCGGGCGGCCTTGGCCAGCTCAGGCTTGATCTCAGGATCCGGGTTGGAGCAGGCAAACAGCACCGGCTTGTCTGCCATCAGCTTCACCTGCTCCTCACTGATGAGGTCGGGACCGGATACCCCCACAAACACGTCCGCATCCTGAATCACGTCGGTCAAGGTGCGCTTATCGGTGTTGTTGGCAAACAGCTTCTTGTACTCGTTCAGGTCATCGCGGCGGGTGTGCAGCACGCCCTTGCGATCCAGCATGTAGATCTTTTCACGCACGGCACCACAGGTGATCAGCAGCTCCATGCAGGCCACGGCGGCGGCACCGGCGCCCAGACAGACGATGGTGGACTCACACAGCTCTTTGCCCTGAATCTCCAGGGCGTTGAGCAGGCCGGCAGCGGTCACAATGGCGGTGCCGTGCTGATCATCGTGGAACACCGGCACCTGGCAACGTTCAATCAGCTGCTTCTCTATCTCGAAGCACTCTGGCGCCTTGATGTCCTCCAGGTTGATGCCACCGAAGGTGTCCGCGATGTTGGCCACGGTATCGATGAACTCCTCCTGGGTGCGGTGCTTCACCTCGATGTCGATGGAGTCGATGTTGGCAAAACGCTTGAACAGCAGGGCCTTGCCCTCCATCACCGGCTTGGAAGCCAGGGGACCCAGGTTGCCCAGGCCAAGGATCGCCGTGCCGTTGGAGATCACCGCCACCAGGTTGCCTTTGTTGGTGTATTTGTAGGCATCGGCTGGGTTGGACGCGATCTCCCGAACAGGCTCTGCCACACCCGGGCTGTAGGCCAGGGCCAGATCCGTCTGGGTTTCCGCAGGCTTGGTCAGCGAGATGCTGATCTTTCCAGGGACAGGTTGGGCGTGATACTCGAGGGCTTGTTCGCGAAGGTCTGCCATTCTCTTAATTCCAGTCACTACTTTATTTGGGAAGGGGGTACAGTCGCCTGAAACCTTACTCCTATTGCCTGATTTTGCAACCAATCTTGTTATTAATACTTGATATAACAAGCAGTTCTGACCAGTTTCATTGCCAAAGGGTCAAAAGTAATAGAATAGAGAATTATATTTCAGGAAAAGTGATTAATGGACCGTGAAACATTATTCAGTGAATTTAATTAGATAGAAGGCACTTAGCAGCAAAAAGTCTGAGTTATGCCGGTCACGCGGGAAATTGGACTGACCAATAAAAATTTACCTTTTCCCAAGCATAATGAGGTTCATTGAGAGTCATTAGCCGGTGAAATGTCCTTGGCTCCTTTAGGGAGATAATGACCTGAGGCGAGGATAGAGAGGGTGAGTGGCATCGGCTTGCATCTTCTGCGGCACCGATTCAGGCCGAATGCTCCAGCAACCCGACAGAGGGGCGGTAGGAGGAGTGTAAAAGGGGGGCCTGCGGACCAGGCACAAAAAAAGGCGCCCTGAGGCGCCCTTTTTCGATGCGGTTCGGCTTACTTCTTGGAAGACAGAGCACCGAAACGCTTCTTGAACTTGTCTACGCGACCGCCGGTGTCCAGAACCTTCTGCTTACCGGTGTAGAAAGGGTGACACTCGGAACATACGTCCAGGTGCAGGTCCTTACCTACGGTGGAGCGGGTCTTGATCACGTTACCGCAAGAGCAGTTGGCAGTGATTTCGTTGTACTCAGGATGAATACCTTGTTTCATGGGGCAAACCTCAGTTAAGGCCGTATCGCTATCCGATCCAAAGCCGGACACCATACGTCGTTAGTGATAAATTTAAGGCGCGTAATAGTACACGATGCAATCAACCCTCGCAAGCACAGAAACGCTCTGCATAGTAAGATTATGCCGCCTCTGATAGGGTATCCACCTGGCCATCAAATTTCGCTGGCCGGCGGGACTTCAGCCCGATAAAGACTATCCAATTCAGTAACCCAGGATCCTCATACGTGTACATTCAGGTCGCCCTGCCCCTGCCTCTGCGCCAACTATTCAGCTACCTGCCTGCCGAGGGACAGCCCCTGCCGGAGATTGGCTGTCGGGTGGAGGTGCCTTTTGGCCGCCAAACCCAGGTTGGGGTGGTGGTCAGCCTGAATGAGCACAGCGACCTGGATGACAGCAAGCTCAAACCCATATTGCGCACCCTGGACAGTGAGCGTGTGGTGAGCGAGCGCTTGTGGCAGCTGGCTCAGCTGGCCGCCCGCTACTACTTCAGCCCCCTGGGAATGGTGCTCAGCCAGATGCTTCCGGTGAAGCTGCGCCAGGGGGAGAGCGCTGCCCCGGAGCCGATCAAGCTGTGGCAACCCACAGAAGCAGGTCAGGCCCTGAATCTGGACACCCTCAAACGGGCGTTCCAGCAACAGCGGCTGCTGGCCTACCTGCAGACCCAGGGCAAGCTGGAAGATGGCCAGGTCAGCAAATTGGAGTTCAGCCGACAGGCGCTCAAAGCCCTGGAGGAGAAGGCGCTGATCCAATCTATAGAGCAGGCGCCTGAATTTGACCTCACCTGGCCCCAGGCCTTTGCCCTGGGCGAGGAACCTCAGACCCTCAACCGGGAGCAGGCGATCGCCGTGGCCACGGTCAGTGGCGATGGCGGCGGCTTCCGCCCCTGGCTGCTGGAGGGGGTCACCGGATCAGGCAAGACCGAGGTCTACTTTCACCTGATGCAGCCGGTGCTCGAGGCGGGCCGCCAGGTGCTGGTGCTGGTCCCGGAGATCGGCCTGACGCCCCAGACCATCGCCCGCTTCCGCCACCGCTTCCAGGTGCCCATCGGGGTGCTGCACTCCGCCCTCAACGACAATGAGCGACTGCAGGTATGGCAACAAGCCCGCGCCGGCGCCCTGGGAGTCATCATCGGTACCCGCTCCGCCCTGTTCACCGACCTGCCCAGCCTCGGGATGATCATCATCGACGAGGAGCATGACGCCAGCTTCAAGCAGCAGGAGGGGTTCCGCTATCACGGCCGGGATCTGGCGGTAATGCGGGCCAGCCTGGACAGGGTGCCCATCATCCTGGGATCCGCCACCCCCTCTTTGGAGAGCCTGCATAATGTGGCCACCGGCAAATACCGCAGGCTGCAACTGACCGAGCGCGCCGGCGTTGCCCGTCATGTACAGCAGAAGATCGTCGACCTGCGACTGCAGCACCTGGACGCCGGTTGCTCCCACGAGCTGCTGAAGGAGATGACCCGGCACCTGGAAGCGGGCAATCAGGTGATGCTGTTTCTCAACCGCCGCGGCTTCGCCCCGGCGCTGCTGTGCCACGAATGCGGTCACCTGCACGGCTGCAGCCGTTGCGATGCCTTCTATACGGTGCATCAGGGCAGCGGCCTGGTGCAGTGTCACCACTGCGGCAGCCAGAAGAGGCTTCCCCGCCAGTGCAGCGAATGCGGCTCCACCCAGCTGTTTACCCAAGGGGTGGGCACCGAGCAGCTGGAGCAGGCACTGAGTCAACGCTTCCCCGATTACCCTGTGGTGCGCATCGACCGGGACACCACCTCGCGCAAAGGCAGCCTGGATGCGCTGCTGGAGAAGATCCGCCGCGGCGAAGCCAGAATCCTGATTGGCACCCAGATGCTGGCCAAGGGGCACCACTTCCCCGACGTTACCCTGGTGGGACTGCTGGATGTGGACGGGGCGCTGTTCTCCGCCGATTTTCGCGCCGCCGAACGCCTGGCCCAGCTCTACATCCAGGTGGCGGGACGTGCCGGCCGTGCCAGCAAAGCCGGCGAAGTGCTGCTGCAGACCCACCAACCGGACCATCCGCTGCTGCACCAGCTCACCACCCAGGGTTACGGCCCCTTCGCCGACGCCGCCCTGAAAGAGCGGATGGATGCCCTGCTGCCCCCTGCGGGTCAGATGGCGATCCTGCGGGCGGAATCCAGCTACCCCCAGCAAGCCCAGCAATTTTTAAACGAAGCCAACCAATGCTTCGGCGACCTGGCCCTGCAGCGGGTCGGTCCCATGCCCGCCCCCATGGAGCGCAAGGCGGGAAAATTCCGCTTCCACACCCTGCTGCTGGCCAACGACAGAAAACGGCTGCAACAGGCGCTGGATCTGGCCCTGCCGGCCATAGAGCAACTGGCCTCCGGCAAGCGCTGTCGCTGGCACCTGGAGCGGGATCCCCAGGATCTTTTGTAGCCCCCAGCCGGTCCGGGCAGCCCTCCTGCCCGGTAACGCCCGTTTATCTGGTTAAACCGGCAAACAAACCGTTGGTATTGCCATAGTTAGGCGTTAAAATGTGCGGTTTGATTCATTAGCCGTTATGCGGCCAGTCCCCATCAGTTTTTCGGTGTCGCAATGAAAGAACATATCCAGCAATTACTTGAACAGACCGTTACCCTGCTAAAAGAGCGCGAGATCATTCCCGCCGACGCAGCGCCCCGAGTTCAGGTAGACCGAACCCGAGACAAGAGCCATGGCGATCTGGCCACCAACCTGGCGATGATGCTGGCCAAGCCAGCCAAGAAGAATCCCCGTGAGCTGGCCCAGGCGATCATCGATACCCTGCCTGCCTCCGAGCTGGTCTCCAAAGTGGAAATTGCCGGCCCCGGCTTCATCAACTTCTTCCTGGACAGCGGCTGGCTGGGCAAGCAGGTGGAGAAGATCGCCGCCGATGAGCGCCGCGCCAATGTGGCGGCCCTGGCCCAGCCTCAGACCATTGTCACCGACTACTCCGCCCCCAACGTGGCCAAAGAGATGGCGGTACACCACATCCGCTCCACAGTGATCGGCGACGCGGTCACCCGCACCCTGGAATTCCTGGGCCACAAGGTGGTTCGTGCCAATCACATCGGCGACTGGGGTACCCAGTTCGGCATGCTGATCGCCTATCTGGAGAAGATGGAGAACGAAAGCGCCTCCGATATGGACCTGTCCGATCTGGAAGCCTTCTACCGGGAAGCCAAGAAGCACTACGACGACGATGAGGCCTTCGCCGAACGCGCCCGTAACTACGTGGTGAAACTGCAAGGTGGCGACGAGTACTGCCGCACCATGTGGAGCAAGCTGGTGGACATCACCATGGCTCAGAACCAGGCCATCTACGATCGCCTGGGTGTGTCCCTGAGCAACGACGACATCATGGGCGAGAGCCTGTACAACCCGCTGCTGCCCGAGATCGTCAGCGACCTGACCGAGAAAGGCCTGGCGGTGGAAGATGACGGCGCCAAGGTGGTGTTCCTCGACGAATTCAAGGGCAAAGACGGCAACGCCATGGGCGTGATCATCCAGAAGCGTGACGGTGGTTTCCTCTACACCACCACCGACATCGCCGCCGCCAAGTACCGGGTGGATAACTTCGATGCCGACCGCATCCTCTACTTCATCGACTCCCGTCAGGCGCAGCACCTGCAGCAGGCCTGGCTGATCGCCCGCAAGGCCGGCTACCTGCCGGACACCACCAGCACCGAGCACTGTGCCTTCGGCATGATGCTGGGCAAGGACGGCAAGCCGTTTAAGACCCGCTCCGGCGGCACCGTCAAGCTGGCAGACCTGCTGGAAGAGGCCCACCAGCGCGCCGTGAAGCTGATCGGTGACAAGAACCCGGACCTTGAGGGCGACGAGCTGGACACCATCGCCAGCACCGTGGCCATGGCTTCGGTGAAGTACTCAGATCTGAACAAGAACCGCACCACCGACTATGTGTTCGACTGGGACAACATGCTCACCTTCGAGGGCAACACCGCCCCCTACATGCTGTACGCCTTCAGCCGCATCCAGTCCATCTTCCGCAAAGCCGGCGTCAGCGCCGATGCCCTGAGCGGCGAGGTGGTGATCGAGGCGGAGAAAGAGGAAGCCCTGGCTCAGAAACTGGTGCAGTTCAACGATGCGGTGCTCAGTGTCTCCGCCAAGGGTGCCCCGCACCTGATGTGCACCTACCTGTATGAGCTGGCCGGTGCCTTTATGAGCTTCTACGAAGCCTGCCCCATCAACAAGGATGACGTGGCCGAGGCCACCAAGGCCAGCCGCCTGCGCCTGTGTGCGGCCACCGCCAACACCCTGAAGGTGGGACTGAGCCTGCTGGGGATCAACACCCTGGAGCGGATGTAATCCATGGCCACCCGCGACTACGCCAAGCGGGGGCGCAAGCCCCGCAGCCGTGGCCGCAAGGCCGCTCCAAAGGCCAGCTTCCCCTGGGTTCGCCTGGTGGTGGTGCTGGCGCTGATCGCCGGCTTCGGCTACTTCCTGTGGAGCATCCAGGGCGCCTCGGACGAGGCCCCTGAACCACAACCGGCGACAGAAGTGGTTAAGCCCAAGCCACAGCCCAAAACCGAGCCCGCATTGCCGGAAAAGCCCAAGGAGACCTGGGAGTACATCGAAACCCTGCCTGAGAAACAGGTGGAGGTGGAGGTGCCCAAGCAGGAGCTCAAGGGCCCCTACCAGATGCAGTGCGGTTCCTTCCGCACCCGGGATCAGGCGGATGCCATGAAGGCGCGCATCGCCTTTATGGGGCTGGAGTCTGAGATTCGCCGCACCGAAGGCAGCAATGGCGTCTGGTACCGGGTCCGACTGGGCCCCTACGAGCGCAAGCGCCTGGCAGAGAGCGACCGCCATGCCCTGCAGCGGGGCGGCATCAATACCTGCCAGATCTGGCTGTGGAACTGAGTTGTCGGGCCGCCTTAGGGCGGCCCTTTTTCTTCATGGGTAGCCCAAAATGAGTCAACGCCTGCAATGCCAGCGCTGCCTGCGCCCCCAAAGCGTCTGCCTGTGTCCATCGCTGGGTCACTGCACCAGCCGCCACAGGGTGACCATACTGCGCCACCCTTCGGAGGCCAAATCCGCCAAAGGTACCGCCCACCTGTGCTCCCTGGTACTGGAGGGGTGCACCCTGATAGACGGCGAAACCCAAGCCGATTTTGCCCCACTGAAAGAAGCGCTGACCCGGGACAACCGCCCGGTGTGGCTGCTCTACCCAGGTGACGATGCCACACCGCTGGAATCCCTGGGCAGCGACTGCCGGCCTGGCCACCTGCTGGTGCTGGATGGCACCTGGAAAAAAGTGCACCGGATGCTGCAGCTCAACCCCTGGCTGCAAGCCTTGCCCAAAGTCAGCTTTGGCGAACTGCCCCAGGGCAATTATCAGATCCGCAAGGCTCGCCGCACCGACAGTCTCTCCACCCTGGAAGCGGTTGCCCACGCCCTGCCGAGGATCGACAGTTGCGACACCGCCCCCCTGTTCACCGCGTTCGAAGCGCTCAAGCAAAGCCAGCTGGCTCATATGCCGGACTCGGTAAAACGTCGCTATCTGGGCTAAGCTTTACCCCATATAGTCAAACAGTTAACCGCACGGATGCGCACACTGACCTGTCTGCTACTGGTCCTGGCCCTGCCCGCCATGGCCACAGAAGATCCTCCCATGCGTCTGGGCAGCAAGGCCCAGGCTTCTGAGCAAGTCCCGCCCCCCTCCGGGGAGGGCGACACCTTGCGCTTCCCTGCCCCCCAGCTGAGTCAGGACGCCCCTGCCGCTTCCGTGCTGACCCAGCCCATGGCGTCGTTGACCCTGCCCAGGGAACACGGCACAACACCGATGAAACCCGGCCGCTTTGTGCGGATCCTGCCCCAGCACCTGGAGATGGCCCGGGCCGCCTGGACTTACTTCGAGAGCCAGTACCAGCCCGATACCGGCTTGGTGAACTCGGTGAGAGGCTACCGGGAGACCACACTGTGGGATGTGGCCAGCGCCATCGCCGGCACCCTGGCCGCCCGGGAGCTGGGCCTCATTGAGGAGACGGTGTTTCTCACCCGCATCAACGCCCTGTTGCACACCCTGGCCTCCATGCCTCTCTACGACGATGCCCTGCCCGCCCGCCGCTATCACACCGATACCGGTCTGCCGGTCACCAATGACCATAACCACCAGATAAACGGCAGCGGCTGGTCGGCGCTGGACATCGCCCGCACCCTGGGTTGGCTGGCGATATTGAAGCAGCGACGCCCCGACCTGGCTGCGGCGATCCAGAGAATTACCCAACGTTGGGCCCTGACTCGGCTGGTCAGTCAGGGACAGGTCACCGGCGCCCGCTACACGGCTCGAGGAGAACGGCATTACCAGGAGGGCCGCCTGGGCTACGAGCAGTATGCCGCCGCGGCCCTGACGCTGTGGGGCCTGGCTCCAGACCAAGCCTGGGCGCCCTCGTTCCGGGAAAGAGTGGTGCTGGAGAAGGGCAGCCTCTGGGCTGACCGCCGCGACCGCCCCTTCCTGACCAGTGACCCCTTCTACCTGTGGCAACTGGAACTGGGCACCAATCCTGGCCAGTTCCGCCCCCTGAGCGACGCCGTCTTCGATGCCCATAAGCGCCAGTTTCAGCGCACCGGCCAGGCACACTGCTTCGGCGAAGACGCCGCCGACCGTGCCCCCTGGTTTCTGTACAACAACCTGCACTACCAGGGGAAACCCTGGTTGGCCACGGACCATCAGGGGCAGGCTCAGGCGTTCTCCCAGATCCTGAGCACCAAGTGTGCCCTGGCCTGGGGCGCCCTGAGTCAGGACACTCTGGGGTCTGAGCTCTGGCAACAGGGGACCAGCATGATGCGCAGTCGCGGCTGGCTGACCGGGCGCTATGACGACGGCACACTGAATACCAGCCTCAACCTCAACACCAACGGCGTGGTGCTGACCGTGCTGCTCTACATCCACAACGGCAACAGACCCCTGCTGGAGACAGATCACCTGGATTCCACCCGGTTGCTTGATCAATAGCCCAACCCGGCCAAAGGTTAATGGAGAATCACGAAATCAAACGCTTCGGGGTTGAAGGCGGAGGTGGCCGTCCCCACATCTATCTCAACGCAAGAGAAGATTCCCCTGTCGGGCACGGGCCCGACAACAGATAAGGATTCAGTATGACCACCATTGTTTCGGTTCGCCGCGGCGACAAAGTTGTCATTGCCGGTGACGGCCAGGTCTCCCTGGGCAACACAGTGATGAAGGGTAACGCCCGCAAGGTTCGCCTGCTGAGCGGCGGCAAGGTGCTGGCCGGATTCGCCGGCGCCACCGCCGATGCCTTCACCCTGTTTGAACTGCTGGAAGCCAAACTCAGTGCCCATCAGGGGCAGCTGACCCGGGCCGCCGTGGAACTGGCCAAGGCCTGGCGCACCGAACGCTCCCTGCAGAAGCTGGAAGCGATGCTGATTGTGGCCGACGCCGAGACCACCTTGCTGATCTCCGGCAACGGCGACGTGGTGGAGCCGGAATACGAGGCGATCGCCATCGGCTCCGGCGGCAACTACGCCCAGGCCGCCGCCCTGGCCCTGGTGCAGAACACAGATTTGGGTGCCCGGGACATCTGCGCCAAGTCCCTGCAAATCGCCGGTGACATCTGCGTGTTCACCAACCAGCACCACACCATCGAAGAATTGACTACCAAGGGTTAACCACCATGTCCGAGATGACCCCAAGAGAGATTGTTTCCGAACTGAACCGTCACATCATCGGTCAGGAGGGCGCCAAGAAGGCCGTCGCCATCGCCCTGCGTAACCGCTGGCGTCGCATGCAACTGGACAGCGAGCTGCGCCAGGAGGTGACCCCCAAGAACATTCTGATGATCGGCCCCACCGGTGTGGGCAAGACCGAGATCGCCCGCCGTCTGGCCAAGCTGGCCAAGGCGCCCTTCATCAAGGTGGAAGCCACCAAGTTTACCGAGGTGGGTTATGTGGGCAAGGAGGTGGAGACCATCATCCGCGACCTCACCGACTCCGCCATCAAGATGACCCGGGACATGGAGGTGGAGCGAAACCGCTTCCGCGCCGAAGAGGCGGCCGAAGAGCGCATCCTCGACGCCCTGCTGCCCAAGCCCAAGGATGAGTGGTCTCACGACAACAAGGGTGACAGCGCCACCCGCCAGACCTTCCGCAAGAAGCTGCGCGAAGGCCAGTTGGACGACAAGGAGATCGACATCGACGTGGCCCAGTCCCCCGCCGGTGTGGAGATCATGACCCCTCCAGGCATGGAGGAGATGGCCAGCCAGCTGCAGTCCATGTTCCAAAATCTGGGCAATCAGCCCAGCAAGCGTCGCAAGATGAAAGTGCGCGACGCCATGAAACTGATGATCGACGAGGAAGCCGCCAAGCTGGTGAACCCGGAAGAGCTGAAGGAGAAAGCGATCGAGGCCGTGGAGCAGAACGGCATCGTCTTCCTAGATGAGATCGACAAGATCTGTAAGCGTGGCGAAACTTCCGGCCCGGATGTGTCCCGGGAAGGGGTGCAGCGTGACCTGCTGCCCCTGGTGGAAGGCTGCACCGTCAACACCAAGCACGGCATGGTGAAGACCGATCACATCCTGTTTATCGCCTCCGGCGCCTTCCAGCTGGCCAAGCCGTCGGATCTGATCCCCGAGCTTCAGGGGCGTCTGCCGATCCGGGTTGAACTGGAAGCCCTGTCAGCCGAAGACTTCGTCCGCATCCTGACCGAGCCCAATGCCAGCCTGACCGAGCAGTACCAGGCACTGATGGCCACCGAAGGGGTGACCATCGCCTTTACCGAAGATGGCATCAAGCGCATCGCCGAGGCGGCCTGGCAGGTGAATGAGCGCACCGAGAACATCGGCGCCCGCCGTCTGCACACCGTGATGGAGAAGCTGATGGAGGAGATCTCCTTTGACGCCTCCGACAAGGGCGGCGAGACCCTGACCATCAATGCCGACTATGTGAATGCCCATCTGGATATGCTGGTAGAGAACGAAGATCTCTCCCGCTTCATCCTCTAACAGACAAGGAGTGGACCATGCGCCAGGCCCCAAAGGTGATCAAACTCAAGCTCAAGCGCCAATCCCGCATCCTGGAGGTGGGTTTCGAGAATGGCGAAACCGCCCAGCTCAGCTGTGAGCTGCTGCGGGTCTGCTCCCCCTCTGCCGAGGTGCAGGGGCACGGCAACCCGGTATTGGTGACCAACAAGAAAATGGTCAACATCGACAAGATTGAGCCGGTGGGCAACTACGCGGTGAAACTGGTGTTCGATGATGGCCATGACTCCGGGCTGTTCTCCTGGGACATCCTCTACGCCTTTGCCATGAATCAGAGCACCATGTGGGAGGACTACCTCAAGCGGCTCAAGGCCGCCAAAGGCAGCCGGGAGCCCCTGCTGGATGTGCAGATCCACTACAGCGATAAGTGACACCAGACCAAGTCACTGACGTGAAAAAGGAGCCTATCGGCTCCTTTTTGTTTGCGCGCTAACAACAACGAAATCAGTAGGCGTAGGCCCATTTGTGCTTCCAGCTCTCCGGCAACCTGGCTTCACTCCAGGCCTGCTGACACAGCTCTGAGACCTTATGCCACTCTCCCTTGGCCAACCAGCGGGCCAGCATCTGGCCCATCTGGGGGTAGTGAATTACCTCCTGGGCGCTGGAGGCCATCCAGCTGCGAATCTCTTCCCTGTCCCCCCGCTCCATGGTGCGGGCAGCCCCAAGCAGTTCAAGGGCCAGGGCATTGGATTTCTGCTCGAACTGGCCCTTGAGAGGCTTGAGCAACAGCTTCTTCCCCAGCACCAGGGCCTCGGACACCAGCTCAAAGCCCGCAGAACAGACCACCCCGGCGCAACCGGTCAGGTGCTGGTGGAATCCGGCGCGCTCGAAACCGTGCCAGTGAATGTGGCCAGGCAGGTTGGCCGGCGCCGGCTTGCCGTGATAGACGTGACACTGAATCTCAGGCACGACAGCAAACATGGCGGCGATGTCCTCCGGTTCCTCGAACGGCAGGTAGATCAACAGATGCCCCACATCCCTGGCCTCAGATTCAGGGGGCTCAATGAAGGGGGGCAGCAGATCGCAGCCGAAGTGGTGCCAATGGCAGCCCAGGTGGATGGTGGCCGGAGCAAACTTCTCCATGATCATCCTGTCTATCCAGCGCTGACCGGCCACCGGCACCTTATGCTGAAAGGCGTTCTGATGGCTGACACTGACGCACTCCTTGCCCTGCTGACGGGCCGCCCAGGCGCTGATGGGTTCAAAGTCATTGAGCACCAGGTCATACTGGCTCAGATCCAGACCTCTGACATCACGCCAGAACTGACTCAGGCTGTTCTGCCTGTAGGTGCCCCACATGCTGACCTCGCCCCCCTTGGTGGCAAAGGTCAGCCCGGCGCGACAATCGAAGTCACCAAAGGGCGCCATATCGAAAAACTGCTCTCTGGGGCGGCCGGAGAACAGATAGTCCACCTGGATCCCCTCCGCCGCCAGGGCCGGGGCCATCACCCGTCCCCGGGTCAGATGGCCATTCCCCGTCCCTTGAATTCCATACAAAATTCGCATTTGACCTCGTTTCCTAAAGCAGCATGTTCATACTCATCAGGGCCGCCATGGTCCCCAGTGAGGCACCGGCCACCACATCCCCCGGATAGTGGACCCCCAGTACTATCCGGGCCCAGGCAACGCCGGAGGACCACAGGAAGCACCAGGGGCCCAGTTCCGGTATGTACCAGCACAGTATGGTGGCAAACAGAAAGGCTGCCGCACTGTGACCTGAGGGCAGACTGAATTTGTCGTGAGGGTCCACCAGGGCCCGGCATCCGTTCACCACCTGACAGGGGCGGGCGCGGCGCAGCCGGGTTTTCAGGACCCAGTAGAGAGGCAGTTCGATGGCGTAGGCCATCAGCAGCAAACCGAATAACAGCGGCCCCTGATGGGGATCCGCCGCAGCCGCAACCAGGGCGAACAGGGCGTAGCCCGCTCCATCACCGCTGCGGGACAGTTGACGCGCCGCCAGCTGACCCAGGGGGCGGTCAGCGGCGCGGTTGAGTATCAGGAAACAGCGCTTGTCCCAGTCATCCAGTCGTTGCCACATGGGTATCTGCCTCTTCAGGTCGATGATTCAGACCTTATTTATCGGCAATGACACTAGCGTGACAGGGCAGGGTCAGTTCGGTGACAAAGCAAGCAGGAGAAGAGGCAGGGAGGCAGCGAACGTCGGCCACAAAAAAGGGCTGTGTCTGCGTTAATTGTTGAGGTTCTATAATTAGGGTAACTCTTTGATAGAGAGGGCCCGTTATGGATAGTTCAGCTTTTGCCCGTATCCTGCGTTCCCTGCCTGAGCTTACGCCCAGTCAACGAGAACAGCTCCTTACTCATGTGCGCTTCGATGCTCCTGCCGTCGTGGCGCTACTCATTGAAAACCATCCTAAAGACTGTCCACATTGCCACGAGGAAGCTCTACGCCCTTGGGGCTCAAGCCATGGTCTGCCTCGATTTCGGTGCCGTGCCTGTGGCAAAACCTCTAACCCATTGACTGGCACACCATTGGCACGATTGCGCATGCGCGAACGCTGGTTGGAGTACGCACTTTGCTTAAACGATGGCTTGACCGTTCGCCGAGCTGCAGCCCAATGCCAAGTTAATAAAAACACTGCGTTTTTGTGGCGACATCGATTTCTGAAATTGATAGCTGACATGCGCCCTGAAAAGGAGCACGGCATTGTTGAAGCCGATGAAACCTTCTTTTTGAAATCGTACAAAGGGCAACGCAACCTCCCTGGCCAGCGCGTCAGCGTGGTGGTGTCAGCAAGACCAAAGGCGGTGGTAGTGAAGACCAGGTATCGGTCCTAATAGTGCGCGATAGGTCGGGTAAGACGGCGGACTACATGCTGAAAAAACTGGATGCAGCACATGTCACGACGGCTTTGGACTCGATTCTGGACAAGGATGCCTGTCTGTGTACTGACCGTGCTGGCGTTTATCTGTCTTACGCAAAATCAAAGAGAATCAGACACGAGCCTATCAAGGCATCAGGCCCGCGCAGGCGAGGTCCCTTCCACATCCAGAACGTAAACGCCTACGACAGCCGGTTGAAAGGGTGGATATCAAGGTTTAGAGGGGTGGCGACCAAGTATTTAGGAAACTACTTGGGCTGGCACAGAATGCTGGACCGGCATAAGTACCGACCCAGCTCTGAGCAGTGCCTGTTCGAAGCTGTTGGGTGGGGTTCAACAGTTACTTAGGACACAGCCCAAAAAAGGGCCGCCACTGGCGACCCTTTCTTCAGGTAGAGGTGGCTTACGCCCCTTCTGCCTGAGGTGACTTCTGCTCGCGGAACATCTTAACCAGGTAGTAGACGTTTACGCTGGCCACGAAGGCGTTCATGGTCCACACCGGAGATGCATCGATGATAAGACCGTAGATAACGAATAGAGAGCAACCGATGAAGTTCAGCACACGCAGGCGAACAATGTTTTTCATCATCAGAGAGATGGCAACCATAACGGAAGCCATGTGACCGACTACTTCAACCAGGTTCAGTTCCATAGTATTAACCTTAAGAAAACGACTGACTGATCCCCTCGACCCTGACTGGTGCTGGGGGTTCCTTGCCCCGAACTGTCTGGTGAATCATTAATCAAACTGTAAGAAATGGTAGCAAACAAGTTGTTAACATCAATACATTTGTGCATTTAACGTGATCATGATCACGCCAAAAACCGCCTTGAGGTTGATTTGTTTCGTCAATTTACAACACTCTGTTTTCGGCGGACGGCAAAGATTACTAAAAGTCGATTAACAAACAATGAGTTCTGCCACAAAAGCCGCATTTCAACGGGAAAAATTGCGGTTATACTTGAGCTGCACCAGTTACGCGAGGAGGGCATCATGCACTACAACACTTCTGAACTATGCGATCTGTACGCCGAGCAGGTGGACGTGGTGGAACCCATGTTCAGCAACTTCGGAGGCTGTAACTCCTTCGGGGGAGAGCTGCACACCATCAAGTGTTTCGAAGACAATGTGCTGATTGCCGAAACCCTTGAGCAGGACGGCACCGGCAAGGTCCTGCTGGTGGACGGAGGCGGTTCCCTGCGCCGTGCCCTGGTGGATGCCTCCCTGGCCGAGCTGGCCGCCCGCAACAACTGGGAAGGTCTGATCATCTATGGCTGCGTCCGTGAAGTGGATGCCCTGGAAGACATCGACATCGGCATTCAGGCCCTGGCCCCCATCCCGGTGGGTGCTTACCAGACCGGTGAGGGCGCCGTGGATGTGCCGGTGAACTTCGGCGGGGTCACCTTCCTGCCCGAAGATCATGTCTACGCCGACTCCACCGGCATCATCCTGTCACCTGACCCACTGGACATCGATTGATCATGCCCTTGCAACTGGCTGACCGCGCCTATCTGGCGCGGTTTTTGTCTCACCGTGCCGGCGAAGCTCACCAGGGTGAACACTGGTTGCTGGCCGGCGAGCTCAGCGGACACACCCTTCCTCAGGTTCTGGCTCAGGCGAAACAGCAGGGGGCCAACTACGTGCTGCTCGGTGTGCCGGAGGATCTCGGTCCCCGGGCCAACCTGGGCCGCGGCGGTGCCACCGAGGCCTGGCACGCCTTCCTTGGCCAGTTCGCCAACATGCAGTCCAACCCCTTCCTCGGCGGTGAGCAGATTCTGCTGCTTGGGGAGATTCGTACCGACGCCCTGCAGCAGCAGGCCCAGGGCCTGAGCAGCGACCACCCACAGCAGCTGGCCACATTGCGCCAGTTGACCGAACAGCTGGATGCCCTGCTCAAGCCGGTGATCGCTCAGGTGGTGGCTGCCGGGCTGGAGCCCATTGTCATCGGCGGGGGCCACAACAACGCCTACCCGATACTGGCGGGCGCCAGCGACGCCATCGACGGCCCCCTCTGCGCGGTCAACCTGGATCCCCACAGCGACTTTCGCGCCACCGAGGGCCGTCACAGTGGCAACGGCTTCGCCTATGCCCACGAACAGGGCGCCCTGGATTACTACCACGTTCTGGGCCTGCACGAACTGAAGAACAACAGCGCCAGCCTGGCGGCCCTGCAGGAGAGCGGCAAACGCTGGACCAGCTATCAGGCGATCTGGGTTCGGCGGGAGCTGAGCCTGGCCCAGGCTCTGGAGCGCATCAGCGACGATCTGCACCTGGCAGGCAAACCTCTTGGAGTGGAGCTGGATCTGGACGCGATAGCCGGCCTGGCCAGCTCGGCGGAGACCGTCGCCGGCATTCCGCTGACCGACGCCCTGCACAGTGTCTTCCATCTGGCACAGCATCACCCTTGCGCCTACCTGCACCTGGCGGAAGGCGCCCCCGCCTGCCATCCCGCCGGAGTGGACGCCGGTCGCCGCCAAATAGGCCAGGCCCTGAGCGAGCTGGTGTACAGCTACCTCAGCGGTCGCCTGTCGGCAGCTCACTGAAGGCCACCGGGCCGCTGAAGGCAAAGCCCTGCAACCCATCCACCTGAAAGTCGTGGAGGCGCTCAGCCACTGAGTGCTCCTCCACCTGCTCCGCCACCACCAATACGCTGCGGGCGTGGGCGGCGGTGACCATCAGCGGCAACAGGGATTCGTAACTGCCCTCCTGGTTCATGTGCCGGCTGTAGGCCGGGTCCAGTTTGATCCCCTCCACCGGCAGGCTCTCCAGCTCCGCCAGTCCCGCCGGGGTCACATGATCCAGCCAGACAGGAATTCCCTCCTGCTGCATCAGGGTCACGAAGTGGCGGCAGCCATCGCGATACTCCAGCGCCGCCTGCTCCGGGATCTCCACCGCCAGGACGGCCCCCAGAGTCGCCGCCTCCCGGCCAGCCTCCCGCAACCGGCTGATGAAGTGCTGAGACAGCAGGGAGGCGGTCGTCAGGTTCAGGGCCAGGGTCTGGGCAACCGGGGCCTCTCTGAGCTGGGACAGCAGGGTCTCCAGCACCAGCAGGTCCACCTCCACCTGGCGCTCCAGCCTCTGGGCCAGCACCACCACCGCCCCGGGTGTACGCCACTGCTTGCCGTCGTGGAAGCGGGTCAGCACTTCGTAGTAGAGGGTTCGGGCTTCCCGGTCGATCACCTGATGAGCCATCAATCTGGGCGGATGGGCAAGCATGGCGTCCAGCCGTTGGCTCTGAGCCGCCTGATCGCTGGGCACCACGGTCGTCACCGGCCCGGGCTCCCCCGCCAGCAGTCGCTGCAACTGCTGGTGCAGCCGCTGCTCCACCTCGGCTACCTCACCGCCAAACACGAAGGCTTCGGAGGCCACCATCGCCCTGGTGGCTCCCGCCTGCTGCAGCCGCTGACACAGGCTCTGTTCCAGCTCCGCCCCCTGGGGCAACCAGTCCTGCAATTCGATCCCAGGCAGCAGCGCCCAGAAGTCCGCCTGCCCCATGCGATACAGGCGACCCAGGGGGAAACGCGCCAGCTGCTGACGCAACAGTTCGGTGATCCCCACCATCAACGGCTGCTGAGCGGCCACGCCTCGGCTTCGCTCCAGCCCCTCCAGGCCCGAGAGGTGCACCTGCACCACCACTCCCTGCTCGACCTCCCGGTCCTTGAGCAGGTTGTCCAGCCGGTCCCGGCCGCGGATGCCGTTGCCCAGGCCGGTTTCCCCATCGATAAAGCAGTTCTGCTGCAGCTGCCGCATCCGCTTGCACTGCTGCCGGTACTGCAGCTCGCTGTTTTCCACCATGCGGTTCATGGTCAGGGTCAGCGCCTTGAGC
This sequence comes from Ferrimonas sp. YFM, assembly GCF_030296015.1. NCBI lineage: Bacteria > Pseudomonadati > Pseudomonadota > Gammaproteobacteria > Alteromonadales > Ferrimonadaceae > Ferrimonas > Ferrimonas sp. YFM. Next base: position 4,304,836 of record NZ_AP027368.1, read on the forward strand.
TCCAGCACCCAGGGCAGTTTCTGCTGACGAAGGAAGCTGCGTCGCCGCAGGGCTTCCGCCTGGGCCTGGGCCGACTTCAGCGGTGCCAGAATCCAGCGCAGGCCCCAGGCGCCAGTGGAAATGGCCACCGCCGCCACCACCAGAGCCACCAACAGGGCATTGAGGGAGATGCGATACAGATGTACCAGGGCCGGTTCGGGATTGACCTCCACCCGCAAGGTCGCCACCAGCTGCCAGCCGGCGTTGATCTCGGTCTCCCGGATTGGCACCTTGAGGTCGATCCACTGCCGGAACCAGTCGGGAGCGGTTTCCGGCGACGCGGTAATTTGGCGCGCCAGCCTGTTGTCACGGCCGACCAGCTCCAGGGAGGCGTAATCGCCCCGGTCGAAGATGGCGTCCACCATGGACTCCGCCAGCACCCAGTCTCCCTTGGCCAGCACCGGCGACAGAGACAACCCGAATGAGGTGGCGGTGTCCTGGCCGTGGCTGGCCAGTTGCTCCACCAGATAGGCCTGACTGCCGCGGACAAACAGCAGCAGGGTGGTGGCGGTCAACGAGGCCACCAGCAGGATCAGGCAGATGAGAAGGAGTCGGAATAGGGTCATGAGGAGTCTCCTGCCAGTCGCTGCAGCAGGTCCTGCCACAGCAGTATGCCGTTGTCGCCCTGTTTCAGGCGCACCCCTTGATCAAAGGCCCGGGCCCGCCACAACCCCTCACCATTGAAGGCGTAGACGGGCAGCAGATCTGGCCGTTGATCGCCGGGAAGAATCTTGGGATTGAGGTTATCCAGAACCAGGGGCATGGCGTCCTCGGTCTCGAGGTAGATCAGCACCATATGCGCCTGATTCAGCTCCAGGGCCTTGGCGTACATCAGCCTGAGGTGTTCGGAGGAGAGGCCCAGCACCCTCAGGGTAAAAAACTTGGCCAGGGAGAAGTCTTCACAGTCCCCACCGCCACTGGCGACAAACTCAAAGGGGGTCGCCCAGTAGTCGTCCCGGTTCCAGTGGGTGGCGTCCGCGACAAAGTGGTAACGGTTGAAGTGGTCATTGACCGCGGCAAGGTGTTGGTGGGCGGGCAACTTCATCGCCAGCCTGGCCTCGATAAAGGCCTTGAGCTCATGAACCTGGGCAAGCCCCTGTTCGCCAAAACGCCTTTCTATGGGCACCAGGCGCTCCGGCAGGAAGAAGTCGCGCCATTGTGGCACCTCCTCCGCCCACCCGGGCAGGCTTGGCAGCAGCAAAAGGAGAAGCCAAACTGTAACTCTCACATCCCTGTGTCCTGTGGCCTGTCTGTCCCTATGAATCCGGTCACCGTCGTGCGCCACAGTGATAAGGGTTACAGATTGATCCCGCACCATTTCTGTTCATTGCTTTAAAGTGTAGACTGTGTCCAATTTCCAGCTAGCAAACATAGGAATGCCCGCTCATGGCAGACAACGGGGACAAGACCCATTTCGGATACAAGACGGTGGAAGCCGACAAGAAGGCCGAGATGGTGGCCGACGTATTCCACTCCGTCGCATCCAAATATGACCTGATGAATGACCTGATGTCCTTTGGCGTACACAGGTACTGGAAACGCTTCACCATTGAGTGCGCCGCCGCCCGTCCCGGCATGAAGGTGCTGGACCTGGCCGGTGGTACCGGCGACCTGACCCGCAAGTTCTCCCAGCTGGTGGGCGAGAAGGGTGAGGTGGTGTTGGCGGACATCAACGACTCCATGCTGAAAGTGGGCCGCGCCAAGCTGCAGGACCAGGGCGTGGTGGGTAACGTCAACTATGTTCAGGCCAATGCCGAAGCCCTGCCCTTCCCGGACAACCACTTCGACATCATCACCATCGCCTTCGGCCTGCGTAACGTCACCGAGAAGGCCAAGGCACTGGCCTCCATGCAGCGGGTGCTCAAGCCCGGTGGCAAGCTGCTGGTTCTGGAGTTCTCCAAGCCCCTGAACCCCATGATGCAGAAGGCCTACGACTTCTACAGCTTCCAGGTGATCCCCCGCATGGGCTCCATGGTGGCCGGCGACGCCGAGAGCTACCAGTACCTGTCCGAGTCCATTCGTATGCACCCGGACCAGGAAACCCTGAAGCAGATGATGCTGGACGCCGGTTTCGACCAGGCGGACTACGTCAACATGACCAATGGTGTGGTAGCCCTGCACCGCGGCTATAAGTTCTGATCCCGAGGTAATATGCACCTTGCGACCCTGGTAGCAGGCAGCCTGGAAGCGGCGCTGGGGCACCTGCTGACGTACCATCCCGACCCCCGCCCCCTGGCCGATTGCCGGGGGCAGGTAGTGGAACTGCAACTGGCGGAGCTGCCCTGGCCGCTCTTCCTGATCCTCAATCACCCCCTCCAGGTCTACAGCCGTTACGGCGGCGAGCCTCAGGCCACCCTGAGCGTCAGCCTGTCGGTGCTGGCCGACATCCAGCAGGGCGCCCCCCTGTCGGAGCTGGTGCAGCAGAACAAACTGGAGATCAGCGGCGACATGCAGCTGGTGGGTAAGCTGGCCCAGGTACTGACCGGCATCGAACCGGACATCACCGAGCCTCTGAGCAAGGTACTGGGTGACGGCATGGCCTACCGGGTACACAACCTGGGACAGAGCCTGTTCGCCATGGGCAAGAAGCACATCGGCGCCACCCAGGCCCACCTGGGAGACTACCTGGTGGAGGAGCGACGGGTCTCCCCGGCCGCCGATGAGGTTGCCGGTTTCTGCCGTCAGGTGGATGAGCTGGAGCGGCGCACCCAGGCCCTGGCCGCCAGGCTGGCGGCACTGGAGTCCCGCTCATGAGCTGGGGCGCCATCAAGCGGGCCTATCAGGTTGCCCGCACCTTTCGCCAGTACCGCCTGATCGAACTGCTGCCGGAGCAGCGTCGCCCCCTGCCCCTGAAGCTGATGGACGCCAGCCTGTTCTGGGTCGGCCGCAAGTCCCTGGATGCCCACCCCTCGGTGCGGGTGCGCCTGGCCCTGCAGAGTCTGGGACCGGTATTCATCAAGTTCGGTCAGATGCTCTCCACCCGACGGGATCTGCTGCCGGACCTGTTCGCCGATGCCCTGGCCCAGCTGCAGGATCAGGTGCCTCCCTTCGACGGTGAGCTGGCCAAATCGGAGATCGAGTCCGCCCTGGGCCACAGCATCGACACCCTGTTCGATGATTTCGACATTACTCCTCTGGCCTCGGCCTCGGTGGCTCAGGTACACACGGCCACCCTGCGCAGCACCGGCGAAGAGGTGATCCTCAAGGTGGTGCGCCCGGACATCGAGGCGGTGATCCTGGCGGACCTGGCGCTGATGGAAACTGGCGCCCGGCTGGTGCACAACACCCGCAAAGGCAAACCCTTGCGCGCCATCGAAGTGGTCGAAGATTATCGTAAGACCATCCTGGCCGAACTGGACCTGGTGCAGGAAGCCAGCAACGCCCGCCGACTGCGGGACAACTTTGCCGGTTCCCCCGCCCTCTACATTCCCCGGGTCTACCCTGAGCTGTGCCGGCGTAAACTGCTGGTGATGGAGCGAATCCACGGCATCCCGGTGACCGACATCGAGGCCCTCAAGGCTCAGGGCACCAACATGAAGCTGCTGGCGGAGCGCGGCGTGGAGGTGTTCTTCACCCAGGTGTTCCGGGACAACTTCTTCCACGCCGACATGCACCCGGGCAACATCTTCGTCAGCCGGGAGCATCCGGACGACCCCATGTACATCGGCATCGACTGCGGCATCGTCGGCAGCCTCACCGAGAACGACAAACGCTACCTGGCGGATGTGTTCCTGGCCTTCTTCAACCAGGACTACTCACGTCTGTCCCAGGTCTATATCGACTCGGGCTGGATCAGCGCCGACACCAACCCGGTGGAGTTTGAGAAGGCGTTGCGCAAGGTGCTCGAGCCCCTGGAGAACAAGCCCCTGTCGCAGATCAGCTTCGGCCACCTGCTGGTGGAGCTGTTCCGCTGTGCCCGAGAGTTCGAGATGGAGGTACAGCCGCAACTGGTGCTGCTGGAGAAGACCCTGCTCTACATCGAAGGGCTGGGACGTCAGCTCTACCCTCAACTGGACCTGTGGCAGACAGCCAAACCCTTCCTCGAACAGTGGATGGCGGAACAGCTGGGTCCCTCGGCACAGATGAAGCGGGTAAAAGAGGCTTTGCCCTTCTGGTTGGAGAAGCTTCCGGAGATGCCGGATCTCATCCACGACAATTTACAGTTGAGCAAGGCGCTATTGCGACATCCGCAAGGTGTGATGGAGCGCTACATAAATCAGCGTCGAACAATTCACAATAGTCACTACTTCCTCATTATTGGCTCGGTTTTGTTGATCTCGGGCACACTATTGATAGGGAAATTCAGTACAATCTGGCCTTCTATAACCCTCGCCCTGACCGGGCTGGCCTGCTGGGCCAAAGGGTGGCGACTTAACAACCAGTGAAAATGTCGCCGATACTTGTTACATTGAACATCGTTTATTGACCTGTTAAATACCCCGGAGACAACATGGGCGGCATCAGCATTTGGCAACTTCTTATCATCGCACTCATCGTGGTACTGCTGTTCGGTACCAAGAAGCTGCGCGGCATGGGCTCTGATCTGGGCGGCGCTGTAAAGGGCTTCAAGAAAGCCATGGGCGACGAAGACAAGGGCGCAGAAAAGAAAGCGATCGAAGAGAGCAAAGCAGAGGACACCACCACTGCCGAGCAGAAAAACAAAGAACAGGCCTAAACCACTATGATCGACGGTATCGGCCTGTTTGAACTGGTCCTGATTGCCGTTCTGGGCTTGGTGGTTCTGGGGCCCGAACGTCTGCCAGTGGCGGTGCGCAGCATCAGCCGCTGGGTCAGCACCATCAAGCGCATGGCCAACTCGGTGAAGGATGAGCTCGAACAGGAGCTGAAGATCGAGCAGCTGCAGTCGGATCTGAAGAAGGCCGAGTCCAAAGGACTCGAGTCTCTGGATCCCGGCCTGAAACAGTCTATCGAGGAGCTTCGTTCCGCCGCACAATCGGTGAACCGCCCCTACCAGACGGACGAAGGCAAGCCCGACGCATCCACCCCCACTGTCTCGCCACAACCCGAGATCAGCGAAAAGAAAGCCGCTGAACCGGGTAAAACCGCAGAGTAAGTATGTCCGAGCAGCAACCCCTAATCAGTCATCTGCTCGAGCTGAGAAACCGCCTGTTGCACGCAATAGGCGGCGTCCTGCTCGTGTTCGCCAGCCTCGCCTACTGGGCCAACGACATCTACAACTTCCTGTCGCTGCCCCTGTTGGAGGTGATGCCGGAGAACGCCTCCATGATCGCAACGGACGTGGCCTCCCCCTTCTTCGCCCCGTTCAAGCTGACCATGTTTGTGGCGCTGTTCATCGCCATGCCCTATGTGTTGTATCAGGTGTGGGCCTTTATCGCCCCGGGTCTGTACAAGCATGAGAAGAAGCTGGTCTTCCCTCTGCTGATCAGCAGCTCCCTCCTGTTCTACGCCGGCATCGCATTTGCCTACTTTATCGTGTTCCCCGTGGTGTTTGGCTTCTTCACCAGCGTTGCTCCGGAAGGGGTACAGGTGGCCACGGACATCAACAGCTACCTGAGCTTCGTCCTCAAGCTGTTCTTCGCCTTCGGCCTCGCCTTCGAAATTCCGGTGGCGGTGATCCTGATGGTGTGGACCGGCATGACCACCCCGGACGATCTCAAGAAAAATCGCCCCTACATTGTTGTCGGCGCCTTCGTTGTTGGTATGCTGTTAACGCCGCCGGACATCATCTCTCAGACCATGCTGGCTCTGCCCATGCTGTTGCTGTTTGAGGGTGGCCTGTTCTTCTCCCGTCTTTACCAGCCTAAGGACGACGAAGAGGAAGAGGTACAAGAGGAGCCCACCGAAGAGTAGCCCAGTCACGGCGGTCACTAAGCGCATTGCCCATCAATGCGCTTGGCATCAGGTTTAATCAAGGAACTGTTATGCTTAAGACCGCCGTTTTCTCCCTGCTGCTTGCCCCGGCAGCTGTCTCTGCCGCCGACGCGGCCTGCCACTCAATCAAAGATCAGATCCAGCGCCTGGCCTGTTACGACAAGGCCGCCGAGGCGGTGGTGAACTGCGCCAGTGAGAAAGACAAACTGGACCGGTTGGTGTGCTTCGACAAGTTGGGTAAGCCCATGAAAGCGCTCGCCCAGTCCAAGAAAGCCCTTCCCCCTCAGGCTAAGGCGCCCGAAGCCGCCAATGAACGCTTTGGCCTGAGCGACAAGCGTCCCGAAGAGCCGGAAGCGATTAAGGCCAGTGTTAGCAAGCTGAAGCAGGATCCCTACGGTAAGTTCATCATCACCCTGGACAATGGCCAGGTGTGGAAGCAGATCGACTCCAAGCGATTCCGCTTCAAGAAGGACAAGCCGGTCACCATCGAGAAGGCCTCCCTTGGCTCCTTTATGCTGACCCAGGAGGGCAGCAGCAAGAGCGCCCGGGTGAAGCGCGTGCAATGATCGACATTGCGGTCAATCTGACCTCCAGCCAGTTCAGGGAGGACCTTGAGCTGGTGCTGGCCCGCGCCCAGGAAGCCGGAGTCGATACCCTTATCGGCCTGGCCAGCGATCTGGAGGAGGCGCGGCAGCTGCAGCCCCTGGCGGAGCAGCATCCCGGCGTCTTCATTACCGCCGGCATCCATCCCCACTACGCCAGTGGCTTCGATGCCAGCAGTCCAGCACAGATCGAAGCCCTGTGCCGTCACCCCAGGGTGGTGGCCGTGGGTGAGTGCGGCCTGGATTTCAACCGGGACTTCTCCCCCAGGCCGGATCAGCGCCGCGCCTTCGAGGCCCAGCTGAGGCTGGCCTGCGACCTGGGCAAACCGGCGCTGATGCACTGCCGGGATGCCGGCGAGGAGTTCACCGCCATGGTGTCAGAGGTGCGAGGCAACCTCAGCGGCGGGGTGCTGCACTGCTTCACCGGCAGCGAACAGGAACTGCATCAGGCCCTGGAACTGGACCTCTATATCGGCATCACCGGCTGGGTCTGTGACGAGCGCCGGGGGGCAGAGCTGGCCCGGCTGGTACCGCAGATCCCCGATGACCGCCTGCTGCTGGAGACCGATGCCCCCTATCTGATCCCCAGGGACATCCGCCCCAAACCTAAGACCCGGCGCAACGAACCGAGATGGCTGCCACACATCGCCAATAAAGTGGCCGAGCTGCGCAACCAAAGTGTGGATACGCTGTCCCAACACTGTCTACAGAATGCCAAGCGCCTGTTTCAAGTGTGATTAAGCTCCTGCCTTAAGGAGTAGAGTTTGCTAATATTGACGCCGTTCTATCGGCCTGACCTCCGTCACACTGTGATCGGTCTTTGGCGATAACCCCTCATTCATAAGGAGCTGCAAGTGACCGTTGTAACCGGACCTTTTTCCCGCCGCCGTATGCGTCGGATGCGTCGCCATGACTTCTCCCGTCGCCTGATGGCCGAGAGCCAGCTGAGCGTCAACGATCTGATCTATCCGGTGTTCGTTCTGGAGGGCAATGCCCGTAAGGAACTGGTCGACTCCATGCCCGGCGTCGAGCGTCTCTCCATCGATCTGCTGATCGAAGAGGCCCGCGAGCTGGTGGAGCTGGGTATTCCGGCCGTAGCCCTGTTCCCGGTCACCCCTCAGGAGAAGAAGTCCCTGGGTGCCGAAGAGGCCTACAACCCTGAAGGCCTGGCCCAGAAAGCGGTCCGTGCCCTCAAGCGCGAATTCCCCGAGCTGGGGGTGATCACCGATGTGGCCCTGGATCCTTTCACCACCCACGGTCAGGACGGCATCATCGACGACGAGGGTTACATCCTCAATGACATCACCACCGAGGTGCTGGTGAAGCAGGCCCTGTCTCACGCCGAAGCCGGCGCCGACGTAGTGGCCCCCTCCGACATGATGGATGGCCGCATCGGCGCCATCCGTGACGCCCTGGAAGAGGCGGGTCACGTCAACACCCAGATTCTGGCCTACTCCGCCAAGTACTCCTCCAGCTACTACGGCCCCTTCCGCGACGCGGTCGGCTCCGCCGGCAACCTCAAAGGTGGCAACAAGCACACCTACCAGATGGATCCCGCCAACTCCGATGAGGCCCTGCAAGAGGTGGCCATGGACATCGAAGAGGGTGCCGACATGGTGATGGTGAAGCCTGGCATGCCCTACCTGGACATCGTGCGCCGGGTGAAAAGCGAACTGCAGGTGCCCACCTTCGCCTATCAAGTCAGCGGCGAGTACGCCATGCACATGGCCGCCATCCAGAACGGCTGGCTGGACGAGCGTAAGATCGTCATGGAGTCCCTGCTGTGCTTCAAGCGTGCCGGCGCCGATGGCGTGCTGACCTACTTCGCCAAGCGTGTGGCCCAGTGGCTGAACGAGAAGTAAGGTTCCGCGCCTGAACGACACAAGGGGAGCTTCGGCTCCCCTTTTCATTGCCCGCCCCTGTTCGGTTTTGACCGATCCCGGTCACGTTTCCACAATTCTGGAAGAACAAAGTCGACAATTCTGAGTCAGACTGGTCAGCAGGATAGAGAGAATGAGAGCACCATGAAAAAGACAACTTTGCTGGCCATGATGCTGGCCCCGGCTTTGATGAGCCCCTACGCTATGGCAAACTCCGGCTGTGGTTTCGAAGAGGGCCAGAAGGGCCCCTTCGCCACCTGCACCCAAGAGGAGAAACAGGAGGTAATTTTGACCGGTGAACTGGCCATGGCCGACATTATTGACGCGATCCCCGGCTACGGAGACAACTTCGACAGCTACGCACCCCAGTCCAACTGGGTTGACGCCCTGAAGGCGGTAGACACCCCCACGGAGATCGTGGTGATCATCGGCACCTGGTGCCCCGACTGCCATCGCGAGACCCCACGCTTCGCCAAACTGCTGGAGCAGGTCGGCAACGACAAGCTGTCCGTGCGCTACATCGGCGTCGATCGCCAGAAATCCGATCCGCAGAACCTGGCGGCCGCCTATGAGTTCAAGCGCATCCCCACCTTTATGGTGATCCAGGATGGCAAGGAGATCGGCCGCATCGTCGAGACTCCCAAGCACTCCCTGGAGCAGGATCTGGCCGAGATCCTCAAATAATCCCCTCAGGCCGAATCAGCCCAACTGGTTCGGCCTCTTAGCGCCACTTCAAAACATTGATTTGTAAAGACAATATTTACAAGCGCCCATCACTTCATCTCAGTACCAAGTACACCCACTGACACCCTCACTTCACCATGCTCTAATGGTCCCGACCCAAGGATAAACCGAGTCCTGGGTTCAGTTTTCGTTACGCTGACAATGGCAAACCAACCGTGAGGTTGGGACGCAAAGCTTCCGGTCTCGCCCAAGCGAGATAGCGGGGTTTCCAGCGGTGAGTCCCTCTTTGGGAGGACTCCACACAGCCAAAGACAGCGTTTGGATAGGATCAACCATTGGAGATGGTAGATTTATGCAGTTCAAGCGCCACCTTATCGCCCTGTCCCTGACAGCGGCTCTGACCCAACTCACCGCCTGTGGCGGCGGCTCCTCTGACTCCGCCCCGGCACCTCAACCCGAACCCCAGCCAGGCCAAAGCCTTGAAGGCGCGACCGCCGATGGTTATCTGGTCAATGCCCAGGTATGTCTGGATCTCAACCGCAACGGCGAATGCGACGCCGATGAGCCCAGCACCCTGACCCAGGCCGGAGGCCAGTACAGTTTCGAAAACCTCGATGCCACCCTGGATCTCAGCCAGGTGCAGATGCTGGTGAAGGTGATTGCCGGCCAGACCGAGGATGAAGACAACCCGGGCGTAGTGCTGACCCAGGGCTACACCATGACGGCACCGGCCGGTGTGGTGGAGTTTGTCAGCCCGCTGACCACCCTGCTCGCCTCTGAGATGGACAGGGCCGGTGTGGATCAGGAAACCGCGGCAGCGGCCCTGGAACAAACCCTGGGCATTCTGGGCTCGGATCTGAGCCTGGTCGAGGACTACATCGTCGGCAAGCAGCAACAGGCCAACGGCGACGGCTACAAGCGGCTGCACCGAGTGGCCCAGGTGGTCGCCCGGGTGACCGCCAAGGCGAAACATGCCGTAGAGCAGAACGGCGGCACCGGCGGCGACGCCGAAGACAATGAAGTGGCCGACGCCATCGCCGAAACCCTGACCGAAAACCTGGAGCGTCTGGTGAACCGGGTGGATGAGGCGGAAGCCAATGGCCAGGAGCCCGATGCCGACACCATCGCCGACGAAGTCGCCGGCGAGCTGCCTCTTGACCCGGAAGACGTGCAGGACAGAGTCGAGCGTAAGCGCGAGCGCGGCGACCTCGAAGAGGCCAGTCTGCTGACCCTGCTTGAGTCTGAAGGGGGCATGTTCGAGCTGGATGGCCACTCCGAGGTGTTCTTTGACGCCAGCACCAACCAGTGCATCAAAGAGCGCGAGCTGGGCTACCAGCAGATTCAGAAGGTGGAATCCCTGATCACCTTCAACCGCTTCCGTTATGACGGCCCTGACGCCGGTTTTGTCGAGATTACCGAAGAGGAAGATCGCGACATGCTGGTGTGGAAAGGGGAAGCCTGGGCGGAGATGAACGACCAGGTGGAGGTGGTCTCCCTGGAGGAGGATGGCTCAGTCATCGTCAGCTCCGATATGGATGGCCGCCAGCAGGTCTGGGCTCAGCAGCTGGATCTGTCTGATTTGAAACTTAAGCGCTACGCCAAGGGCGAACACGAGTGGAAATCCCTGTTCAGTGGCGACCACCTCTTCCCTGAGGGTGCCAGCGGTTTCCAGATGACCTTCAAGCAGCTGGAGAGCCGCGCCATGCTGCCCTACCGGGCAGAGTGTGACGCCTCGGTTCGGTGGTGCAACCAGGTGGTTCTGCCAACGGGTCCGGTTCAGACTCTGGCCGAGCTGATGAATGACGCCGACACCGAAGAGCCCAAACTGGTCTACATAGGTGGTGACGATGACACCAGCCTGGCCGTTGCCCTTCAGGGCTCCATTGAACAGGAGCAGGGTCAGGTACAACTCTATGTCATAGAGCACGATGAGTGCGATGACAACGGCTGTGGCGCTCCCGAGCTGAAAGAGAACGCCGACGCCAGCTGGAACAAAACCCCCATGGGCCTGGTGCTGAACCTGCCTGAGTGGGGCCACTCCTTTACCCATCGTCGCCGGGCGCAGCCTCTTCTGACCGAATACGAAGGGGCGGTACGTCACGGCTTTGTCCTTGGCGAAGGCCTGACCCGCAGCGATCAGTGGGGCTTCAACCAGGTGGCCATGGACGCCTTCCTGGCCAATCTGGGGACTCCGGAGCTGCGTGAGGTAGAAGATGCCGAGGAGTGTGGCTTCGAACCAGACGACGGCCAGGAGCCCGATGACGGTGTGGAGCCCGGCGAAGAGCCGACCACCCCGGATCTGGTGGCCGATGAAACCGCCATGGCCGCCCTGGTGGGCAAACGTTATCTGGCTCAGGACGGCGACTTTGAGGCGCTGATCCACTTCAGCCGCGAAGGACAGGTACAGGTCTGGCTGGAGGAGCTGGAGGGCGACCTCATGGAAACCGAGATCCTGCTTGGTTCATGGCTGGTTGACGCCAACCATCAGTTGCAAATGCTGTTTGGTTCCGATGATCAGGTACTGATTCAGCTTCCTGCGGAAGGTCTGGGCAGCGACGTGATGAAAGTGTCTGAAGAGGAGGAGGGCCAGGTACGCGAATACAGCATGAGCCTGGTGCGCCCCTTCACCCTTGAGGGACTGGCAGCGCCACTGGACCTGAGACTCTCCGCCATGGGTCAGGAGAGCTGCGTACTGGATCTGCACCTCAATGGCCTGCCCACCGATCAGGAAGGTTTTGGCTGGGTCGATCAGGCCCAATGTCCTGAAGAGGATCCCAATGCGCCGACGGCCTTTGAGATGGTCTGGTACCTGACCGACTCCGGCCTGGAGCTGAGCCCCATTGATCCCAATGGTGAAGCCTCACCCCAGCGCCATCACCTCTACTGGTTTGGCAGTGAAGGCACGGAACAGGTGCTGACCCGAAGCTTTGCCATCGCCGAGGATGGCACCGCCGAGCTGGAATCTCTGGACAGTTTCCAGTTCAGCCTGATTCGTTAACCCTAGCATCAAGGGGCGGCCTGAGCCGCCCCTTCTCTTTGATACTCTTACCAATTTCCTGCAAATCCGTTACCCTTACCCCTCTGGACTGATCTGTGCTGACCTAAGGGCTCAAGGATGAAGATACGCGGATTTACCCTGATTGAACTGGTGCTGGTGCTGATCCTTCTGGGCATTTTGGCCATAGTGGCCCTGCCCCGCTTTCTCAACCTGACACCGGAAGCTCAGGCAAATGCCGCCAGGGCCCAGACAGCCGCCCTGCAGCAGGCGGTGGAGTTTGCCCATGCCAAATGGCAGTTGGAGAGCCCAGGCGAGGAGATCGTCAACCTTCCCGGCTATGTGGGCGGCGTATTGGACATGAATCCCCTGGGCTACCCATTGGGCATCGACAAAAACAGTCCCATGGGACAGCCGATGCAGATAGGCCAGGGCGATCAGGGGTGCGTCTCGCTTTGGGACACCTTACTGACCGATCCACCACTGGCGACACTGCCAGGTGATGCCAACTCGGCGGACGCCGATTACCATGCCTACCGCCACAATGAAAATGGCGACAGCGCCCCCATGAGCCGCTGCAGCTACGTCTATCGGGGGGGCGGAGACACCAGGGACAGGAGCAGTGCCGCACTGGTGGTGGAGTACAACTCTGAGCTGGGACACGTTCGCCTTATCGAGCGCTAAAGATGGCTGGCCAGAGACCAGCCATGGTGTGTCAAACTGTATCGCCCTGTAAGAGGGCATTTGCGCCCTGAAGCGGCGCCTCTTCATAAGCCGCTGAGAATCTGCTGTTCATCCCGTCACTCCCCAAATGGGGAGTCTAAGGCGGTTACATCTGCTCACCCTTTGCTAACAGCATTCCCCAGGCTCTCTGCCACAGTGTGCTAACCCCCACCACAGAAAGGACACTGAATAATGAAAACACTGTTGATGACCGGACTGCTGGCCTTGGGAACCCTGGGGACAGCCACAGCTCAGGACAGGCAATTTATTGCCGCCGATGACAGGATCGAAACCCAGCTCTGCCTGACTGCGGTCACCGAAAACTGGCGTTCGATGGATCGCACTCTGGCGCATTCCGGCTACCGCCTGATGCAGGTTTCCCGGGAACTGAAGTGCAATGATATCCCGGTTGCCGTATTCGCCGCCCAATACAATGCGGACCCCAGGGTGGCCAAACACCTGGCCAAGTTCAGCCGGGATGCCATCAAGCAGGAGGTGGAGATCACCGATCTGACCGCCATGACCGGCACCTTCAGGATAGAGGGCCACTAGCCAAAGAGAAGGGGAGCCTCCAGGCTCCCCTTTCAGGCTCAAGCTTTACTTCGCGACATTGCCCGCCACGTTGAGGGCGTCCCAGGTTCGGGCAAAGGGGGGCGCATAGACCAGGTCCAGCATCCCCAGGTCTTCGGTGGTCAAACCGCCAACGATGGCCGCCGCCAAAGCATCCACCCTAAGCACCGCGCCCGGTCCACCGGCCACCTGGCCACCCAACAGACGCTTGTCCTCGGTGCGGTACACCAGCTTCACCCGCAAGTCGCTCTGACCCGGTACATAGTTGGTGGTGTTCTTGTCATTGATCACCACGGTACTGTAAACCAGCCCCTGGGCCTTAGCCTCCTGCTCACTCAGTCCGGTTCGGCCTGCTTCCAAGCCCAGCACCTTGACCCCGGCACTGCCCAGGGTTCCGGGGAACTGCTTCTCCCTGCCACAGAGGTTTTCGCCGATCATCCTGCCCAGCTTGTTGGCGCTGGTGGCCAGAGGCAGATAAGCGGGACGGCCAGTCACTCTGTGAGTTACAGTGGCGCAATCCCCCGCCGCATAGACGCTGGCCAGGCTGGTGCGACCCTGGGGGTCGATGACGATGGCACCGTTGGCCAGGCGGTCAATGCCGGTGTCGGCCAGAAACTCGGTGGTGGGCTTCACCCCGGTGGCCAGGATCACCAGATCCGCCGGATACTGTCCCAGCTCCGACACCACCTGGCGCACCTGACCCTCCCCTTCCAGAGCGGTCACCGACTCGTTCAGGTGCAACTGCACCCCCTGGCGGAGCAGCTCCGCCTCCATCAGTTCGCTGATCTCGGCGTCAAAGGATTCGCTGAGCACCCGCTGGGCGCGCTCTATCACCCTCACCCGCTTGCCCTGATGCACCAGGGCCTCGGCCACCTCCAGGCCGATGTAACCGGCGCCGATGACCACCACGTCCTGCACCTGGTCGGATGCCAGCAATGGCTTGATGGTCAGGCCATCCTCCAGGGTCTTGAGGAAAAACACCCGCTCCAGATCCAGGCCAGTCACCGGAGGCGCCACCGGGGCAGCACCGGTGGCGATCAGCAGCTTGTCGAAGGACTGGGGAAAGCTGCGGCCCTTGGCCAGATCGGTCACCAGCAGGGTGCGCTTGGCCATGTCCAGTCGTTCGACACGGTGGCCAACGCGCAGATCGATGCCGGAATCGCGAAACTGCTCGACACTGCGCTCCGCCATAAACCCACTGTCATCGAAGCTGTCACCGATGTAATAGGGCAAGCCACAGGCGCCGAAGGAGACCACCTGGGATTGCTCAAAGACGATGATCTCCGCCTCAGGGTCGGTGCGCCTGGCCTTGGCGGCGGCGCTCATTCCGGCGGCTTCGGCGCCGATGATGACAATTCTCATACACTATCTTCCAAATAAAAGGCCGCCATGGGGCGGCCTTGATCCTATTCTTGGGCGGCTCAGGCCGACTCCAGATCCACGTCCAGTTCCTGCTCAGAGTTATACACCGACATGTCGGTCTGACCCAAGACCCGGCTGGTAACAAAACCGGCGGTCATGGCGCCATTCACGTTCAGCGCGGTACGCCCCATGTCGATCAGCGGCTCGATGGAGATCAGCAAGCCGGCCAGGGCCACTGGCAGATCCAGTGCAGTGAGGACGATCAGCGCCGCGAAGGTGGCACCGCCCCCCACACCGGCCACACCGAAGGAGCCCACCACTATGGTGGCGATCAGGGTAGCGATAAAGGTCGGGGTCATGGGATCGATGCCCACTGTGGGGGCGATCATCGCCACCAGCATCGCCGGGTAGATGCCGGCGCAACCATTCTGACCTATGGTGGCTCCGAAGGAGGCCGCCAGGTTGGCGATGCCATCAGGCACCCCCAGCCTCTGGGTCTGGGTCTGGATGTTCAGCGGTATGGTGCCGGCGCTGGTGCGGCTGGTGAAGGCGAAGGAGAGCACAGGCAACACCTTGCGCACGAAGGTCACCGGGTTGCCGCCGAAGAAGGTGACAAGCCCCAGGTGCACCAGGAACATCAGCCCCAGGGCCAGGTAGGAGGCGGCCACGAAGTTGATCAGGTTGAAGATGTCGGCGAACTGACTGGTGGCCAGCACCTTGGTCATCAACGCCATCACACCGTAGGGGGTCAGCCTCAGCACCAGGGTGACGATGCGCATCACCACCGCGTAGGCCACCTCCACGAAACGGTCGAAGCGCTCTGCCACCTCCGGCTGCTTGCGGTGCAGGCCCAGGCCAGCCACCCCAACGAAGGCGGAGAAGATCACCACGGAGATGATGGAGGTATCCCGGGCCCCGGTCATATCCAGGAAGGGGTTGGCGGGGATCAAGTTGACCAGGGTGGTGGCGATGGAGATGCCGGTGGCCGCGCCCTCCCGGGACATCAGGTAGGCGGCGCGATCCGCTTCCCGGGCCCCCTGGGTCAGCCCTTCCGCGGTCAGGCCGAACAGGTTGGCCACGAAGAAACCGATGAGGCCGGCGATGGCCACGGTGACCAGCAGAATCCCTATGGTCAGGCCGCTGATGCGCCCCAGGGCCTCGGCATCCTTGAGCTTAAGGATGGCGCTGATGATGGAGACCATCACCAGGGGCATGACGATCATCTTCAACAGCTGGACATAGCCCTTGCCGACGATATTGAAGTAGTCGATGGAGGTGATCAGCTCCGGAGAGTCCACTCCGTAGATCAGCTGCAACACCAGGCCGAAGGCAACACCCAGGCCCAAACCGGCAAACACCCTGTGGGTAAATTTCATGTGCTTCTGCTGCATGCGGTACAGCATCCACAACAGGGCCAACATCACCAACAGGTTGGCGACCACCAGTAGACTCATACTCTTTTACCTCGCCCCAACGGGGCTCTCTCTGCGAAATGTGAAAAAATTTGGTGCGATATTGTTCTTTAGACCCGGAATTCGAGGGATTTATTTCGGGCGGTAGTACAGGATACCCGAGGCCAAAAGCCCGGCTTTAGCACCAAAATGCATTGCATATAAGTAAAAGTTAATAAGAAGCCAGGGCACTCTGCAAACGGTGCAACAGCCCCTCACGAAGGGCGCCCCCCGCCAGTCTCAAGGCATCGATCTCCAGCAGCTCGAACAGGGCCAGCAAGATGGCCACGCCGGCGGCAAAGGGGATGCGCCGCTCCTCATCCAGCTGGGCCAGCAAAGCGTCGCTGTCCTGACACAGACTCTGACGCACCTGACGCAGATACCCAGGCGTCAAAGCATCCAAGTCGTGCCCCTGGGCCTGAGCCAGCTCAAACAGGGCACGGACCGTGCCAGAGACGCCAAGGCAATGCTGCCATCGCTGCGCCTTCAGCCGGGGCAGCTGTTCCGCCAGCCTGGCCTGCACCGCCGCATTGGCCGCTTCGAAGGCGGCTTCGTTGATCTCGCCAGAGAAGTAACCCTGGGTGTAGAGGACGCAGCCCAGATCAAAGGAGTGCTTGTAGTGGATCTGCCCCTCGTCTCCCACCACCAGCTCGGTGCTGGCGCCGCCGATGTCGATCACCAGGGCTTCCCCCTGAACCGGGGTGGAGGCGCGCATGCCGGTGTAAATAAGCTCCGCCTCCTCATCGCCAGAGATCACTTGGATGGCATGACCCAGCAGAGGCTCGGCCCGGTCGCAGAACGCGGCACCATTGGCGGCGCAGCGCAGGGCGGCGGTGGCCAGCACGGCCACCTGGGCAGGCTGAGCCTGGGCCAGGATCTCGCCGAACCAGGCGAGGCAATCCAGCCCACGTGCCTGTGCCTCAGGGGAGAGGCCGCGCTCATCCATCCCTTCGGCCAGACGCACCTTGCGCTTGTGTTTGGCGACGATGCGAGGAAGAGAACCCGGCACGGGCTCGGCCAGGAGCAGATTGAAACTGTTGGACCCTAGAGTAACGGCGGCCAAAAGGCCGCCGTTGCTGGTATTAACGCTTGTCATGTCGACGCTGACCGGAGGAGCGGTCACGTCCGCCGGGGCGCTTGCCGCCGGTGTTGGTGCGGCGATGGCGCTGAATCCGCTGAGGCCGTTTGAGATCGCTCAGCAGGGCGTCAGGGTCATAGCCGGTCACCGGAACGGAGTGACCGATGTAGGCCTCGATGTCCGGCAGGTTGAGGGCGTACTCTTCACAGGCAAAGCTGATGGAGGAACCTTCGGCACCGGCACGACCGGTACGACCGATGCGATGCACGTAGTCTTCGCAATCATCCGGCAGGTCGTAGTTGAAGACATGGGTCACGTCGGAGATGTGCAGGCCACGGGCCGCCACGTCGGTGGCCACCAGGAAGTCGAGCTGGCCGCCTTTGAACTGCTCCAGGATGCGCAGACGCTTCTTCTGGGGCACATCGCCGGTCAGCAGGCCGACGCGATGGCCATCGGCCTCCATCCAGCCGTGAATGTCTTCACAACGGTGCTTGGTGTTGGCAAAGACGATCGCCTTATCGGGCCACTCCTCCTCGATGAGGGTCAGCAGCAGCGGCATCTTTTCCTTGTTGGAGGGGTAGAACAGCTCCTCCTTGATGCGCTTGGCGGTCTTCTGCTCAGGCTCCACCTCGACGTGCACAGGATCGTTCATGTGCTCATAGGCCAGCTCCTTCACCTTGAAGGAGAGGGTGGCGGAGAACAGCATGTTACGACGCTCTGCGGCAGGAGGCATGCGGCGGAAGATGTAACGGATATCACGGATAAAGCCGAGATCGAACATCCGGTCCGCCTCATCCAGCACCATCACCTGAATGGCGTTGAGGTTGTAGACCCCCTGCTTGAGGTAATCGATCAGCCGGCCGGTGGTGCCGATGAGGATATCGGTGCCCGCCTGCAGCTGATTGCGCTGGGCGTCGTAGCCCTCGCCGCCGTAGACCAGGCCCATCTTCAGGCCGGTGCTCTTGGCCAGGGGCTCCGCATCCTTGTGGATCTGGATAGCCAGTTCCCGGGTTGGAGCCATCACGATGGCGCGTGGACTCTTGCCGTCGTGCTGTTCTGGCACAGGGCGAGTCATCAGTTCATGGAAGGTCGCCGTCAAAAAGGCCAGGGTCTTTCCGGTTCCGGTTTGAGCTTGACCGGCAATGTCCTTGCCGCCCAGCACGATAGGAAGGGAGAGGGCCTGAATCGGCGTACAGTGGGTAAACCCGGTCTCCACCAGAGCGTCAGCCACCTCTTTGGTGAGTGGCAGGTCGGTGAAACGGGTGTCAGTCAAGTGTGTTTTGCTCATGGTTGGAAAGCATACCGGATGCGCTTGCATTAGAAAACGTGATCCAGTCAAATATTACCGATTCTGTTGCCCTGTTCGAAACTCGATCCTCCGAGGTCCGGTCTGAAGAGGAAATGCCCCGGAAACAGAGCCTGTCCGCGAAAGCGGCACTGGCGCGCACATCTTCTGTGGCAGGGAGTAAATCCCAGCAGAAACCGACACAAACAGTGCCCCGGTGAAGATTTACACACTTTTTTAGCCGCCGGAGGCTTGAAAGCCCAGGCAAGGAGCCCAAGATCGCAACCATGGCTCCGAACCGAGCTATCACTAAACGGAGTAAACAATGAGCGATAAGATTGTACAGCTGACCGATGACAGCTTTGACGCTGACGTACTGCAATCCAGCAAGCCTGTGCTGGTCGACTTTTGGGCGGAGTGGTGTGGTCCCTGCAAGATGATCGCCCCGGTCCTGGATGAACTGGCGGAAGAGTATGGCGAGCAGATCGTCATCGGTAAGGTCAACGTGGACCAGAACAACGCCACCCCGGCGAAGTTCGGCATCCGCGGCATCCCTACCCTGCTGCTGTTCAAGAATGGCGAGCTGGCCGGCACCAAGGTTGGCGCGGCTTCCAAGACCCAGCTGAAAGAGTTCATCGACTCTCATCTGTAATGGGATCCAGCCCAGGCTTCGGCCTGGGTTTGCCCCGCCTCTCTCACAAAGCCGTAAAATCCCCCAGGGACACTGGACGCCTTTTTCCTTTAGTGCTAGTTTATTAGCCAACACTTGCCTGCCTGAATCGGCTCCTGCCCTCGGGCACTCCCTTAATATTTCAAATAATTTGTAATGAAAGCGTGGGCATCAGCCGCACGCAAACAACCACAAAGACCCTCCCATGAATTTATCTGAACTTAAGCAGAAACCCATTTCCGAGCTCGTTGCCTTGGCAGAGTCCATGGGCCTGGAAAACATGGCTCGCGCCAGGAAGCAAGATATCCTGTTCGCCGTACTCAAAGCCCACGCCAAGAGTGGCGAAGACATCTTCGGCGGTGGCGTCCTGGAGATCCTCCAAGACGGTTTCGGTTTCTTGCGCAGCGCCGACGCCTCCTTCCTGGCCGGTCCGGACGACATCTACGTCTCCCCCAGCCAGATTCGCCGCTTCAACCTGCGTACCGGTGACACCATCGCCGGTAAGATTCGGCCCCCGAAAGAGGGCGAGCGTTACTTCGCTCTGCTTAAGGTCAACCAGGTCAACTACGACCGTCCGGAAAACTCCCGCAACAAGATTCTGTTCGAGAACCTGACCCCGCTGCACGCCAACGATCGTCTGCGCATGGAGCGAGGCAATGGTTCTACCGAAGACATCACCGCCCGGGTTCTGGATCTGGCCAGCCCCATAGGTAAAGGCCAGCGCGGCCTGATTGTGGCGCCGCCCAAGGCCGGTAAAACCCTGCTGCTGCAGAACATCGCCCAGTCCATCGCCTACAACCACCCGGACTGTGAGCTGATCGTACTGCTGATCGATGAGCGTCCCGAAGAGGTGACCGAGATGCAGCGCCTGGTGAAGGGTGAGGTTGTGGCCTCCACCTTCGACGAGCCCGCCTCCCGCCACGTTCAGGTGGCCGAGATGGTGATCGAGAAGGCCAAGCGCCTGGTGGAACACAAGAAGGACGTGGTGATCCTGCTGGACTCCATCACCCGTCTGGCCCGTGCCTACAACACAGTGATCCCCTCCTCCGGTAAGGTTCTGACCGGTGGTGTGGACGCCAACGCCCTGCACCGTCCCAAGCGGTTCTTCGGCGCGGCCCGTAACGTGGAAGAGGGTGGCAGCCTGACCATCATCGCCACCGCCCTGATCGACACCGGCTCCAAGATGGACGAAGTGATCTACGAAGAGTTCAAGGGCACAGGTAACATGGAACTGCACCTGTCTCGTAAGATTGCCGAGAAGCGCGTCTTCCCTGCCATCGACTTCAACCGCTCCGGCACCCGCCGTGAAGAGCTGCTGACCAGTCAGGATGAGCTGCAGAAGATGTGGATCCTGCGCAAGATTCTCCACCCCATGCAGGAGGTGGAAGCGATGGAGTTCCTTATCGATCGTCTGGCCATGACCAAGACCAACGATGAGTTCTTCACCGCCATGAAGCGCTCCAAGGGTTAAAGAACCCTCCATGAAAAAAGGCCGCTGATGCGGCCTTTTTTGATCCCGGGTCAATCCCTCGACTGAGCGGCATCCCGAACGAACTCTCGAACCGATTCCACCAGCCAGGCAGGTGCCTGATGGCCAGGACGCTGCAACATGTGGAACCCTGGCATCTGTTCGCCGAAGTTGTGCTTGACCACCACCCGGCGCAGCTCTTCCGGCAATCGTTGCACCCGAATGCCGTACACGGAGCGCAGGAAACCCACCGCCTGACTGCCACAGACCACAGACAGATTCTCTGAGTCCGCCACCATCTCCACCAGCTCCGCCAGACTGTTTACCCGAGCCTCCACCAGCACCTCCTGCCCCATGGCCCGGGCGGTACGTTGCAGCAGGTCCTCTTCCGAGTTCACCTCGGTCATCTCGGTGACCACCTGGGGGTAGCTCATCAGCGCCTCCAGAGTCAGCGGCGCTTCCTGCCAGATGTCGTGACCGGCGCAGCCCACCAGGTAACTGGCCTGATTCTCCGCCACCAGTTCACTGCCCATCTTGGGGTAACCGTGGGCGGAACAGAATACGCCGATGTCCACCTGGTTTCGCTCCATGTCCTCGATAACTCCGGCGCCCCAGGTGCGGGTCACCAGGTCGATGCTGGCCTGATGTTCGTGACAACTGTAATTCAGATGCTGGGTGAGCCCGGCACGCAACGGGGCCGGCACACTCAGCACCACCTTGAGCTTCTCCTGCTCTACAGGATGCAGCTGTCTGGACAAGGCTTTGGCATGCTTGAGCAACTGTTCCATCTCGGGAAAGATGCGGGTCGCCACGGGCGTGGCTTCGAAACCGTACTGGCGGCGAATGAACAGCGGGTCACCCAGGCTTTGACGGAGGGAAGCCAGGGCACGACTGACTTTGGAGGGCGGCACCTGCAGATGCTTGGCGACCGCTTGAGAGTTCAAGGTGCCATAGAGTCGAACAAACACCAGAATATTAAACAGGGTTAACTCACAAAGTTTATCCATTCCATATTCTTCAGACATGGTTAGCCCCTCGCAAAAAAGCTTGAATTTAAAATAGCATTAATTAGCCATAGTGCGCCACATAATTAAAGTTTTAAATTGAGAGTTTTATAATCCTGTTATCCGTTTTCTGAAACCGGCTCTTTCACTTAGTGCATTTGACTCCTTGGGAAACCTTAAAAAAGCCGGTTTTACGTAGAATTACGATAATCATAATGACCTATTGCACTTATTCACATATAGAAAGCCAGGAAACCGAAAGACAACTATGTAATTATCCGATTTTCGCAGAATACTTTTCCTAAAAATGGAAATATTTTCCAGATCAAAAAATGGGTCGGTTTTATTTATTTGCACGATTTAAATTGATCGCAATCAAGTAATTTCTATTATTTAAATGGAGATAATAATAACCAAGAAAGGGAAACGCCCTTTTTAAATCCAGGAGGATATTATGAGCTTCGGTACTTTCTTAACTGTCGTTATACCTTATCTGTTCCTGTTCTTCGTTCTGTTCGTTGCCCTGCCCTATATCGCCTCTGCGATTGTTGTCGGCATGTATGAATATCTGACTCAAGGACGGAAGCGGGAGGTGAAAAGCACTGCCCCCCGCCACATCAACCACCAACACTGAACACCCTGGGCGCCCGCAAGGGCTCCCGCTCTCCCCGGAGGAAATTATGAGAGATCGATGCCTGATTTCGATCCTGGTCAGCTGCGCCCTGATGCTTGGGGTGCAGCCCCTGGCCCAGGCGGCAAAAGACCCATCCGCTCAATGCCTGCGCTGCCATAAGCGCAATGGCACCATGGAGGGAGTCCACGCCTCCATCGGCAGCAAGGGGCTGGCCTGCACCAGCTGCCATGGTGACAAGGGACAGCATCCCAAGAACAAAACCCCAGTGATCACCTTTGGCCCGGACAGCGTCACCGATGTCACGGTACAGAACCAGCGATGCGCCCGCTGTCACAAGCCGGGCAAGCTGAGGGCCGAAGACTGGACCCATGATGTGCATCAGAAGGTGCTGAGCTGTGCTGCCTGCCACCAGCTGCATCCAGGCCAGGATCCCATCCGGGGCATCGGCGAAACCCAGCGCACCCAGCTGTGTGTTGACTGTCACGGCGCCCGTAAGGCTAAGGAGTCACTATGAGCCTGACCAGACGAGATTTTCTGGGCTGTTCCGCCCTGTGCGCTGCCGCCGCGGCGGTGGGCATCAGCGAGGCAGGCGAGTCCTCTGCTCAAGGGAAAAACCTGGCCCTGATTCACGATGAGACCAAGTGCATCGGTTGCCGCGCCTGCGAGCAGGCCTGCCGTGAAGTCAATCAGGTGCCCGAAGGCGTCAGCCGCCTTAAACTGAACATCGATGGTCCCTACCACAAAGAGGACCAGCCCTATTACGTCTTTACCCGTGAGAGCTGCCAGCACTGCCAGGATGCCCCCTGCATCAGTGTCTGCCCCACAGGCGCCGCCTTCCGTGATGAGGCCACCGGCATCGTCGATGTGGACCCCTTCAAGTGCGTCGGTTGCCAGTACTGCCTGGCCGCCTGCCCCTACCGGGTCCGTTTCATCAACCCAGTCACCAAGGCCGCCGACAAGTGCGACTTCTGCCGCAAAACCAACCTGGCCCAGGGCAAACTGCCCGCCTGCGTCGAAGCCTGCCCCACAGGGGCACTGACCTTTGGTGACCTCAACGATCGCAACAGCGAGCTGGTGTCGGTGCTGCGCAGTGCCCGTACCGTCCGCGACAAACTGGACCTGGGCACCAACCCCAAACTGTTCCGCATCCCCAGTCAGAAGCCGGGAGTCCTATGATGAGCAACTTAGACAGCGTACTGCACTTCGACACCCTGGTGTGGCACTGGCCCATCGCCATCTACCTGTTCCTGGCCGGGGTCTCCGCCGGGGCCACCCTGGTGGGCATTCTCACCAAGCGTAAACTGGAAAACAAAGGCCTGCCGGCCCACCACAGCGGCATCGTTCAGGGCGCCGCCGCCGTCGGTCCTCTGGCGATCATGGTCGGCCTGATGCTGCTGGTGTTGGATCTGACCAAGCCATTGGAGTTCTGGAAGATCATGGTGTTCTACAACCCCACCTCGGTGATGAGCCTGGGGGTGATCGCCGCGTCGCTTTACATCGGCGTGCTGCTGGTGTGGCTGCTGATCGCCTTTGCCGGCCCGCTGCAGAAGCTGGATGTGGCCCTGCCCAGATTCGTCAAGCTGGTGAACTGGCTGTGTCGCCATGCCCGCCCCATAGAGAACACCCTGGCACTGCTGGCGATCATCCTGGGCGCCTATACCGGATTCCTGCTGTCCGCCCTCAAGGGCTATCCCATGCTGAACAATCCGATTCTGCCCATCCTGTTCCTGGTGTCCGGGGTCTCCTCAGGCATCGGCGCCTCCATCCTGATGAGCCTGGCGCTGTTCAAGCACAAGCCCACCGATGAAGACATCCACTATGTGCACCACCTGGAAACCCCTGTGGTGATCACCGAAGCCTTCCTGCTGTTCGCCTTTTTCATTGGGCTGGCCTTTGCGGGAGGACAAAGCCTGGTGGCCGCCAAGGTGGCGCTGGGCGGAGGCTTCTGGTCCGCCATCTTCTGGGGACTGGTGGTGGTCGGCGGCATGCTGGTGCCCGCCGCCCTCAATCGCTGGCTGCCGGAGCGGATCAAACAGAGCAATGCCATGGTGGTCACCAGTTGCCTGCTGACCCTGGTCGGGGTGTTTGCCCTGCGCCACTTCGTACTCTACGCAGGCCAGATGACCGTGGCCTGATCCAACAACCAATAAGGGAAATGATGATGAAACCTAGACTCATGCTGTTGGCTGCCTGCCTGGCCTGGCCCCTGGCGGCCCAGCCCCTGGCGGATATGCACAGCGAGATGTCCGGCTGCGAAAGCTGCCACGCCGACGGTGTGCCCAGCAGCGATCTGGTCCATGAAAACCAGGCCTGTACCCAGTGCCACGGTACGCTGGCCGAGCTGGAGGGGGAGACCCATCAGGCTCATCAGGGAAACCTGGAGTGCGCCGACTGCCATCAGGTCCATGAAGACACCGACGCCAGCGACAGCTGCGACAACTGTCACCAATAGCACCACCGGGGGCTGGGGACCCGATGGAGCCCCAGATGAGCCAGGAAGGCTCTGTCTTTCGAGACTCTCATCCAATTTGGCCACCCTCAGGGTGGCCCTTTTTTATCTTGAGTCAATTAAGCCAAATGCAGAATGGGAAATCGAGGACTGCCCAATAAAACAAACTTTATAAATCAGTTAAATCCAAATATGGTGAAATTCCGAAAGTCACACTGACACTTTGCAAAAATTAAAATTACGCAATATTCAATCTACAGAAATGTCAGGCTCACCGCCTTGGCGGAAATGCCTTAAAATCGAGTGATGAGTTTCCCTTTTAGATCCTACTCTCTGTGATTCTTTCCCTCTGGCCCTTCACTTTCCCGGGCTGAGGTGGCTCACAGCAATCCGAAACAAAAAAATGCCCATGATGACTAGAAAGGTAGATTGAATCCGCAACTTCAGAACAAGTGGCCGCAATTAGTGTAAACACTCCCCTGTGCGCAGAGAATAAAAAAGGGAGCAGATGACTGCTCCCTCTGAAAAATATCTGACTGTCAGGGGTGTTCCTGGGCGTCGATGGCAGACACCACCAGTTTGGTTCCCTCGACCCGCACCACCTGAACCTTGGCACCGGGCTCCAGGGTGCCGCCACCCTCGGTACAGGCCAGCCAGCTGCTGTCCCCCAGCTTCACCCTTCCGTCCTGAGCGGTCACCTGGGTCATCACCACGCACTGGCTGCCCACCAGGGCTTTGGCCCTCTGATTCAGGCCGCTTCGCTGACGACCCAGCTTGTCGCGGCGACGCTGATACAGGTACCAGGCCAGGGTAAACAATACCGACAGGGTGGCAAACAGCACCCATTGGTTCTCCGCCCGGATGTCGCTGAGTCGTGCCACCACACTGGTGGCCATGGCCGCCCCGCCTATCCACAGCAGATAGCCGCCGGAGCCGAGCAGCTCCATGGTCAGCAACACCAGACCCAGGATCAGCCAGTAGGTGGCGTTCATGGAGAGGAAGAGATCGATCACGACTGTTTCCTCACGGTTTCAATCAGCTCGGTAATGCCGGCAACGGAGCCCGCCAGGTTACTGCCCTCCATGGGCAGCAGCACCAGCTTACTGGAGTCGGCGGTGCCTATGTTGGACAGCGCCTCGGTGTACTTCTGGGCGATAAAGTAGTTGATGGCGTTCAGATCGCCCTTGGCGATGGCGTTGGATACCGTGGTGGTGGCGTTGGCTTCCGCCTCCGCCTGACGCTCCCGGGCTTCCGCCTCGAGGAAGGCCGCCTGCCGCTCACCCTCGGCCCGCAGAACCGCCGCCTGCTTCTCACCGTCCGCCTTGAGGATGGCGGACTGCTTGACCCCTTCCGCTTCCAGGATCTCGGCCCGCTTGGAGCGGTCCGCCTTCAGCTGGGCATTCATCGCTTCGATCAGCTCCCGTGGCGGGGCGATGTCCTTGATCTCGATGCGGGTGACTTTCACCCCCCAAGGCTGGGTGGCCGCATCCACCACCGCCAGCAGACGGTCGTTGATCTCATCACGACGTGACAGCATCTCATCCAGCTCCATGGAGCCGAGCACCGTCCTCAGGTTGGTCATCGCCAGGTTCTGGATGGCATTCTCCAGATGGTTGACCTCATAGGAAGCCCGGGCCGCGTCCACCACCTGGATGAAGGTCACCCCATCCACGGTGACGTTGGCATTGTCCTTGCTGATCACCACCTGGCTGGGGATGTCCAGCACCCGCTCCATCATGTTGACCTTGTCGCCGATCTGGTCGACGAAGGGCACAATCAGGTGCAAACCGGGTTTCAGGGAGGTGGTGTAGCGGCCGAAACGCTCTACGTTCCACTCATACCCCTGGGGCACGATCTTGACCGCGGTAAAGACCGCCACCAGGGCGAAGACCACGAAGATGATGCTGGGGCCCAGCAGTTCGATTAGAAGACCTAAGTCCATCTCTCTTCCTTATCTCAATGGGTTGTAGGCGGCGACAGCCGGCCCTGGGACCAGTATACTGTCGGGCAATGATGTCATGACCACTTTCGGGAATGATTGCAGTCAGCAATGTAGAGACTATCGCATGAAATTCAGGGATATACGAGAGTTCATCAACCACCTCGAACAGGCTGGGGAGCTCAAGCGGGTGACTGAACAGGTGGATCCCCATCTGGAGATGACCGAGATCAGCGACCGGGTGCTGCGCAGCGGCGGCCCCGCCCTGCTGTTTGAGAACGTCAAGGGCAAACAGATGCCGGTGCTGGCCAATCTGTTTGGCACCCCCAAGCGGGTGGCCATGGCCCTGGGCCGGGAAGACAGCAGTGCCCTTAGGGAAGTGGGCGAACTGCTGGCCTTCCTCAAGGAGCCCGAGGTGCCCTCCGGCTTCAAGGACGCCATCTCCAAGGTGCCCATGTTCAAGCAGGCACTGAACATGCCGCCCAAGCGGGTCTCCAAGGCTCCCTGCCAACAGGTGGTGATCAGCGGCGACGACGTGGATCTGACCCAGCTACCGATCCAGCACTGCTGGCCAGGCGACGTGGCTCCCCTGGTTACCTGGGGCCTGACCATCACCAAGGGCCCCAACCAGAAGCGTCAGAACCTGGGGATCTATCGCCAGCAGCTGCTGGGCAAAAACAAGCTGATCATGCGCTGGCTGGCCCACCGGGGCGGCGCCCTGGACTACAAGGATTTCCAGGAGAAGCACCCGGGTGAGCGCTACCCGGTGTCCGTGGCCCTGGGCTCGGATCCTGTCACCATCCTGGGGGCGGTGACCCCGGTGCCCGACGCCATGAGTGAGTACGCCTTCGCCGGCCTGCTCCGCGGCGAGCGCACCGAGGTGATCAAGTCCATCAGCAACGACCTGGATGTGCCCGCCCACAGCGAGATCATCCTCGAGGGCTATCTGGAGCCCGGTGAAGAGGCCGACGAGGGCCCCTATGGTGACCACACCGGCTACTACAACGAGGTGGAGCGCTTCCCGGTGTTCACCGTCACCCACGTCACCATGCGCAAAGACGCCATCTACCACAGCACCTACACCGGCCGTCCACCGGATGAGCCCGCCATGCTGGGTGTGGCGCTGAATGAGGTGTTTGTCCCCATCCTCAAGAAGCAGTACCCGGAGATCGAGGACTTCTACCTGCCGCCGGAAGGCTGCAGCTACCGGATGGCGGTGATCACCATCAAGAAGCAGTATCCCGGCCACGCCAAGCGAGTGATGATGGGG
The DNA here is from genome assembly GCF_030296015.1 of Ferrimonas sp. YFM. Taxonomy (NCBI): domain Bacteria; kingdom Pseudomonadati; phylum Pseudomonadota; class Gammaproteobacteria; order Alteromonadales; family Ferrimonadaceae; genus Ferrimonas; species Ferrimonas sp. YFM. The sequence goes on from NZ_AP027368.1 coordinate 4,332,792, forward strand.
GCCTGGAGCTTCCTGCGCCAGTTCATGTACACCAAGTTCATCATCATCTGCGACGACGACGTCAATGCCCGGGACTGGAACGACGTCATCTGGGCCCTGACCACCAGGGTGGATCCCACCCGGGACACCCTGATGGTGGACAACACCCCCATCGACTACCTGGACTTTGCCTCGCCGGTGGCGGGACTGGGCTCCAAGATGGGCATCGACGCCACCAACAAGTGGCCGGGCGAAACCGACCGCGAGTGGGGCGAACCCATCGTCATGGATGATGAGGTCAAGCGCCGGGTGGATGAGCGCTGGGCGGATCTCGGCATCGATTAGCCCCATCGAAAATATCCTACTGCCGCCCTGGGGCATCACTGGCCCCGGAGACGGCGTTCGCGCTACAATGCGCCGCAAAACCGGAATAAGAATGAGAACTCAATGCAAAGGATAAGCTGTAACATCGCCTCGGTGACGCCCCTGTGCGACACCGTGTTCAAGGTCATTCTCACCCCACAACACCCTGTCCAGTTCAAGGCCGGTCAGTACCTGACGGTAATCATGGGCGAAGAGGACAAGCGCCCCTTCTCCATCGCCTCCAGCCCGTCGGACACCAGCCAGTTGGAGCTGCACATCGGCGCCTCGGTGGCGGAAAGCTACGCCATGCAGGTGATCGAGCGCCTGCAACAGAGCGACAACATCGAGGTGGAGCTGCCCTTTGGCGACGCTTACCTGCGCCAGGAGAGTGATCGCCCCCGCCTGCTGGTGGCCGGCGGTACCGGTTTCTCCTACATCAACGCCATCATGGACACCCTGATCGCCCATGGCGACACCACCACCACCTTCCTCTACTGGGGATGCCGTAACCGGGATGCCATGTACCTGGCAGAGAAAGCCAACGCCTGGGCAGAGCAACTGCCCCACCTGACCTTTGTGCCGGTATTTGACCAAGCCGAAGAGGGGGCACGTCAGGGCACGGTGATCGACGCCATCTGCAGTGACTTTGTGGGACTGGGTGAATACGACATCTACATTGCCGGCCGCTTCGAGATGGCCGGGGCCGCCCGTGAGGCGTTCCGCCAGCATGGCGTCGATGAGGCTCACCTCTATGGCGATGCCTACGCCTTTATGAAATAGGCCACAGCCCGAACCAAAAAAACACCGCCAGATGGCGGTGTTTTTTTATCTGTTCAGAACTCAATATCAGCTGATGGCGTAACTGGCCACCACGCCGGTGAACAGTGCCAGGCCCGCCCAGTTGTTGTTGAGGAACGCCTTGAAACACTGGGCCCGGTCTCGGTGGCGAATCAGCCAGTGCTGATACAGGAACAGGCCGGCGATGGCCGCCATGGCGGAGAAGTAGGGCCAGGGCAGGGCCAGGCGGAACCCCAGGGTCAGCAACAACCCAAGACAGGTCAGCTGCAGCAGGGCGATGATGCCCTTATCCCAGTCACCAAACCAGATGGCGGTGGAACGAATCCCCACCTTGAGGTCATCCTCCTTGTCCACCATGCCATACATGGTGTCGTAGGCTACGGTCCAGCACCAGTGGGCCAGGAACATGATCCAGGCTTCCAAAGGCACCGCGTTGGTCTGGGCGGCAAAGGCCATGGGGATCGACCAGCTCCACACCACCCCCAGCACCATTTGCGGACCGGGAAAGAAACGCTTGGTGAAGGGGTAGATCACCGTCAGGGCGATCCCGACGAAGCTCATCATGATGGTGAGGGTATTGAGGGTCAGCACCAGGGAGAAGCAAATAAGCCCCAACACCACGAACAGTGCCAGTGCCTCCCAGGGCTGCAGTTCACCGCTGGCCAGGGGGCGCCCCTTGGTGCGCTCCACATGGCCATCCAGATCCCGGTCAGCGTAATCGTTGATGATGCAGCCGTTGGCCCGGGTCAACCAGACACCGATGAAAAACACCAGCAGGACCCGGGTTTCCGGCGCCCCGTCGTGGGCCGCCAGCCAGATGGCAGACAGGGTGGGCCAAAGCAGCAGGAAGGTTCCTATAGGGCGATCCAGCCGGGCCAGCCTCATATAGGGGCCCAGGCGATCACGCATAACAGCTAGCATCATCCGTGCACGGTCTCTCAAGAGTTCAATTGCGGCCATTATGCGTGATCCAGATCAGATTTTACAGTGGGTTGCTAACCGCTGAAGTTGAATCTCTGCAGTTGATTCTGCAGGGATGCCGCATGATCCAACAGGGCCTGACTCTGTCCGGCCACCTGCTGAGCCTGGAGCTCCACCTCACTGCCGGACTCATTGGCCCGGATCAGGTTCTGGTTGATCTCCTCCGCCACGGCACTTTGCTGCTCCGAGGCGGTGGCGATCTGGCCAGCACGGTCGTTGGCATCGCGGATGCGGCTCACCACCTGTTCCAGTTCCAGGGCCATCGCCTTACTCTCGGCGGCACTGTCGCTGGCCAGGGTGGTGCAGCTGCCCATGGCTTCCACGGACACCATGGCCCCATTCTGCAGTGTCTCGATGGTGCTCTGTACCTGGGAGGTGGACTCCCGGGTGCGGGCCGCCAGACCCCGCACCTCATCGGCCACCACGGCAAAGCCTCGGCCCTGCTCACCGGCCCTGGCCGCCTCGATGGCCGCATTGAGGGCCAGCAGGTTGGTCTGTTCGGAGATGCCGTTGATCACATCGGTGATCTCACTGATCGCCTGCACCCCCTGGTGCAGTTCGCGGATGCGATCGGCACTGGCACCGACACTGGCTGCCAGGTCATTGATCCGCGCTTCGGCCTGGTGCATCCGCTGCTGCCCCTGCTCGCTGCTGGCGCTGGCGGCATGGGTGGTGGTGGCGGTTTGCTCGGCGTTATTGGCCACATCACCGATGGTGTGACTCATCTCATTGACCGCGGTGGCCACCTGCTGCAGCTGAGACTGCTGCTCGATAATTGAGTGACGGCTGGCCTGGGCCGAATCCGCCAGGGCCAGCGCCTGCTCCTGGGCATCGGTGGCGGTGCGCTTCACTTGCGACAACACAGTCACCAGAGACTGGCGCATCTTACCCAAAGCCTGAGCAAGATGACCCAGTTCATCCTTACGGTCATGCAGGTGGCTGTCCTTATCACTCAGGTCGCCGTCGGCCATGGCATCACAGGCCACCTCCAGCTCGTGGATGGCGGTGGCGATGTCGCGGCGGACGAAGTGACTCACCAGTTGGGTGACGGCGGTGGCGATCAGCGACACCCAGATCAGCCTGATCACCAGATCCCAGAACAGGGCCTGACCGCTGGCGTGTTCTATGCCGGCGCCAATGATCCAGTTCCACTGGTTGTCACGGACCACATAGGCCGTTTTCTCCACCGGCTGACCGTCAGCGCCCTTGAGGTGGTAGGTCAAGAAGCCCTGTCCCGGCCCTCGGCCCAGATTCACCATCTCCAGCCAGAAGGGGGAGCCTTCAACGTCGGTTTCCCGGGTGATGTCCTGACCTAAGGTCTCTGTTTTGTGAGGGTGGGCCAGCAGTTTGCCGTCGGTGTCCAGCACCCAGAAGTAGTGCTTACCCTCGAATCTGAGTTGGGTCAAAGCCGCCAATGCCTGTGACTTGGCTTGCTCTTCTCCCAATTGAGCCGCCTGCCCCTGATAGAAGGTCACCAGAGAGTGCGCCTGATCCAGGTGCCCCTTGAGGGCCTGATCCGTGGCATCGTTGATGCGGCTTTTGAGGAGGTTGGCGGAAAAGATAAGCAGCCACAGGGTGGCAATGATGGAGAGAATGACCAGAAGCCACAGCTTCTTGCTGATAGAAATTCGTTTCAGTAACAGCACTTTAACTTCTTCCTTGAGAAACGTGTAACCGCAAAATACACGCTTCTCAAGGTGGGGCACTGATCTGGATCACGACTGTAACAACTTCGGTGTGATCCCCGCCAAGCCTCTGAGTTTATCGTCACTCAGATCTACCCCGGCGCGGCGACTCTACAGCCAGCGGCGCTGGCCATAATCCAGCGTGGGCTGGACGCTGAATCGACCATGGCGGTCTTTACGCATCACCTTGTCAAAGCCTTGCTTGTCCAGCTGCACCAGCAACTGATGATCCCCGGCCTCAAAGTAGACCCTGTCCTGATCCGCCAGGGCATCATCCACCACCACCGGCAGATTGTAGGCCTGACCCAGGGCAGGCAGGGCACCGAACTGGCAATCGGGGAAGCTTCGGGCCGCTTCCACCTCCTCCATCAGGCTGAACTCCCGCTCCATGATCTCGCCCAGGCGCTTGAGGCGAATGCGGCGATCGGCGGGAAGCACCGCCATCAGGTGGCGCCCCTCATGATCTTCCAGCATCACGGCCTTGGCCACCTGCTGCTTGGGGATGCCGGCGCTGATGGCGGACTGCAGGGCTGACTCGGTGTAGGGGTGTGACACCACCTTAAAGGGGATGCCTTGTTGATTCAGGTATTCACTGACGCTGATAGCAATGCCCATAATCCATCCTCCTCACCAAGAAAGAACCTCAGTGTAAGTGTAGGGGTTATGGGTCCTGGAGGCGTAGTTTTGCGGCGAACTTTGTGCGAGCCGGGGGCGGGCCGCCGCCCCCCTGTGCGCCACCAGTGAAGCGCCCATAAGCGCAAGATGTTATGCGGGTTGTAGCCTGGCGTAAGCCACCACCAGCCACTTGATCCCTTGGCCGTCGAACGCCACCTGTACCCGACTCTGGGGACCGGTGCCTTCGTAGTTGATGATCACTCCGTCGCCAAACTTGGGGTGCTTGACCCGCTGCCCCAGCTTCAGGCCGGTGTTGTCGAAGCTCTCCTGGGTCCGGCTGAAGCGGTTGACCGCCTTGGCCTGGGTCACCTGGGTCTGAGGACGAATCTGCTCCAGGTACTGTTCGGGGATCTCACTGAGGAAGCGGGACGCCTTGGCAAAGGTCTCCCGACCGTAGATGCGGCGGCTTTCCGCATAGGTGAGGTAGAGCTTCTCCATCGCCCGGGTCATGCCCACATAGCAGAGGCGACGCTCCTCCTCCAGGCGGTCCCCCTCCTCCACCGCTTTCTGGCTGGGGAACATCCCCTCCTCGACGCCACAGATGAACACCAGGGGAAACTCCAGGCCCTTGGCGGAGTGCAGGGTCATCATCTGCACCGCATCTTCACTGTCGCTGGCCTGATTCTCCCCCGCCTCCAAGGCGGCGTGGGCCAGGAAGGCGTTGAGATCGCTCATCTCATCCGCTTCCTCGGGCTTCTCGAAGGTGCCGGCGGCGGTCACCAGCTCCTGCAAGTTCTCCACCCTGGCCTGGCCCTTCTCGCCTTTTTCCTGCTCATACATGGTTTTCAGCCCGGAGTGCTGAATCACATGGTCGGTGGCCAGCTTCAGGCTGAGATCCTCGGTCTCATCCTCCAGCTCCTCCACCAGGGACATGAAGCCGCGCACCGCATTGGCCGCCCGGCCTGAGAGGGCTTTCTCGTTGAGCAGTTGCTGGCAGGCGCGCCACAGGGAGAGCCCATGCTGACGGGCGGTGGTGCGCAGTATGTCCAGGGTACGGTCGCCGATGCCCCGTGCCGGGGTGTTGACCACCCGCTCGAAGGCGGCATCGTCACCCCGGTTGGCCACCAGGCGCATGTAGGAGAGGGCGTCCTTGATCTCCTGGCGCTCGAAGAAGCGCAGCCCGCCATAGATGCGGTAAGCCACCTGCTGATGCAGCAGCGCCTCCTCCAACACCCGGGACTGGGCGTTGGAGCGATAGAGCACGGCACAGTCGGAGAGGGCGCCGCCCTGCTCCAGATGCTGCCGGATGCGGCTGACAATAAAGCGCGCCTCCTCCAGCTCGTTGAAGGCTTGGAACACCGAGATCAGGTCGCCATCCCGTCCTTCGGTCCACAGCTCCTTTCCCATGCGCTCGGCGTTGTTGGCGATCAGGGTGTTGGAGGCGGCCAGGATGTTGGCGGTGGAGCGGTAGTTCTGCTCCAGGCGGATCACCTGGGAGCCGGGGAAATCATCCAGGAACTTGGACAGGTTCTCCACTTTGGCGCCGCGCCAACCGTAGATGGACTGGTCGTCGTCGCCGACGATCATCACATTGGTGGTGTTGCCCGCCAGCAGACGGATCCAGGCGTACTGGATGGCGTTGGTGTCCTGAAATTCGTCCACCAGCAGGTGGCGGAAGCGACCCTGGTAGTGAGCCAGGATATGGGGGTGGTTCAGCCACAGCTCATGGGCACGCAGCAGCAGCTCGGCAAAGTCCACCAGGCCGGCCCGATCGCAGGCGTCCTGATAGGTGGTGTAGATCCGCAGCAGGGTCTGCTCCATGGGGTGGTGACTGGCATCGATGTGCTTGGGACGCAGCCCGTCATCCTTCTTGGCATTGATGTAACCCATGGCCTGACGGGGAGGCCAGCGCTTCTCATCGAGATCCAGGCTCTTGAGGATGCGGCGAATCATCCGGTACTGGTCATCCGCGTCCAGGATCTGGAACCCTTCCGGCAGCCCCGCTTCCTGATGATGGGCCCTGAGCAGCCGGTGCGCCAGGCCGTGGAAGGTGCCGATCCACATCCGGTTCATGGGCCCCCCGACCAGGGACTCAATCCGGCCGCGCATCTCCGCCGCCGCCTTGTTGGTGAAGGTCACCGCCAGGATGGCGAAAGGACTCTCACCCTGATCATTGAGCAACCAGGCGATGCGATGGGTCAGCACCCGGGTTTTGCCACTTCCGGCCCCGGCCAGCACCAGCACGGAGCCCGGCGCCGACTCCACCGCCGCCCGCTGCTTTTCGTTGAGCGAGTCGAGAAGGGGGTGAGAGTGTGCTGCAGTCATGATGGGGCTCCGGGGACAAAAAAGGCACTATACCAAAAACACTGAATATTTAACCAGTACTCAGAGGGGCAATTGTAACAGTTGCTCCAGTTGACTGAAGCTGAAGGTGGGCAGGCTTTGCCCCATGGGTCTGGCCGCCTGACCATAGGGCGGGGTCAACCAGCCACTCTGACAGCCAACCCGGTTGGCACCCTGAATGTCTGCTCTGGGGTGGTCGCCGATGTGCAGCAGAGCATCCGCGGGAATACTCAGCCGCTCCAGGGTGGAGAGGAACAGATCCTTGTCCGGCTTCATGCGGCCATCTGGACCGGCGTGGACGCTGAACTGAAACGGCGCATCCGGCCAGAAGCGCGCCAGGCTGGCGTTGCCATTGGTTATGGCCACCAAGGGGCGCCGCTGAGCCAGAGTCATCAGGACCCGCTTCACCTCTGGCGCCAGGTGGATTTGTGAGCGCCACTCCAGGAAGTTGGCCATGGCCCCGTCCGCCAGCTCCTGGGCTTCACACGGCGGTGCACCCAGAATTTTCAGCCCTGTCTCCAGGGTGTAATGACGCAGCTTGGTGGTGTCGTGCCTCAACTCGGGCTGTGACAGCAGCACCTGCAGCTTCTGCTCGCGCCACCAGGCGGTGTCGGCGGCCTTTGAGTGAAAATGGTGCCCCAGCCAAGCCATCAACCGGGACTCCGCCGCCAACAACACCGGCTTGTTGTTGTACAGGGTGTCATCCAGATCAAAACTGATGGCTTCGATGGGGCAGAGGCGGCGATAAAACTTCATGGGGGATCCACAGTCGGAGGCTCGTTGGACTTAGCATATCTTGCCCTTTTCAGGCCCCCAACCAAAAAAAGGCCAATTGAATGAAATACCCCGGCGAATAAGCGGGTCTTATAGATGACTGTCCTGTCTGTTCATCATTTCATCCTTAGCCGGGGTGCCTTCGGGCCCCCGTTTTTTTTGCCCATGAGACAAAAGGTCGGCCACATCGTCCAGGTTGGGACATTGTGTCCATGAGGCGCTGTTATTTTAGGTCATCCCTTCCCCTTTACATGATTTGGTGTTGATCCAACTCTAAGAGCAAAGAGGGCGCGATTGAAAAACCGTGAACCCGACTGAAAAAATGGACCCATTCGGTCTCGCTTTTCTTGTCAGGAATTCACTCACTATGCGGTTACACCCCCTGTCCTGGGCCATCGCCTTCGGCCTGTGCTCCCCCTTCGCCACAGCCCAGTCTGATCAGTTTTTCAATGTCCAGGAGGTGATCGTCGTCTCCGGTGATGCCCCCGCCCCCCAGCAACTGGCCACCACCAGCTTCAGCATTGATCAGCAACAGTTGCTGGATCAGGGAGTGGTGACCCTGGATCAGGCCCTGGCGACCCTGCCAGGCGTCTACGTCCGCACCGGCGGCGAAGGGCGGCCCAGGGTGGATATGCGTGGCTTCAAGACCCGCCATGTGCTGCTGCTGGTCAATGGTGTGCCGGCCAACTCCAGCTATGACGGCCAGTTTGACCCCAGCCTGATCCCCGCCGACCGCATCCAGGAGATCCAGGTCTCCATGGGCGCCGGATCTCTGCTGTATGGCACCGGCGGCAATGCCGGGGTGATCAATGTGATCACCCGTACCGGCGGCGATCAGCAGGCCCTCTCCGCTCACGCCGGACTGGGCAATGATGACCGCTGGCAGGCGGGCGCCTCGGTGGCCACAGAGAGCAAGCAGGGCGATCTGCTGCTCTCCTACTCGGGTCATGGTCAGGATGGCTTTCCCCTGCCCGATGACTTTCAGCCTGCACCCGAAGAGCAGGGCGGCCTGAGAGACAACAGCGACAACCGCAGCAACAGCCTCTACGGCAGTGGTCACTGGCAACTGAGCGATGATACCCGCCTCGGCCTGACCGCCGAATATGAAGAGGCTGAGTGGGGCAAGCCTGCCCGCATCGGTCGGTTGGCAGACAGTAAGGTGAAGTATGAGCGGGTGGACGATCTGGAGAAGGGGGGAGTCCAGTTGACCTTCTCCCATCGCCTGGGAGAGATGGGTGGTCTGCGTGGCTTCGCTTACTACAACTGGCAAGACAAGTTGGAAAACCGCTTTAACGACGCCGACTACCAGGATCTGAAACAGACCAGTGATTCCAAGGCGGTCAACCAGGGGGTCAACCTGCAGTGGCTGCTGCAGGGCGATCACCACCTACTGACCGCCGCCGCCATTCTGGAGAACCAGCAGTACCAGGGAACGGTCACCAAGCTGGCCGGCTCCGGGGGCAGCAACAAGAGCGTACCCGCCCTCGCCGGCGGCAACGGCTCAGGAGGTGGCACAGGCGGCGGCACAGGCGGCGGCACTGGTGGCGGTACCGGTGGCGGTACCGGTGGGGGTACCGGTGGTGGTACTGGCGGCGGCAGCGGTCAGTCCAGCATCACCCAACTGGACGAAAGCCAGAACCTCACCAGCCTGGTGATGGAGTATCAATGGCTGGCCGACGGCAACTACGGCGCCACCCTCTCCGCCGGCTGGCATCGCAGCGATCTCGAAGAGAAGAACCGCTACTCCGCCCTGGCCTCCGGTTACTACCTGATCGATCCGGACACCAGGCTGTTCGGTTCCGCCAATAGAAAAGTGCGCTTCCCCACCCTGCGTAACCTCTACGAGGGCAGCGGTGCCAACCCGGATTTGACCCCGGAGACCACGGTTCAATTTGAGGTGGGCATCAGCCAACAACTGACCGCCGCCACCAGCTGGCAGCTCTCCCTCTATCATACCGATGTGGACGATTACATCGAGAAGGACATGGAGGATGTGTATCGCAACTATGCCGAATACCGTTTCCGCGGAGCCGATCTGTTGCTGAGCAACCGCAGCCTGGATGACCTGGATATCGATCTCAGCTACAGCTATCTGGATGCGGAAAACCGCGGCGAGGACGACCAGAACCGTGAGCAGTTGCAGAACCGTCCGACCCATATGGTCAAGGTCAGCCTGCTGGCTCGGCTGCCCTGGGCATTCAAGGCGCGCCTGGACGCCCAGCGGGTGATGGACCAGGTCTACTACGACGCCAATGGTCCGGTGGATGTTGAAGACTACAGCCTGGTGGATCTCAGCCTGAGTCAGCCCCTTCCCTGGGATGGGCTCTCCTGGCAACTGACTGCCACCAACCTGCTGGACCAGGAGTATGAGCAGAGCGAAGATCTGCCGGCGGCGGGTCGCCAGTGGATGCTTAGCCTGAGGGGCAGCTTCTGACCCGGGACCTTCTGACCCTGTCCGGGGTCACCCTGAAACGCATGGGGGCACCACTCTGGTCCCCCCTGGATCTGTGCCTCGCCCCCGGTGAGGCACTGCTGATCCGGGGGGATACCGGCATCGGCAAAAGCAGCCTGCTGCAGTTGATGGCCGGATTGCTGGCGCCGGACTCTGGCCAGATCAAGATCAACGGCAGAGCCGCCCTGGTGATGCAGGACCCTGACCTGCAGCTGGTACGGGAGATGATCGGCCCTGAGGTGGCCCTGTGGCTGGAAAACCTGGGTATGGCACCGGATGCCATGGTGCCCAGGGTCCGCCAGGCCCTGGACAGCGTCGGTTTGGATCTGCCCTTCACCCACCCTTGCCGGGCGCTCTCACTGGGTCAGCAGTACCGGTTGCTGCTGGCCTGTCAGTTGGTGGCGCATCCGCAACTGCTGCTGCTGGACGAGCCCTGGGGGCAATTGGATGAGGCGGGCTTCCGCACGCTCAAGCCTCTGCTGCTCGATCTGAAACGACGGGGGGTAGCCCTGGTGATCAGCGATCACTGCTACGCCCCCTATAAGGACCTGTGTGACCGTACCCTGACCCTGACCCGGGAGGGGCTGACTTCGGCAGCACCCACACACTCCTCAGTCCCCCCCTGGCCAGATCTGAAGCCGGGACCAAGTTGCCTGCGTCTGAGCGGCACGCTTGCCCTGGCCGAGCGCCGACTGTCGCTCTCTGACCTCTCTCTGGCACAGGGGGAAGTGGCGATCATCTGCGGTGCCAATGGCAGCGGCAAAACCACCCTGGCCCGGGCCATTGCCGGCCTGGGCAGCGCCCGCCCCGATGGCATCGAGGTTCGAGGCGGCTGCCGGCTGGCGTTGGTGTGCCAATCCCCCTCCCATCAACTCAGTGCCTGTACCCTGTCTGACGAACTGGCCTTCGGTCTCTGCCTTCAGGGCCTGAGTGAAGCCCAGGCGCACCCGCGCATCCTGCAACAACTGACGCAGCTGGGGCTGAGCCATCTGGCAGAGCGCTCTCCCCAGACCCTATCTTACGGCCAGCAACACCTGGTGGCCATCGCCGCACAACTCTGCCTGGAGCCGGATCTGTTGATTCTGGACGATCCCTTCGCCGGCCTAGATGGCGACAGTCGCCAGCGTCTGTGGTTGGCGTTGCAGGGGCAGGTAGCAGCGGGGGGAAGCGTGCTGATCACCAGTCATCATCCCATTGAGGCAGGCATCCGCCAGTGGCAGATCCAGGAGGATAAGCTTGTTGCGCTATGACCCCTTAGTCCGGACCCGCTTCAAGCTGGTGGTGACCCCGCTGGCCACCTCCCTGGTGCTGTTGGGGCCGCCGTGGTTACTGCCCCCAATGGCGCTGCTGCTGCTCTGGGCCACCGCGCGCTGCCCAAAGGGTACCGCTGCCCTGTGGCAACTCAGATACATCGCCCCGGTTCAGGGGACGGTGATCGCCCTGCTCTATCTGCTGAAGTTTGGCCCTGGCGGACTCACCGCCGCCGCCCTGGTCTGGAGCCGGATGATGCTGATGCTGCTTCCGGGCCTGTGGTTTTTTCTCAGCACCCAGTCTCATCAGGTGGTGCGTGCCTTAAGAGGGATTCTGAGCAGCCATCAGGCACTCATCCTCTCCACCACCCTGAGCCTGTTACCCAGACTGACCCGTGAAGCCACCGAACTCTACCAGCTGCAACTATGGCGGGGACACCCCCTGGCCCCAAGCCAGTTCTGGCGTCCCAAAGCCTGGCAGGCGCTGACGAAACTGGTGCTGCTGCCTCTGCTGATTCGGGTGATTCGACTCTCTCAGCAGCAGGCAACCGCCCTTCAGGCCCGCGGCTATCGCCCGGATGCCACCCTGACCCACTTCCCAATGGAGGCCCCCAATGACCAAACTCCCCCTGGCCGACGCCATACTTCTCGGTGCCCTGGCGCTGCTGATGGTGGGCCTTAAGTCCCTGCTTCGACTGAAACTTGGGCTGGCTGGCCACTCCATGTTCCTGCTGGTGCTGATCCTGCTGCTGGCCAGGGGTCTGGTGCCCGTCAGGGGCAGTGTGCTCTATTGTGGCCTGATGGCCGGTTTGTTGGCCCTGGTGCTCGGCGTCGGCAAAGGGGGCCCGCTGGTGATATTGAAATTTGCCTTGCCCGCCCTGGCCATGGAGGCGGCCCTGCTGTTCCTTCCCCAGGCGCCCTGGTTTCGCATTCAGGCGATACTGGTTGCCCTGGCCGGACTGACCGCCTGGCTGCTCAAGGGCGGTGTGGAGCTCCATCTCGCCGGGGCCGACCCCTCGGTGATCGCCGCCCAACTGGCCTGGAAAGGACTGGGAGGCTGCCTGTTCAGCCTGCTCGGCGCCCTGGCGGTGCCCCCGCTGATGTCGCTGCTGGCGCACCACCAACTGATCTCACCCCGGAGGCAACCACAATGATCCTCTACCTTTGCATAGACGACACAGACCAGATCGGCACCAAGGGAACCGGCGAACTGGCCGAGGAGCTGGCGGCGCACATTCAGCAGCTGGGGTTGGGGCGTTGCAGCGCCGTGACCCGCCATCAACTCTATGTCCATGAATCGATTCCCTACACCTCCCACAACAGCGCCATGTGCTTTGCCATACGCCAGCCCGGGGCTGTCGCCACCATTCGCAACCTGGCCATCGACCACCTGAACAAGGAGTCCGCCGCCGGCTCCGATCCCGGCCTTTGCCTGTATCAGGGGGGCGATGATGCCAGTCGCCGCGCCCTGATCGCCTTCGGCTATCGGGCCAAGAGCGAGGTACTCACCAAGACACAGGCCTATGAGATGGCCGAACGCTGCGGCGCCCTGCTGTCGGAACATGGCGGAACCGGCGACGGCATCATCGGCGCCCTGGCGGGAATCGGCCTCCGACTCGGCGGCAACGACGGCCGATATAAAGGGCAGTTTCAGGCGCCAGCAGAGGGGGAGCACTTTACCGTCGCCCAACTGCTCAGAGAGACCGCCCTGGATCAGGTGCTGTCTCTCAGCCACGAATCACTCTCCCCCACAGAGCGGGTGTGCCTCGAGGGAAAGCGCAAGGCAGTGCTGCTCAATCACCGCATGACCCTGCTGGTGTCCCGTGAAGGACAACATTGGGTCAATGCCCAGAAACGCCACCTGCACAGCTATTGAGGAATCCACACCATGGAGCTGGACACAAGCCGATTCAGGGCACAGCAGTGCCGCAGATTTCAGCCGGATGATGAGGATGAGCAGGTGGATGACCAGCTTCGCTCCTGCGTCAATTGCGCCTACCGGCGCTGGCTGGCTTCCGGCTACCTGTGCTGTCACCCGAAGATAACCTCGCCACCCCGAGTATCCGACTAAAACAGTAAGACATTATTCTCCTGAACTTTTTTGTGGTTTTTTCCTGTCGGGCCGAACCAAGCTCAACTACCTTTTAGGGGCACCTCCCGATAAGGACAAAAAGGAGAGTAATGATGAGCAGTTGGAACCGCTTGGGACTCGCCCTGCTGGTGGGTTCTTCTTTAATGCTGAGCGCCTGTGACGGCGACGATGGCGCAGACGGTGCCCCAGGGCCTGAGGGGCCTCCCGGACCTCCAGGGGATCCCGGGCTGCCCAGTGACGGTTTCACCCGAGGCGCCGAGCTGGCCTCGGACGTCACTTTGACCCTGGAGAGCATCACAGTCACCGGGGCCGATCCCTTTGCCCTGGCCTTCACCGCCTCCGGCAAAAACGAGCGGGGTGAATCCGTGCCCCTGGTCGGCCTGTCCCGTATCGCCCTCTATGTGATGAACCAGACCGCCAACAGCAGCGACAGTGGCGCTCCGGTGCAGTGGATCAGCCATACCCAGGCCAACGGTTTTGGCAGCTCCATGTTCTGCACCCCAACGGGCAGCACAACCTCCAGGGGCAGTGAGGTCAATGCCTGCACCCTGATGGAAGATCCGGACAATCCGGGCCGCTACACAGGCAGCTGGAGCCACGACGGCAGCGCACCTGTCATCCTGACGGATGGTGACGCCAACGCCCTGCACCGGGTGGTGATCCGCGCCTACGATCTGACCAACAGCGACGGCGAAGGGGTGGAGGACAAGGTAATGTCCCAGCCCAAGGACTTCATACCCGCCACCGGAGCGGACGCCGTTTCGGTCAAAGACAGTGTGGCCAACGCCGCCTGTATCCAGTGCCACGGTGCCCTGGACGGCTACCCGGAAGGGGACGACCGATTCGCCTCCATATCACGCCACGGCAACTACCAGAAGGTGGAGCAGTGCGTCGCCTGCCATACCCCGGCTCTGGGGGGCGCAGACTTCGCGCCGATGATTCACGGTATCCATGCGGCGGCCCTGGAGGGGTATGACACCCTTGGCTATCCGGCGGAACTGTTCCAATGCCAGCATTGCCACGGTGAGATGGACAGCTGGCAAGCCAATGTCTGGGGCCAGGCCTGTCAGGCCTGTCACACCAGCGAAGCCGCAGCCAACCACATCAGCACCGTCGGCACAGACCGGGGCTGTAACAGCTGTCACGGCATGGACGCGCCTCCCGCCGGACCTGGCCTGCCCGGGACGGTGGCAGACAACCACATGCCGATGCGCCGTGCCATGATGGCGGCCACTCCAGGGATGGCGTTTGAGTTCACCTCGGCGGCGGTCAGCGACAACGGCATCGACGATGGCCTGAGCACCCTGACGGTCACCGCCAACCTCAGCTTCAATGGCGCCCCGGCGGCAGACGACTTTGACTTCACCCCCTACATGACCAACACGGGCCGCGGCATTCTGCTGGGTAATGTGGCCAGCGACGGCGTGGTCACCCGCAGTACCACCCTGGATATCCACGGCGACAGAGTCAGCCTGACCGGAGGCGTATTGACGGTGGCCAGAGATCTGGCCGACGCCAGCCTCACCGGTACCATCTACCTGACCGCCGAAGTGCAGTTCTGCGGTGAGGCGGGCATGGCCATGCCCTGCGAGGCGGACGGCATCGGCTACGCCAACCTGGCGCCGGTGGCCTACTACAACCTGGATGGCGGCGATCCCACTCCGGCTCGCCACAGCCAGCCTGATCGGGTGACGGTCACCGAGGCCAGCTGTAACGCCTGCCACGACAACCTGACCCATGTAAAAGGCACCCATGGCGCCACCGAGTTCACCCAGTGCATGCATTGTCACAACAGCACCTGGGCAGGCTCCTTCCATCCCCAGGTGAACCTGATCAACGACGATGGCAGCTTCACGGCCATACCTGGCCTGACGTACGCCAACCGGGATCTGTTCACCGTGGTACACCGCTATCACAGCGGAGCCTGGGACAGCGAAGAAGCGGGCGGGGTGTACCTCAATGGTGACGGCGAACTTCAGGGCTACCCAGCCAGCATCGCCGACTGCGGCGCCTGCCACACCGAAGGCCAGTCTCTGTTTGCCGCCGACGGCGGCCTGACCTCCGGCAAGCGCGCCATCGCCATCGGCACCGATCAGTACATCACCCCGGTCGCCGAGAGTTGCCGCAGCTGTCATGCCCATTCCGACGCAGCGGCCCTGGCTCACTTCGAAAGCAATGGGGCCACCACCGCAACGGCTCCGGACAGCAGTGCTGACCTGCCGGTAGAGAGCTGTGCCACCTGTCACGCAGAGGGCAAGACCTTCGGCATCGACACGGTTCACGGTCACTGATCCAAGCCAAGCACCACAGGGCCCCGGTCGGGGCCCTGTTTCTTTGTCCCGTCGGCAGGGGTACACTGCCCTTCCAGCATCACGACAGAGTTCCCATGAGCAAGAAAGATCAACACACTCCCTCCCCCCAGGTGGTGGCAGAAGCGGAGAAGATCGCCCGGGCCACCCAGAAGCCGGGGCAGACCAAAGAGCAGACCCGACTCATCGCCAAGGGGATCGAGAAGGGGATCGCCGAATACAAGAAGCGCGAGAAGGCCAAAGCCCGTGAGCGGGATAAGCTGAAAAAGAAGCAGGTCCGGGCCAAGGCTGACGCCGAGCCTGAAGCGGTGGCTCAAGCCGAAACCAGTGACAGCAAATCACAGCCCCTGCCCTGGATTCTGCTGGGGATCAGCTGGGCCGGATTCCTCGCCTATCTGCTGACAAGCTGATTCTGTGACCTTGAAATATCGTTGAAAATACGAAATATGGTGACGCAGCAATCACCATATTTCGTCAATCCCCTTCGCAATTCAAACAATCCCCCAACTAAAGGGGTATTTTCTCTTTTGGCACGTCCCCTGCTCTCTATTTACCACAACAAAAAACACTCTATAGGTAAATATGATGATGCCCATGCGTTTGACCAAATCAGCTTTGGTGATCTCCGCTCTGTTCTCCTCTATGTTCGCGATGAATGCCGCGGCTGAAGATGGAATGAATATCGGCGGCTCCGTTCGCGTTAATTACGGCCTTCGTTTTTACGATGACCAGCAGAAAGACAAGGGCGGCGATTTTAATTTCGACGTTCTGACCCTGAAGTTTGACGGCACTCACGGAAAGTGGGGCCTCTCCAGCGAATATCGCTTCGCCTCCGGCAAACACTTCATCAAGTGGGGCTACGGCTACTACCAGATGAACGACGACCTGCAGATCCAGCTGGGTGTAAACAAAACCCCCTTTGGTAACCCCGGCTTCATCTCCAACAGCTGGTGGTTCGGCCTGCCCTACTACCTGGGCTTCGAGGATGACTTCGATGTGGGCGCCAAGGCGGTTCACCACAGTGGTGACCTGACCACAGAGTTTGGTTTCTACAAGAATGGCGAATACAACTCCGGTGACAACAAGGCCTACGCGCCCGACATCTACAATGGCGTGGTCAACGGCACCGAGTACAACAACCAGGAAACCAACCAGCTGAACCTGCGCCAGGTGTACAAGCACAGCAGCGGCGAGCTGACCGTCAAAGCCGGTTACTCCCTGGAGTACGGCCAGATCTACAACACCAAGACCGAGAAGAACGGCGACCGCTACGCCGTGGCCCTGCACATGGACGCCAGCTACCAGGGCTGGAACCTGCAGCTTCAGGCGATGCAGTACGAGTTCGATGCCGAGAACCCAGAAGGCATGGACAACAACAAGATCGGTCTGGGCGGCGCCGGCTGGCAGTATGAAGTGGCGTCCAAGGCGCAGATCTACTCCTTCAACATCGCCAAGACCATCCCCACCAGCTTCGGCAGCATCAAGTTCTACAACGACTTCGGCATGCTGACCCCGGATACCGATGACAGCAGCTTCGATGACAGCTTCCAGAACGTCACCGGTGCCGCCATTTCCGCCGGTCCTGTCTACATCATGGCTGACTTCATCCAGGGTAAGAACATGACCTTCTCCACCAAGATGGATGACCACGTAGGCCTGCCTCAGGCCGGCGATGGCTGGGACCAGCGTATCAACATCAACTTCGGTTACTACTTCTAACCCGTTCTCCCCTGTTCAATTTTCCTGACCCTTTTGCCACCGCTTCGCGCGGTGGCTTTTTTATGGGCGCGGCTCAAAAAAAAGCCGGGCTCACTGCCCGGCTTTTCCTGTCTCGACTGCCCTACATCAATCCCAGCTTCTTCATCCGGCTGCGCAGGGTATTGGGGTGGATCTCCAGCCGCTCGGCGGCGCCCCCCGGCCCGTGGATCTTACCGCCGGTCAGGCGCAGGGCGTGCTCGATGTACTTGGCGGTCATGGTGTCCAGGGGTACCAGATGATCCCCGGCGCGGCTGGGGTCAATCACCACGGTCTCGCCGCCGGACGCAATAGGCACCTGATCGTGCTTGCCCGGTGCCAGGAAGTCGAACAGCAGGGGGCCGCCCCTGGATTGGATCATCGCCCGCTCCACCGCATTCACCAGCTCTCGCACATTGCCCGGCCAGTCGTAGTTCTGCAGTCGGGACAATTGCTCCGGCGCTATGGTGGGGAGCCGCTCCAGTTTGAAGCGCACCCGGAACTGCTCCAGCAGATGATGCACCAGCAGGGGAACGTCTCCCCGGCGCTGACGCAAGGCGGGGATGGCGATGGGGAACACGTTGAGTCGGTACCAGAGATCTTCCCGGAACCCGCCGGCCCGGACCATCTGTTGCAGATCCCTGTGGGTGGCGGCCACCACCCGGATATCCAGCTCCACCGGCTCCACCCCGCCAACCCTTACTATGGTGCGGCTCTGCAGTACCCTGAGCAGTCGCACCTGGGCAGACAGGGGCAATTCACCCAGCTCATCCAGGAAGATGGTGCCGCCATTGGCCTGCTCGAAATAGCCCTGCTTGCGCTTCTCGGCGCCGGTAAAGGCCCCCTTCTCGTAGCCGAAGAGTTCGGAATCGATCAGGCTGTCCGGGATGGCACCGCAGTTGACCTTGACGAAGGGACGGCCGGCCCGGGCCGAGCGTACGTGGATGGCGTTGGCGATCACCTCTTTACCGCTGCCGGTCTCCCCCTGAATCAGCACCGTGCTGTCCAGGGGGGCAATGGCTTCCACCTGCTCCATCACCTGCTTAAGTCCGGCGTGGGCGCCAATCACCTCATCCCGGCTGTCCATGGTCCGACGCAGGCTGCGGTTCTCCGCTTCCAACTGCGCCTTCTCCGCCAGCAGGTTGCGCCCCTGCA
Source organism: Ferrimonas sp. YFM (assembly GCF_030296015.1). Lineage (NCBI taxonomy): Bacteria > Pseudomonadati > Pseudomonadota > Gammaproteobacteria > Alteromonadales > Ferrimonadaceae > Ferrimonas > Ferrimonas sp. YFM. Next base: position 4,351,322 of record NZ_AP027368.1, read on the forward strand.
GGTTGAAGGCGGTGACCATGGCGAAGGGCTGATGCAGTGACTGCAGCAGATCCCCGTGGCGGGGGCGGAAACTGTGCTCCTCTCTGGAATAGAGCCCCACCACCCCGAGGTGAAAGTCGTCGCAACGCATCCGCAGCAGCATCACGGATTTGGCGTCGGGGATCAGCTGAGACAACACATGATGGGTCACACTGTCCTGCTCTATGGCATTGAGGATGCGGATGGGTGGGCGCTCCCTGTCCGTCAGCCCCTCACACATCTCCGGCGTCAGGGCGATGCGCCGGTCCAGCAGCTGGCCACCGCCGGCATTGGCATGGGCCAACATCTGTATCTCCTGGCTTTCCGCCACAAAGATGTTGATGTAGATGCCGTCCACCGGAATGTGGTCCGCCAGATACTCCAGGCAGGATTGGAGGGAGCACTCCAGCTGAAGGCTGCCAGACAGCCGCTGGGTCACCTCATAGAAAAAGCGCAGTTCGGAAGACATGGAAACGCTCAGGCAGTTACGAAGTCTCGTAATGGTAGGTCACAGCTGCAGGGTAAACCGGGGGTCAGGTCATGTATTTATATTTAGC